>NZ_AP018316.1:3311349-3322243 GCF_002368115.1 Dolichospermum compactum NIES-806 | reverse complement strand
CTGCTGAATCCAGTCATTAAAGTTACTAAGAGCAACGATGGCGTAGCTGATACCAACTGTGACGGTAAAGAAAATGCTGGCGACCAAATCGTTTACAACTACGCAGTGAAAAACGATGGCAATGTCTCTCTATTTAACGTTACTGCCAATGATAACCAACTTGGTAACATTACTCTTACCGGACTCACGGACTTAGATGGTGATAGTACGGCTGATGACCTAGCAGTAGGGATAACGGCAATTGGTACGGCAACAGCCACTCTTACTCAAGCACAGATTGATGGGGGTTCAATCACTAACATCGTCACAGGTACAGGTACAGGTAGTAATGGAACAACAGTCACAGACACTGATACCAATACCGTTAACTTGACTCGTACTGGCGACCTAAAGATCACCAAGACCGATTACCTGACCAAAGTAGTACCCGGACAATTGGTAACTTATACCATTGTAGTTAGCAATTGTGGTCTTGATACCGCTACTCACGCGCTGGTAGAGGATTTATTCCCCAGCAACCTGACAGACGTGAAGTGGACAAGCAAGGCAGCTAAGGGAGCCACAGACAATGAAGCCAGAGGAACTGACAATATCGAGGATTACGTAACCCTGCCAGCGGGTAGTAGCATCACCTACAAAGTGACGGGAACAGTAGTTGGTGGCCCTGCCAGCCACAAAGTTTCCGACTATCATAGAACCTTAACCAATACCGCGACGGTTACCGCCCCTTCTGACTTCACCGACACCAACCTCGAAAACAACACTGCCACCGATATTGACACAATCATGGCCGCACCCGGTGTCCGCAATGCTCATTTTTGGCAAAACACCAAATGGCAGAAATTCTGGGACGGCATCCAAGGCAACGAACCCTCCCAAAAAACAAGGCCGAATTTCCCAAATAGCGACCTCTTACTCTCACCCTATACCAACTCTGCCCGTCCCGGAAAAGTCTTAGATCCTGTTACCCGTAGATACGGAGTGGGACTGCTCATAGGAGACTACAATCGCAATGGCAAAACTGACCGAGGAGAAGATACCCTCTTCTACACCCGCGCACAGGCACTTCAGATTGTTGATTCCTCAATGCACCCCAATAACCGAGACGCGCGTTACATACTCGGACGGGATTTAGTGACTAGCTGGCTGAATTACCTCGCTGGTAATTCGATTGATACCCCTAATTCTAACGATCAAGATGCTCGTGACTATATCAACGAGGGAATTCAGTGGCTGCAAGCCTTAACGCCAGATCAAAATAGGGATGGCAAAGGTGATGGCTATCTGCAAGGATTAACAGGTAACGAAACCTCCAATTCACGGACTCCAAGGATTCTAGCTACATCTTCCTACTGGAAATCGGGTATTTCCAGTGCATCGAATTTACCGAACCCCTATAAATCGAACACCGACGTTCTCTATCCTATAGACGCTGGCATCACTATTCACACACACCTGGATAATTACAACAACAATATCTTCTAGGTAGGGTTCTTAGGGAACACAAAAAAACAAATTACCCAATTTTGTGGGATGGGCATCCTGCCCGTCCTTGATGATTAGCGGGCTTTTCGTCCCGCACCACAAGAAATTTTTGGGTATTTTTTTAATGGGAAGTCCCTTAGGGAACACAAAAAAACAAATTACCCAAAAATACTAGTACAGCTTGGCGGAAATAAACCAACCATTCTAAATCCTCCAAAAGCCTATACTGTCTTCATTTTGACTTTTGACTTTTGACTTCCGCCTTGCGGTACTAGGGTGGCTTGGGGCGGCAATCTTTGTCGCCCCAACCAGATAATATCTATTCTGGTTCAGTAAAGCAAAATTGTTTGACATCTGGAAAATTTGTCTGCATATTCCCCAATTACCAGTCTACTAACCGCCGACAAAACCGCGTTTAATTTGCTCGCGTTCAATGGCTTGAAATAAAGCCAGAAAGTTACCTTCGCCAAAACCTTGAGCCAGAGAACGACGTTCAATAAACTCAAAGAAAAAAGTTGGTTCTGAGAAAATAGGTTGGCTGAAAATTTGTAATAATAACTGTCCTGGGTGAGCATCTTCATGCCAGTCTACCAGAATTTGTTGGTGAGATATGGCTTTTAATTCTTGGAGTGAAAGAGAAAATTTATATCGTTGTTGTAGCTGGGAATAGTAACTTTGAGGAACAGAAAGAAAAGATAACCCAGCAGTCCGAAATTGAGAAATTGCATTCACAAGATCAGGTATCAATAAGGCAATATGTTGAATACCTGCACCTCGATTTACGTCTAGAAATTCTTGAATTTGTGAACTCGGCGAAGCTGGTTCATTAATTGGTAATTGAATATTGCCATGAGGTGAAATCATTACCTGACTATGCAAACCAGAACGATCAGTTTTAATATTAAAAGTCTGTTGAGGTTGAAAATCAAAGATTTTTTGATACCAATTAATAGCAGTTTCTAACTCACCAACACCCACATTTAAAACTAGATGATCAATCGCCGTAATAGAATTATGTAAAATATTTTCGTTATCTTCTATTTTTGGTTTATTTTTAGTAATTAAGGTATGATTTAAACTACCCCAAGCAGCAATTTTGGCATACTGACAAAATTCAGCATCTTGAACAGGTTGGAGAATCCTTGCCCCATTGCTTATAGCCTTTGCTATCAAAGCTTCTACATCATCAACTACAAAGGCTATATCAGCCACACCAGGAGGATGTTCACGCAAAAACTCAGCCACCGGACTAGTCGGTAAAATCGCAGAAGAAAGTAAAAAGTAGACAGATCCACTTTTCACCACTTCTGTACAAGTATGCAACGATTTGGGATGATGAAAAAACCTGGGAAAAATACCATCATTCACTGCTTGAAAACCAAGACAATATACAAACCAATCTCGCCACCTTTGGGCATCTTCGACATAAAAGTGAACGTGATCAATTTGCAGCATAATTTCTTTTAAATCCAGTATTTACTATCATCTTTTTACCAATTTTATGTGAGGCTGCACAGAATCCTGAAATCCATTAATTTATCCGTATTTATCTGCGTTTATCTGCGTCTATCTGCGTTCAATTATTCTGGAAATATTATTTTATGCAGCCTCATCTTAATTTGGTATTACATCTGTTACACACTAGAAAAATAAATGACTCTCAGGTTGAATATTAATTTCCATGGGAATAGCCTGTGGTTCAGCCGATAAAGCATAAAAAATAGCATTTGCCGCAGTCTCACAACTCAGCATTTTACTCCGATCTACTTTTAAATTTACCTTATCCCAAAAAGGAGAATCTATCCCTCCAAAGTAAAAAAGTGTCATTTTCACCCCAAAACGTTTCAGTTCTTCCGCTATACATTTACTAAAACCCACAACACCGAATTTAGACGCAGAATAAGCCGCAGCCATAGGCATTGAATGTTTACCAAGAATACCGACAACATTGCAAATATGACCAGATTTCCGTTTTTGCATCTCCTTCGCTGCTGCTTGAGTCGTGTAAAAACAGCCTTTTAAATTGAGATCCAGCATTGCCTCTAAATCTGCCGATTCAATGTTGTTGTAGGCTTTGAGAATCCCCGCCCCGGCTGCATTTACAAGGACATCAATTTGTCCAAACTGGGCTATTGTCGCTTGGATTAATGCTTCCACCTGTTGAGGTTGAGTAATATCTGTGGGAACTGTCAGCACGTCTGCTGATAACTGATTTGCTAATGCAGCTAAATTTTCCCCGTCCCTAGCTGCAAGTACCAACCGCGCACCAGTAGAGGACAACTGACGAGTTAAGGTAGCACCAATACCACCAGTAGCACCGACAATGACAATAACTTTATCTTGTAACATCATCATATTTACATTTCTTTACAGACTATATTTATAGTACAGTCTATCTCGGTATTCTGGGTTTAATTAGAAGAAGGAGTCACCGAGTTAGAAAGAAGGAAGAAGGAAGAATAATTAAATTATTATTGGTCTATTTCGGTATTCTAGTTTTAATCATCTAAATCAAATAAATCACACAAATCATAGTTCAGATTTTTTCACACCCACCTCCCATCTTTTACCTACCTGCTGAATTTGCAAAGAATTACAAGAATGTAAAAACTTCACAAAACTACCACTAATCTGTAATTGTTTGATTTGTTCCGTAATCGGTTGACCATATTGCTGATAAAACTTACTACCCAAAATACTAATATCAACAAATTGCTGATTATCTAACTTACTTAAATCAGTCAAAATATTTTTAATCGCTTGTTCTAAATCTGCGGCAGAATTAATAGCAGATAATTCGCTGGATATTGTAGCTTGTACATTAGCTTGACTATCTTCTGATTGGGGTTGATGATCTTCAAAAATTGTCACATATAATTCAGATTTTTCATCAATTTGATGAATAACAATCTCAGATGGATAGTTAATAAATACATCTTTGGCTTTTTTACCAGGAAAATGATGAGTAATAATTTGACTAATAGTTAATTGATGTTTACTTTTAAATAATTTAGACAAAATCGAAAGTTTTACCCAATAACTTGCAGTTTGCTTTTGTTGTGATTTAATCAAACTCTTAACTTGAAAAATAAACTGCTCTATAGAAGGTATTTCTGGAACAGGTTTCAGAGAATAATTCACAGTTTCACTGGTTGCACTATTAAATACCTTAATATTTTCTCCATGTTGACTAACTTGATAAACTAATATCCCATTTTGTTGTAATGTATTACATAAATTTGTCATTACCTTATCTGAGGAACAAACAAACACTTCCTTAACATGAGGATAGCGCTCATGAATCGAAGAACCCACCGCAATCATTTTCCCATCAGCATTATCTCTACCAGCAGGAACATGAATTAAATCATAGCCACGTTCATGTAATTCTAAATCCAATTTTCCGCGATTTGACCAATTAGCAAAAGCAATTTTAACTTGTATAGGAGAATCACAAATTGTAGTTAAAAACTTTTCTGTATTCGTATTAAGTTGCAGATTTTCTGCATCTAAAAGCAAAATAGTTATATTTGCAGATTGGCGTGGGAGTAAATGGTTAGCATTTACATTAATATTTTCTGAATTTAACTGCTCAATAGCAGATATTAAATCTGATAGTATTTGTGAATCAAAAGCTGCGGGAACAAGCACCGCTTTCAGTGATGATTGCAGTTTTTGTAATAATTCATCCCAGCTTTGTGTTTGACTGAGTATGGCTCTAAATTTTGCACTTAAAGCCGATTTATTTGTAGATATTTGCCAGTTAATAGTTCGATATTTTGCAATCAATAATTCCGGTTGCTGTTGTTGAATAGCAATAATTGATTGACAAATCTCGACAGAAATTTTTTGTAACAAGGCAGAATCATGATAGGACATAGCTTACATCGTACAGTAGAGCATCCTGGGCATAAAGTCTGAAGTCTGAAAATATACTTTTCCAGAATTTAACCTTCAGTAACTTCTATAACTTTAACTGTTACCTGACCTTGTGCCAACTGAATCACTAAATTTTCTCCTATAGTTAATTCTGATACAGAACGAGGAATTACACCATTTTCTGTTATCACTACTGCGTAACCACGCTGTAATACAGATTTAGGGTCAATACTCGCCAATTTTTGGCGTAACATTTCTAAGAGTTGATTGGCTTGTTGTAATTTTCCCGTTGTTACTTGTAATAATTGCCGCTGTTGCCAAGATAACTTGTCTTTTTCCTGTTCTACTTGTCTATCTAAGCGCAATTGACGCAACCGATGTTTTAATCCTTGAAGTTGCTTTTCCCTAGCTGCTAATGATGAATTTACCGCTGTACACAAGTCTGTAATTCGCTGTTGGTGTTGAATTTGTAAATCAGACAGTGACGGGACAACTGTTTCCGCTGCGGCTGTTGGTGTATGTACGCATGAATCAGCGACTAAATCTGTTAAGGATTCATCCCTTTGGTGTCCAATTCCTGTTATTACTGGTATTGGACAATTAGCAACAGCCATAACGACTCTTTCATCATTAAAACAAGCTAGTTCTTCAACAGCACCACCACCTCTCGATAAAATTAATACTTCTGCACGACCATCTTTTTTGACTCTTTCAATGGCTTTAACTATGGATGCTGGTGCTTGTTCCCCTTGCACTGTCGCGGGAGAAAATAAGATGTGTAAGCTGGGATATCTATGTTTGAGGGTTTTTTGAATATCACCCCAAGCGGCTGCTGTTGGGGACGTAACGACAGCGATAATTTGTGGATGTGGGGGAATGTATTTCTTTCTTTCTGTATCAAATAGTCCCTCAGCCTGTAAGCGATTTTTTAGTTGTTGATAGCGTAACGCCTGTAAACCTACACCTGCAGGTAAGGCTTGCCACACTGTTAGTTGATACTCTCCCCGTTGTGGATAAATGCGAATACTGCCTAAAATAATTAACTGTTCGCCAGCCACAGGCATTTGTGCCAATTTTGCTATTTGACTTTTCCAAGATACGCACTTAATAGAGGCTGTACTATCCGTATCTTTTAGTGTAAAAAATAACCCACTTTGGTGATGATTGGCGCTGGAAACTTCCCCTGTTACCCATACTTGTCTAAGAATTTCATCTTGTTCTAAGAGTAATTTTAGGTAGTCGGTTAATTCAGTTACGGAAAAGGCGGTATTAGAAAAGTTAAAGATCATCCGATTTTATATTTTATATTTTAGATTTTGGATTAATTCTACTGATAAATTCTCTGGGTTTTAGCATCCAGAAATTATATTCACTGCGATGAATCAAAGGGAGACCAGACAGGAATTTCTGTGCAATTATTCAACATTTCCAATTCTTCTGGAGAAAGTTGTGAGGAATAATCATCTGTTGGGATGATTTTTTGTTCAGGATCTAAATTTTTGGTAAATTGTTGAATATATTCTTGCAGATGTTCTACTATTTGTTTTTGGATATTTAAGGGTAAGGTTTCGATTAATGAGATTAAGGTTTGGATATGAGGTAACATATTGATATACCAGGAGTCAGGAGTCTGGAGTCTGGAGTCTCTTAGCATATAACTTTTACTGTAGATTCTGTACCTTATTCAAGTGCATATCGCAGATTCTGTGGGTAATAACTTTAAGTTAAATAAATTCTCTGTAATTAGTTGTTTTAAATAGTTGACATTTTGCCATAGTTGCGATCGCCTTTGGGGTTCTTCTGGCAATATTTATCGGTTAAGCTCAAAATCATGAAATTACATAGGTTGAATTAAGGCACAAACCCTCAAAAATGCGTCAGCTGACGCTGTTGCCTAACCCAACCTTGTATCTTAGAGGAAGTGGTGACGTAATCAATTCCCAGATTTTATCTTTTTTAATCAGTATTTTGTTGTAACCAGTTTTCTAAATCAGCCATAGCAGAAAAATCAAAGATACTTTCTCCTAATGTTTCTAATTGAGGACTTGATAACTGGCGAATTTGTGATGCAATTGCTATATCTAGATTACCAAAACGCTTTGATAGTTGACGAATAACTAAATTAGCTTCACCTTGCTGTAAACCTTGTTGTAAACCTTGTTGTAAACCTTGTTGTAAACCTTGTTGTAAACCGTCCTGTAACCCTTGTTTGAGGATTTCGTTATACCAGGGTGATTCTCTTAATACTGTCATATCCCACCTCATGATTTGTTGAACTATTGGTATTTCTAGGACAAAGGATGCAAAAAATGATAATAAGGGTTCTAAATCGCTTAACTGTTCATTTTCCCGCAGTTTAATTACTGCTTTTCTGACAATTGCTTCTTCACCACCTCCTTTGAGAATTGGTACAAAGGGTAATAAACTTGATAAATTTTCTGCAAATACTAAACTAGCTTCAATTTCCCAGAGATTAATTACCCGATAGTCTTGATAACTTTTCATTCCCATAAAATCTTGTTGGTAGAATTTGGGAATGTTGGGTGTTTTTACGTGGGGTAAAATATTAATAAGGACAGGATAAATGGGTAAATTATACCGTTCTCTGGCTAAAGCTATATAAGCCGTCATTCTGAGAGGAACTTTCTCGTTATAACGCAATTGTAGCTCATTGAGAATTAAAAACTCCCCTTCTGGGTTTTCGGCTTTAATCAGTACGTCGTTATCGCGGCTTATCCATTGAAATTCTGAAGAAATAAACTCTCTCACCCGAATATCTTTTCTTTGTGTTACCCATTGTACCCAATTATCGGGGGCGAGACTGATTAAGCGTTTACTACCAATATCTACTTTTTTGGTCATGGATTGATGATTGGGGAGTTAAAAAATTAGAGGAGAGTTCTTAATTGAGTTAGTATTATTGTATCATAAGGGTCTAATGCCTTGATTTGTGCAGAACATTGATAATTTCCCTCACGCTTTGAGAATCGGGATATTGAACACGCTGACGATAAAACTTTATATACTGATATAAGAAAATACTGGTTTATGACAAGACAACCCCAACCCCAACCCCGCAAGCGAGGAGGGGGCTATAATATTTTTAATCTTCATCATCAATCAGAATCTTGTTGTAAAATACGATTATTCAATCGCTCATATTCATCCTCTAGTAGCCACATTTTAGCGGCTTCATAATATTTTCAAAATTTGGAAGTTTAAGAAAGTACCTTAACTGTTTGCCATTTGTTAGCTAAACAGTGCAAAGTCGCGGCTTTACCTTGGATATTGCCAATGCTTTCACTGATTTGTAAAGACTGCTGGTAGAGGGCGATAGCTTCGCTCGCCGTAGGCATCGCTTCTCTACATCAACGATTGCATAAAAGCATTCACTGCATCATATTGATCTGCCATTCGAGAATAAAACTCTAGTGACCGCAAATCCAATTCTGGTAATAATTCACTCTTACTTACTAAGTCATATCCTGTAGAACGCAAACAATAAACCGAAATTACACCATCTTGCCAAAACCAAACCTCTGATACTCCGACTCGACGATAAATTTCTAGGGTGTCAATTCCACCACTGGTGACTATTACCTCAATTGCCAAGTCTGGAACTGGTTTGCGTTTACTCAAACAATAAGACTCATCTGGTTCTTTGCGTGCGCCTAATTCTTTTGTCCCAATTGTTGTACTACCACGTCCATAAAAACGAATATTTTTCACCCGCATATAAATCTCTAAAAGCTGACCTAAAGTATTTTTAGGTTCTTCATGGGCATCAGATAAAGGAGTCATAATTTCTAAATACCCATCTAAATAAGTTAACTGCGCTCCAGTTTCTGCCAAATCTGCATCTAATTTTTCCAGAGTTTCCCATGTTAGATTTGATAGCAAAGCTCCAACTGGATTTTTTTTAGCTTGAGAAATTGTGACAACCATCTGATTCACCTTTTACGCTATTCTTATAATATCCTAATTGCCTATAAGACCTATGGTAATTGCTCATATTCATCTTCTAGTTGCCATATTTTAGCGGCTTCATAATTGTCATCCTTGTTGTTTTGCGATATGCCCTAACCACCATAATGTCATGGCTTTACCTTGGATATCCCCAATGCTTTCAGTGATTTGTAAAGACTGCTGAAAGAGGGCGATAGCTTCGCTCGCCGTAGGCATCGCTTCCCAATACTCTTTCAGAGTTTGTAGAAAAACAGGCATAAAATTTTCCAGTGAGATTACTTATTGATAAGTAGGTAAGCAAAATTGATTATATAATAATTGTCAGAATCAGGATATCCAGGATTTAATTTTTTGCTAAATCTCTACAATGGGTTAAAAAGAAAATCTCTTTCTTTGCGTCTTTGCTCCTTTGCGACTTTGCGCGAAATAATTTTCATTACCGTAACATTCCAGGCGAACTGCTTGCAGCAGCGCTTCGCTATCGCTGCTAAACTCAATAAAGCCTTACCCTTTCATGTTTTTGATCACTTATACCAATTTCTGAAGATGTGTTAACTCATGGGTAGCCATTACAGATATTCTAATGCGGCTGGTGCTAACTGTGGGGGGACGAATGGCTGGGGCAAAAATTCCTGATTCTCGCAAATGCTTTCCGGCTGTTAATGCTGCTGCTGCACTAGGCAATTGAAAACATAATATCGGCGATTCTGTGGGGAATAACTTTAAGTTAGATAAATTCTCTGTAATTAATTGTTTTAAATAATTGACATTTTGCCACAGTTGCGGTCGCCTTTGGGGTTCTTCTGGCAATATTTGTCGATTAAGCTCAAAATCATGAAATTACATAGGTTGAATTGAGGCACAAAACCTCAAAAATGCGTCAGCTGACGCTGTTGCCTAACCCAACCTTGTATCTTAGAGGAAGTGGTGACGTAATCAGCGTCTCTAAAACAACGGGAAGAATGGAAACAAGAGGGACTTGAAGAAGGAAGACAGGAAGGAAGACAGGAAGGACAGCGTTTGATGGTCGAGAGTTTGTTAGCGGTGCGTTTTGGTAATTTAGATGAGGAGTTATCTGCTATTATCAGTCAGTTGATGGAACTTTCTTTGACGGAAAGAACCCAGTTATTACTTAATTTATCTAATCTTTCCCGTGAGGAATTGTTAGCTAAGTTTAATAAGTTTGAATCGAATTATCTATCGAAAAAAACTGGCAAAGATGATTTTATAGTTTTGTGCAGGGTTATGGATACAGAATTTTCCTGATTATTCTTTGACTAACATCAGAATATAAGGAGGCGATATCAACGTATCTACCCAGATTTCTGCAAACTCCCATTCAGTTTCTTGTTTTGATGTTTGTTGCGGCATTTTCAAAATTTATAAGTTTAAGAAAGTACCTTAACCGTTTGCCATTTGTTGCACATCATTAATAAATCCTCTCACTGTCTCAGCATCGGGAGATTGGATACGCCGCAATATCACCAAAGACTGCTGTAAATAGTCCAGTGCAGTCACAAAATCCCCTTTTTGATATGCTAACAACTGTCCCAACATTGCCAAC
>NZ_AP018316.1:3304196-3310420 GCF_002368115.1 Dolichospermum compactum NIES-806 | reverse complement strand
TGTAGATATATCCTAATTCATGGATTATATTTGCTTTCCTACTGATTAAATTTTCATCATCATCAATTAAGTTCAAAGCATCCAATAAAACATTCTCTGCTTTTTTTATCTCACCAATACTTCTGTAAGCTACCCCTAACTCCCGCAAAATATTAATCCGATTGTTTTTATCTGTTGCCGGTTCCATCAGCAAGCGTTCCAGTAAATCAATGCGTTCTTGTTTTTCGGGTAAATCTAAACTTTCTAATATTCTTTCAGAATTAAGAGTTATGTCAATTGCTAATTCTCTAGTAGATTGGGCTGTTTGAAAATAAAAAACTCCCTTTCTCCATGCCCAAAAATCTGGGGCGTATTGTGCTAAACGTTTTAGCGAATCATCTTGTAAAAAAATCAGTATTGGGTGAGGAACACTATTTGTAAAAGCATCCCGAATAAAATTTAGGTCTTGGAGTACAGCAGGATATTCACCAAATAACCCAATAGATTTTTCTAACCCAATAATAATTAAGACTAATTTTTTATTTTCTTCTCTTGGGATTTTTTGTAGTTCTTCAAAAATAGCATCTCGTAAAAATCTTAAATTTGAATCTGCAAAGTTGCAAACCACAAACTGAATATCTTGACATTGATGATGATTTTTAATAATTTCAATTAAAGCATTTCTATCTTTAGCAAAGTTGACAGCAACAAATCCAATTGTGAGCTTCTCATCAGCAAAATCAACAAATGTCAACAGTTCCCCTAATGACTGTTGATTAATTTGCATAAAAGCTGAGTTTTCTAAATTCACTTCAAGGATTGTTTGTAGCTGATGTGATTGCTTCTTGGAGAGCATTGATTTTCCTCACAACGGGGTTAACATAATTCCAGCGATTTTTGCCGTTATATTCAAAAACCCAAAGGTTAAATAACATTAACCTAGAGAGTTCGTCTTTAGAAACATCTTTATTTACACACACCGCAGCTAAATCAGGATAGTAAGCTGTAGAAATACTCCGCTCAAAATTAAATTGTTCTTGTTTAATAGCATAGGTAAGATCATCATCATTAACCTTATTATGACCGCGAGTTGCTGCTGTGAGAAATGCTTGTGATGCTATTTGCATTAACTGACGGACATGACCACCACTCGCTTGGGATAATTCTGACAATAGCTGTCGAGATTCAAATACTGCATCTATATTAACTCGTTGTTCAACTACACTAGCAATTGCTTTGAGACTATTTTGATTATGTTGTAGATTAACGTTATTTTTATCAAATTCATATATATTTACCATCGGTACAATATTGGGGGTATCGAAGGAATTGGTGAGATTATTTTCAGAATAAACTATAGAAATTGGGGCTGTGTAAATAGTTGTACAATTCAGGCTTTGTAATTGAGCAGCATAATCACAAAATAAATGCTTGGCTACATTGGGCGGTATTCTGTCTAAGTTATCAAAAATAATCAGAAAACCTTTTTGATATTGCTGAGAATTTTTATATTTGGCTTTCAATTTAACAAAAGCATTTCCTAACAATAAATTTATATCTGCCTGTAAGCGACCGATATTTTTTTGCAAATTTTGACGAATTGTAATTTTTTGCTTATCAGCACCTTTAATTTGGGCTTGAATCTTGCCTAATAGCTTAGAAATAAAGGGAATTGTTATTCCTCCTTCCGCTTCAGCAGTTGCACTTACTGATTTTTCAACTGTCTGTTCATTTTCTTGAGTAATTTCTTTAAACCAAGATTCAAAACTTTTCAAAAGCTGATCATCAAAATTTAATTTTAATTTTTGCAATTCCTCAGCAACTTTTTTGATAATTACTAAATATAAATCTGTATATTCTGCATCTAAAACATCTAATTCTGAATCGGCTTCTATATAAATGATTTTATATTCAGTTTCCCATTTTTTCTGAATTCGTTTTAATTCAGTGCTTTTACCACATCCCCGATGTCCAGTAAACAATAAGCTACAAAATTCCCCAGGTTCAAGAAAGTCTAAGCGAGTGTTGATACTTTCAATTGCTTCCGTTTTGCGGACTTTTGATAAATCAACATAATAGCGATCAATATCTGTAGCTGCTAGAGGAGCAACATCACAAGCGCGAAAAGCCGCCTTGAGATTAGTAGCGCGGTTAGGAGGAAAGGAGTTCATTATCAAGATAATAATTTATATAGATGACTACAAAGGTACATTCTAACAGAAAAAATTAATTACCCATCAGGTGAAAATGTCATAAATTCACCTAAAAATACCTAATTTTACCCCTATCAATCATCACTTAAAAATATTAATATCGAAAACTCTGATTCATTCTGTCTCCTGAATCCTTATGTTTTCAGTCCTGTATTTTTACTCTCATTCTTCCATGCTTTTGATCACTTCTACCAATTTCTGAAGATGTCCTAACTCATGGGTAGCCATTACAGATATCCTAATGCGGCTGGTGCTAACTGTGGGGGGACGAATGGCTGGGGCAAAAATTCCTGATTCTCGCAAATGCTTTCCGGCTGTTAATGCTGCTGCTGCACTAGGCAATTGAAAACATAATATCGGCGATTCTGTGGGGAATAACTTTAAGTTAGATAAATTCTCTGTAATTAATTGTTTTAAATAATTGACATTTTGCCACAGTTGCGATCGCCTTTGGGGTTCTTCTCGCACTATCTTAATAGCGGCTATTGCTGCTGCTGTATCTGGGGGAGAAAGGGCTGTAGTATAAATCCAACTAGGGGCGCGATTGCGTAAAAAGTCAATTAGGGAGCTACTTCCGGCGACGTATCCACCCAAACTCCCCAAGGCTTTACTTAATGTGCCAATTTGAATTAATTCCCTACCTGTACAGCCAAAATGTTCTACACAACCAGCCCCAGTTTTGCCCATGACTCCCGTAGCATGAGCTTCATCGAGAAGTAGCATACTACTAAATTCTTCAGCTAAATCTAGGAGTTGGGGTAATGGACATAAATCACCATCCATGCTAAAGACGCTATCGGTAATAATTAAACAACGTCGGTAATTCTTTCTGTGTTCTTGTAATTTTTCTTCTAGTAATGCAGTACCACAATGCGGATATTCAATCACGGTTGCACCACTGAGAATTGCCCCCTTTTTTAAGCTGGAATGATTATATTCATCAGATAAAATTAAGTCTCTTTTGCCGACTATGGCCGCAATTGTCCCTAAGTTCGCCAAATAACCAGAACTAAATACTAATGCGTCTTCGGTTTGTTTGGTAGATGCGATTCCCTGTTCTAATTCTCTGTGAATTTCTCGATGCCCACTGAGTAATCTAGAACCTGTACTACCAGTGCCAAATTCTTGAATAGCAGTAATGGCGGCTGTTTGTAAGCGTTCATCTCCTGCTAATCCTAAGTAATCATTACTGGCAAAATTAATAACCTCTTGCCCAGATAAGACCACAGTTGCACCGGGTTGGCTGTGAATCGTTTGTACGGAACGATACCAGTCAGCCCGATGAATAGTAGCCAGAGATTCATTTATCCAAGCATAGGGATTATTATTCATGATGAATTATGAACACTCTACTTCACTACTGCTGAGATAAGCGATCGCTTGTCTAATCCAATCTTCCACATAGGCATTTTTGGGTAAACCAATATCTTCGCTAACTACGTGCAGGGCGTTACTAACCTCATGGGCAGTATATCCCAAAGCAAAGAGAGTCATTTGCACTTCTTCTAAAATTCCTGGTGCAGGTCCACCCGTAGCGACGAAGAAGCCCGCTGATTTGCGCCATTCGATCAGTTTACTCTTGAGTTCTAAACAGATGCGTTCAGCGGTTTTCTTGCCCACTCCAGGAGCTTGAATCAGCATTTGGACGTTAGCAGCGACAATGGCTTGGACTAACTCTGGTAATTCCATTGTATCCAAGAGAGCGATCGCTAATGCTGCACCAATACCGCTAACACTGAGCAAATGGCGAAATAAATCCCGTTCGGAAGGAGAAGAAAAACCGTAAAGCATGGGTACTTCTTCCCGAATCTGGTAATGGGTAAAGATTTGGATCACATCCCCAGTTGAGGTTAACTGGTTAGCCAGACGTTGGGGAATTTGTAAATCGTAACCTGTGCCATTGACTTCTAAGGTCAAGATGACGCGATTAGGAGTAATGGCTTGGACACCGGCGACAATACCTTTAAGATAGCTAATCATTCTAGGAAACCAAAATATTTTAAACCTTCCATAATCCCAGCAGCACAACGGTTTTGGGCGAGGTAACGGTAGTCCGCAGGATGCTGATGATACCATTGGAGTAACTCTGGACGAGCATTCCCGACAATGATTCCCCGTTCCCTACCAACAGCGAATAAAGCAATATCATTACCCGAATCGCCACAAACAACAGTCTGCTCGGCTGCAAATTTCCACTTCTGTCGTAAAAACTGCATTGCTTGACCTTTATCGCTGGTATGGGGTAAAATGTCAAGGTCAATTTCACTACTATAGATTAACTTTACATTTAGTTGAGTTTTTTGCAACTCCGCTTCAAGTTGTGGTAAGATTCCCGACAATTCTGCTTTTAGGAAAAAACTGACCTTGAAAGGACGTTGTTCCGTATCTGGTTGTAGCTCTAATTCTAGGAATTGTTCAGTAATAGATAGGATTTTTTGCCTATCCCAACCTTGAGAAAGAATGTTTGACCATTCTGGGTCAGGAATATTGCTACCATCCAAATAGATTTCCGTACCTACAGACAGAACTAACGCATCTGGGGAAAAGAGATTTTGTTCCTGTTGGAGTTCGCGGTAAAGGACAGGCGATCTCCCGGTGGAGTAGACTATTTTTGTACAATATTGTTGACGATGACTTTGCAAGCGATCGCTCAACAATAATAATGCCTGATCATCCCCTACGAAAGTATGATCTAAATCGGTTACGAATAAAAACTTAGTCATAGTCAACTCCCTTTGTGAGGTTAATTCACAAAAAGTGTATGCTGTTTTGGCACTTAGCGCAGAATTGACGAATTTAGTGGTTAATTAACCTTTGATTTTTCGCGCAAAAACAGTATTTAGATGCTTGACAATTGATTTTAAATTTGCTAAAGTGAAGCTGATAAGGAAGAACTATCTTAAAATAAATACCAGAATAGTCAAGCTGACAACCCAGCGGGGAATGATGACACGACAACCCCACGACCACGACCAACTGGCCAAAGAATATCTAGAAGAATTATTAGCACCTCTAGGTAAGGTAGAAACCAGTAAAGATGTTAAAAGCGAAGTTCAGGAAATAGATGTTTGGTTTGTTCCGATCTTAAAAGTCCATAAATTACTCCGGCGCTGATGCTGAACTCGCCATTGAGCTAGTAGGGCATGATAGGATTGTGGGTGGAATTATCCTACAGCTTCTGTCAATTTTGGCAAATAAGAAAGCGATATAGTTCACCCACAGTTGTCTGTTTCAATTAAGATTGACACTCTCCGCGTCTTTAGACGCGGAGATTCTATAGAGAGTTTCAGTCTATATCCCTCAGTTAGCCCAGTTTCAGGCACTGCCTTAAATATTTGGGTTCTTGCCCTGATTTCGTTGGACCTGGCGGGCGAAATCATATCTGACAAGCGTAACTTTCCGAGAGTCCCTCGGTAGCTTTTTACGTCTTTAGTGACAATATAGTTGTATCACGAATATGGATTAAAATCAATGCAGGATAAATCCTGCACCTAGCTTTCATCCCTTGTCTAAAGCACAGATGTAGCTTCCTAAGTCAGCTACATCTTCAAGGGTTTTCGGCATTTCCCTTATAAAAATGATAGGGGTTGGCTCATATTAGCAGCAAAGCCGAGAATTCCTGGATCTCGATGTTCGTTGACCTAAAGTATTTTTAAGTTCTTCATGAGCATCAGATAAAGGAGCTATAATTTCTAAACACCCATCTAAATAAGTTAATTGCGCTCCAGTTTCTGCCAAATCCCCATCTAATTTTTCCAGAGTTTCCCATGTTAGATTTAATAGCAAGGCTCCAACTGGATTTTTTCAGCTTGAGAAATTGTGACAACCATCTGATTCACCTTTTACGCTATTTTTATAATATCCTAATTGCCTATAAAACCTAGATAAATCAGGGTAATCGCTCATATTCATAATGTCACTGGCAAAGATAATTTTATAGTTTTGTGCAAGGTTATGAATACAGAATTTTCCTGATTTTTCTTTGACTAATATCAGAATATAAGATGTAGGGGTAGCGCCCCCGTGCCTACC
>NZ_AP018316.1:3270370-3302447 GCF_002368115.1 Dolichospermum compactum NIES-806 | reverse complement strand
TCCCCAATGCTTTCTTCGATTTGTAAAGACTGCTGGTAGAGGGCGATCGCTTCCTCTATTTTTCCTGTGTTGGCGTAGATAAGGGCTAGGTTATGAATGATGGCTGATTTTTCTTTTTCATCTGTTGCTGGACAGAGTTCAAGTGCTTGTTGATAATGTTGCTGTGCTTGTTCAATTTCTCCAAGTTCTTGTTCAGATCGTGCTAGTTGATGCAAAATGCGATAGTCTTCAACTGTGTTTAGGGTAGATTTGCACAGATGTAAGGTGCCACGAAATCGGCCAGTATTAATCCAATTATTTGTTACAGCCATTCCTACTGTTGAGGCAATTTCCCCTTGTTTACCCAACAACGCTAACCGATGAATTTCTAACTTTTCTTCCTCTATTGAAGTTTCTGCTTCTTCCCACCACAGACGATACAACACCTCAGCCGCTTGTTGATACAAGGTTTCTACATTGGTGGATAAGGTCAATGGCAAAATTCTCGGTACACGCAACGACTCATCAGGACTAACTTCCAGCAATCCCAAGGCCACCGCCCGATTGATATAATCTGCCAAATTGGGAATATTTTCACAAACTGCGGTTAATGCTTCCCTGGGGACTGGTAACTCAAATACCAAACCCTGTGACAACATTTCCCCCATCGTTTCATCCATTTGTTGCAGCAAAGCTTCAGCTAAAACCTGTTCTCGCAACTCCACCCCATCAACTTCTAAACGATTGAGAATCACCACCACATCAACACTCTGATCTCCCCTCTTGTTCCCCCTCCTCGCTTGCGGGGAGGGGGTTAGGGGGTGGGGTGCTTGCAAAATCTTATCCAACCATTCCAGCAACCGGGGATTACCATCAGCCAACCTCCGCGCTTGCGATTTCAACGCCTCATCTACCGGAGATTTTGCCCCAAAAGCCACAAGACGACTACACTTTTTTCTTAAATCTGCCCCCCGCATTCCCTCCAAAGGCTGTTTATAGAAATACCGCAAATGGCTAAATTCAAAATCATAACGACAGGTGAGAATTAACTGATGATTGGTGTATGTTTCCCGAATCGCCGAAACCAAAGCTGTTAAAACCTCTGCGGCTATTGGTTGCAAACGACCTAACCCCCCTTCCCTGCGAGGGAATGGGTGAATCAAACTCCCCTCTCCTGCAAGGAGAGGGGTTGGGGGAGAAGTCAATTCTAAATTCTCCTCAAAATCATCCAACACCAACAAAAACAGCTTTTCCCCAGCGTCCGACAATTGCTGAAATACCCGCTTTAACCTAAATTTCAATTCCTCATCAGGATTTTGTAGCTGTTTGCGTTGTTCGTGATCATCCAACTTATCCACCAACCGACTAACTAAACTCGGTTCATCAATTCTCCCCACCAAGACAACACGCTGAAAATTCGGGAGTATGTCACATAGTCTAGCTGCTAAACTACTTTTACCTAAACCACCCATACCATAAATTAATACCCCTATTTCTTCCTTTGATGGTGTCAGCGTCCTTAAACAACTTTGCAACTGACGACGACGACCCACAAAACTCTCACGGGTGGCGACTTTCACCCTTCCCGCAGGATCTAAAAATTCCGTACTCACAGAAAGGGGTGGTGCTGGTTTCCTTCCACGAGTCCGCAATGGTGTCACCAATTCTCCTGGTAAACTATCCGCCGCATATAATCGCAATAAATGCCAATCCCGTGCTTTGTTTTTGATTAATGTTTGATAGGTACTGGCAACCGCTTCCGTGATTTGCTTTCCTGCTGCTAATTCTTTATATAATGTGGCTGCGGCTGCTGTTGCATCAGATTCTAAAACTTTCTGTCCCCATCCCAAAACGGCTTTAGCACCAGCTTTGAGTAATTCTTCCGCCATTGAAGGGACTGAACCATAA
The DNA here is from genome assembly GCF_002368115.1 of Dolichospermum compactum NIES-806. Taxonomy (NCBI): domain Bacteria; kingdom Bacillati; phylum Cyanobacteriota; class Cyanophyceae; order Nostocales; family Aphanizomenonaceae; genus Dolichospermum; species Dolichospermum compactum. Next base: position 3,300,560 of record NZ_AP018316.1, on the reverse strand, counting down.
TTATCACCATCACCACCGGCTTGTCCAGTGCGACAACCAGACAGGAAAATCAATTTGGGTAATCGGAATTGTAGTGCTGTAGCGATATCTTCTGCACTGGCATTATAAGCTTCTCCGGTTTCGGTTTCGGTAATAAATTCCGGTTGTCCGTTGGTAATTGTGGCATGACCGGTAATATGGAAAATATCAAAATAATCTTTACCGTAATAATCCGTTAAATAACCCAATTCTGATAAACAACCGCTTTCTTCTACTGTCAAAGCTAAAGGTTGTCTTCCCGTCGCTTCCAAAATTCGCGCTTCTTCGGCTTCAAAATCTAATACAGGTTCTACTCCTTGGGGAGAAGTAGCCATAAATAAAACTTGCAAAGCCCGGTTTTCTGGGTTTTTCTCCACAGACAATGTGTTCACAGAGTCCGATGATACCCACCTTACAGGAATAATTGACTGTTGAACGAGAAAGGTTTGATTATCGTGCAGAACTTCCCAAGGTAAATGGGCGAGTTTTTCGGCTGTTGAAATGGCTAAAATGATTCCTTGACGCTGATATTGGTTGATGAATTTTTGTAAAAAGCGATCGCTCCCATCTAACCAGTTATACAGCCCTAACCCAGTCACTGCATAATCTTCAGCAAATGAGGAAACGTAATAATCTCTTTCTGCTAACTTGATTAAATCACTGATTTCGCTCAGGTCGAGTGTGCGTTTTGTATATTGGTTGTAATTATCAGTAAAGTAACGTAACTCTACATAATTACCGGCAACGGCTTTCAGGTCAAGGTGAAGAATCTGCACGTTATGATTCTAAAATTTGGCGAATTTCCTCAATTGTGGCATTTTCTAACAACAATCGTCTACCGTTACTGCCGACAATCAGAACTTTAGCAATCTTTTTACCCGACTGTTGCTGTTTATACTCCTGATACCATTTGCGAATTTGTTCAGCAATGGCCAGAGTTCCACCAACAAGACCAACTATAGTGGCAACTGTGGTAATTACTGCTTCTTTTCTCACGTCTTCTGAATTTACGCTATAGTTACCATTTATACCTTCAATTGCCAAAAGTTCCTCTGTGGCTGTAATGGCATTTTCACTTTCAATAGAAAATTTAATTTCTGTCATAAATTTACCTAAAATAGCTAATTTCCACATTTATCAACCATTACCTTAAAATATCATAGAGTAAGGATGATGACTTTGCAAGCGATCAATTCCAGTTAAATCCTGACATATAGCGGTATGCACTTGCATGAGATACATCATAGCCCCCTCATCGCTTGCGGGGAGGGGGTTGGGGGTGGGGTTCTTGTATCTCACTCAATCGAGAACCGCTATATAACTATCAATAATTGTGCAATACCAAATTAAAATAAAGCTGTATGGAATAAGATTTCAATAATAATTGACCGCAGATGGACGCAGATAAATACGGATAAATTAATTGGTTTCATAATTCTGTGCAGGGTCTAATGTGAAGAATCATTTCTAGAACCGTTAACTTGATCTTCAATAGAGATAATTTAATCATTTTGATTCTATGGATTCCCCAAGATTAATATGTTTGTAAGTACCAAAATAAATCTCTCCCATTTACCTACTTTCACTAAGTCGAAGATATATAAAAATATTGCCCCTGTGATCTTCGGTTTGATATTATCAGGATTAATGCCCGGTATTGCTAAGGCAGAAACAGTAATGGAAAAGGTAGCACGGACAGGAGTATTAACTGCTGGCACGAGCAAAGACGCTTTACCATTTGCCTACTCCGACAGTCAAGGAAAATTGACTGGTTATTCTGTGGATATGTTAACTTTAATCCAACAGCAATTAGAAAAAGAATTAGGCAAAAAAATTACACTTAAATTAGTTGCAGTTACCCCAGCAGCAAGGATTCCCAAGATAATTAACCGACAAGTTGATATTGTCTGTGATGCCAGTAGTTTTACTTGGGAACGAGATAAAAAAATTGATTTTTCTATTAGTTATGGTGTCACAGGGACGCAGATTTTAATTAAAAAGGAAACCAATTTAGGTTCACCAGAATCCCTCATCAATAAGCGTGTGGGTGTGTTAGCTGGAACTACCAACGAACAAGCAATCAAGCGAATACAACCTCAAGCAAAGCTTGTATATTTTAAGACTAGACCAGAAGGATTTGCCGCTTTGGAACAGGGCAAAATTGACGCTTTTGCATCCGATAGCATTCTTTTAGAAGGATGGTTACAAACAGCAAAAAATCCAAATAGTTTTGCCATAGTCCCCCCTCGTCCCTATTCACGAGAAGGAATTGCTTGCATGGTTCCTGAGAATAACTCTAAATTCCTGAATTCAGTAAATTATTCCCTCGTCAAATTTATGCAAGGATTTGTGAATAATAACCCCAAATACGTGGCGATTTTTGACCGTTGGTTTGGTTCTCAAGGTGCTGTATATCTCAATCAGGACTTACGTGATTTAGAAGTGGAAACTATGCAATTAATGATCGAGTTTCACGAACCGATTCCCCAAAAAGATTTGTAGGACGTAGTTATTAATTAACAAATAGTCTCACGAATTATATTAATTTTACGTGAGACTGCACAGAATTATCAAATCCATTAATTCATCCGTATTTATCTGCGTTCATCTGCGTTCAATTATTCTATAAATCTGATTACATACAGCTTCCACGTAAAGTTTCAACATATATCAAATGATGTTTGTTTCTTCTGCCTGACCTTCATTTTCCTAGTTCTCATCTTGCAAGGTTTCAATTAATAAATCTACCTGCTGCTGTCGCTGCTGTAAAAAACTATCACATTCCTTCAAATACTCAACCGCAGTTGCAAATTCTGTAAATACATCTGCTAATTCTAATTCACCACTCTCAATGCGAGTGATAATAGTTTCAATTTCTGCTATCTTAGCTTCATAACTTCCTCCATTTGCGGACATGGATTTAACCGAATTATTGCGTTTTACCATAGAATTTTCCCTCTAAATTATGAATTCAACCAATCATCCAACAATTAGCAGTATCTATGAAGTCTGTATTGGTGTCCCAGATGCTATTTCCGCAATTCAATATTGGCAACAATTTGGTTATCGGATTGGAGAAATAGGAGAATTAACCGCAACTATAGCTTATCAACTATATCGGGTAAATTCACCTTTACAGACTATTCGACTTTATCATCAAAATGCAGATCATGGATTAATTCGGTTAATGATTTGGCAAAATCCTACATCTGCGGGTTTAGGTATCAGTTCTATGAAAAGAAAAGGTAATCGTTGGGGGACTACCTTAACTACTGATATACTGGGCATTTTAAATCATGCGGAAGCAGCAAAATCAATTGGTGAAAATATTCTTTACACTCAAACTCACTGGGAAGTAATTTATAACAAAGATCAAAAAATTCGTCCTTTTGTAGAACCGTTGGTGGGGGTACGAGAAATGCTATTACTTCAACCATTTAGTCGGCAAGTTTTATTTCAACGTTTTGGTTATGATGTTCCTAATTATGGACAGATTAATGATCATGCACCTTTAAAAACTAGTCAGTTTACTCATGTAGGTATAGTTGTCCAAGATGATAGTAAGGAAATTCTCAAATTCTATGAAGAAGTTTTAGGTTTATTGCGTGTGCGTGATGATGTAAAGACAAGTTATGAATCATCTTTAGCAGGAAGAGAATTTTTTCACCTGAACCCAGGGGAAAAATTTATAGTTACGGCTTTTGATGATCCTGGTTCTTCTCAAACTGATTTTATGGCAGCGCGAAGTGGTAGACTTTATATTATTAGCTTTCCAGAAAATATAACTTTAAAATCATGTTTTACAGATGCCCAACCGGGATGTTTAGGAATGTGCCTTTATACTTACAGAGTTCAGGAAATAGAGATTTATTGGCAACGAGTGCGAGAAAGTTCAGCCCAGCAAATTACGGAAATTATGATTAATGAGTTTGCAGAAAAGAGTTTTTCTTTTGTTGCTCCTGATGGTTATTTTTGGAATATAGTGGAGAGTAAATAAATAGGGTTTGGTAGGTATTTTTTACTTTAAGATAACGGTGCGTTACGCTGTCGCTACAGCGGTTATCATTTGAACGCAATACAATTGAGGGTGGGGAAACCCCGCCCCTACAGGTTTTACGATTTGCTGATTGTATCTCACTCAAGTGCATACCGCTATAACACACCCTCCGAATCTAATCAGATTTTCTCATTTTGTTAATTTCTGTTTGTAATTTTTCAATTTCTTTTCTAAGTTTTTCTGCTTCCTGATCTGGTGTTTCTGGTGTAACATTTACTGAACCGTCAGCAGAACGTTGATAATTACCTTTTTTGATTTGTTGATATTCTTCTGATACTGCCCAACTGCGTAAATAATGCAATCGTTCTACGGGGAAAGGATGACTCAACATCATGCCTTGTGCGCCATTGTATAACAGAAATTTATATACTTGATTCAGCCCGTCATCATCTAGTGCTTGATATTTTTCTGACTGCTGAATAAATTCTTGTAAACTACATTCATGGGCATATTTATGACTACCTCCAGAGAGTTTCATCATAGATGACATGACTGGGTTCAAATCATCCATGACTAATAAAGCCGCTCTATCTGCGGATAGTTCAGCTTTGCGTCGCCATTCAAAAAAAGCATAAATCAAGGCTTGACTGACAAAATTACCTAAACCGAAGGTTAATTCACCAATGGCTTCAGCGGCATTCATCGCCCATACCGCCATTTGAATTAAAATAGTATGACCACATTTAATATGTCCCAGTTCATGTGCTAAGACGGTCCGTAGTTCGGCTTCATTGAGTAAATCTAGTAACCCAGTGTTGACGACGATATAAGGATGTTCTTGTCCTAAAGCATAACTATTAACTTGGGCGTTTTGAGCAATAAACAAGCCCGGTTCACCGCTAATGTCCAAATCTCGGACACATTCCCGGAATATCTGGTAAATAGTAGAATATTGGCGGGGTCCGACTTGAATGGAGTTACCCATTAAATAAACAAGTTGGGGTCGTTCATAAACAAATTCTACAAATTTACGGGCGATTAAATCAAAGCCGGGTAAACTGCGTAAAGCTTGTTCTGCTTGACTATCTAATGGATGTCTGAAGGCTTCGCTGGAAATTCCTGGATAAGTTGGCATAATTTAGGAGAATGGGTACATGGTCATTGGTCATTGGTAAAGATAAAACAACTGACAACTGACAACTGACAACTGACAACGAAAAAAACTTGTTATGGAATTAAAAGCGCGTGATTGAGGCTGAAGTTCATTTATCATTACATAACTTCTTGCGATCGCAAGCAGGTTTCCCTTCCTGGCCTCATCATTTGACAATGGCTAGGTTGGTGGCACGTGCCTTGCGATTAGGACGTAGTGCTTTAATCCAGGTAGGGGCAGTTTGTGGACATCAAGGACGATATCGCACCAGTTTTATCGCTTCTGCTTTAATGTGGCACGGTTCTGTAATTATTGTGGCTTCGGAAACTGTCCAGCAACGGTTGTTAAAGGTAGAAATTCCCCGACTCCAGCAGTGGCTACCAGCAAATAAACCCATTAGAACCGGTGACTTTTGGCCAAGTCCTGATTTTCAGGGTTTGCTGTTGACTTCTCCTGAAGCTTGGTTAAAGGGACAATTTGCTGATAATAATCCATTTCCGGCGAATATTCCCACAATTATTGATGGCGTTGATGATTTAGAGGACTGGGTGCGTTCTGAGCTAACTCAAAGCATCGAAACTCATGATTGGGATCAATTAATGCTGGCTTACCCTAATGAAGCGGATTTAATTCGGGAAGTTAGGGTAGAATTAACATATAAATTATTTCAACATCCCGAAAATCCCTATCACTGTTATCTGATTTCCCAGCCAGAAATTGATATTTTACAAGATTTATATTTAGCGTTAGATAAAAATCATCTTCCAGATACTTGGCGAAAATTTTGGCAACAATTCCCCAATGTGGAAGATTCTTCTTCCCCCACCTTATTTTGGGCGACAATTTCCCGTCGTCAAGGATTATTTTCTCTAAATTATGCTCCCCTGGAATTGGGTAAAATCCTCGCCCCAATTTGGCAACGTCAACCTGTAGTATTAATTGGTAGCGCTTTAGAACCGGAAACGGAAGCACCTCTTTTCCGTCAACGCTTGGGTTTAGAAGATGTTACTTGCTTGAAATTTGCTGCCGATAGTCAAGGGGAAGCAATTCAACTGTATGTCCCTTATAAGTTACCTTTACCAAATACACCGGAATTTCAACCAGCATTAATTCATCAAGTTCGCACCTTGGTATGTTTGAGTGCAACCGCACCAGGAATGACAGTAATATTAATTGGAGATGTACCCCTAAAAGCCAGAGTGGGAGCGATTTTGGCTTCGGAATTTGGTTCACGGGTACAGGTGGAAAAAACTTGTTTAGATGAAAACGGAATTTTGATTACTGGTTGGGAATTTTGGCGAGAAAATCAAAGTGTTTTACCATCACCGAGATTGTTAATTATTGCAACTTTACCTTTACCATCTTTGGAAAATCCTTTGGTAGCTGGTAGAGTAGCTCATTATAAGCGATCGCACCAGGACTGGTTTCGCCTATACTTACTGCCCACAGCCATGAATGAATTACAAAGAGCGATCGCACCAGTCCGCGAAAATCAAGGTATAGTAGCATTACTCGACAGTCGTGTCGTTAACCGCAGCTACGGCGTACAAATCCTTTCCTCCCTTAGTCCCCTAGCCCGTTTGAACTATCTCGATCCTAGTCTGTTTTCTACCAATAATGAAGATGATTCTAGTTAATTAATTTCCCTGCCGAATTTCTATTAGAATTTAAAATAAACTCAAAAACAAACTAAATTATCGAATTATGGGTGAAGCAAAACGCCGTAAAAACTCAATCGGAGAAGACTACGGGCAAGACACTACAAAAATCTTACCTTGGGTTCCCATCACAAAAACCCAAGCCTCACAGTTTGTAGCTATCACCACTCGTGGTGCATGGATTGGTATTGGATCTATGGTAGTTGCCTGGATAGTCATCCGCTTTATCGGTCCCGCTTTCGGTTGGTGGGAAATTGTTGGATAATTGGTAATTGGTAATTGGTTGATTTTCTTCCTCCTTCTTTCTTCTTTCTTCTTTCTTCTTTCTTTCTCCTGACTCCTGACTCCTTTAACAAAAATGCTCTTACATTTAAGCACTTGGCCGGAAGTTGAAACTTATTTACAACAATCTCAAGGAATTATTTTACCCATTGGTTCAACAGAACAACATGGACCAACAGGATTAATTGGGACTGATGCAATTTGTGCAGAATCCATATCTAAAGGTGTTGGTGAAGTAACTCAAGCAATGGTAGCGCCAACAATTAATGTCGGCATGGCATTACATCATACAGCTTTCCCCGGAACAATTAGTTTACGTCCTAGCACTTTAATTTTAGTAGTAAAAGATTATTTAACCTGTTTAGTAAAAGCTGGTTTTACCAAATTCTATTTTATTAATGGACATGGTGGAAATATCGCTACCCTCAAAGCAGCTTTTTCCGAAACTTACGCTCATTTAGAAGATTTGCAAATTCCCAATTCCGCAAAAGTGCAATGTCAAATTGCTAATTGGTTTATGGGTGGTTCAGTGTACAAACTTGCCAAAGAATTATATGGTAATCAAGAAGGTTCTCACGCTACCCCCAGCGAAGTAGCTGTTACCCAATATGTTTATCCAGAAGCAATTAAAAAAGCTTTTCTTTCTCCAGAAGTTGCTGGTGGACATAAAATTTATAGTGCTGTTGATTTTCGGTTACGTTATCCAGATGGTCGTATGGGTTCAAATCCAGATTTAGCAACCCCAGAACATGGTAAACAGTTTTATGATTTGTCTGTCGAAGAATTGAGTAAAGGGTATTTGGAATTTATGAAGGAGGAATAAATGAAAGTCACTCAAACTATTGGCTGTACAAGTTAAAATCAAAGTTTAATGCACGTTATCAGCCGAAAAAAGCTCAGAGAATATTGTCAAGAACACGCAGACTGTTGTGAAGCTCTTGATGACTGGTATTTTACTGTTAGTAAAGCTAATTGGGGTAATTTAGTGGAGGTACAGTCTGTTTATCCCAAGGCTGAGTCTGTTGGTAATTTGACAGTTTTCAATATTAAAGGCAATAAATACCGTTTAATTGCTAGTATTAATTATGAGAACCAGGTCATCTATATTAAATATGTCTTAACTCATGCAGAATATGACAAAGACTACTGGAAAAATGACCCTTACTTTTGATTCAGAAGTTTACAGTAAATTACTTTCTCAGTCTCAACCGCGAGTTATTAAAACTGAGGAAGAAAATGATCGACTTTTAGCAGTTGTGGAAGATTTGCTTTCCCGTTCTCGTCTGACAGCAGAAGAAAATGCTTTGTTGGAATTATTGGTAAGGCTAATTGAAGATTTTGAAAGTCAGCATTATCAGCTAAATATTTCTACCCCTCGTTCGAGAATTTTGCATTTATTGGAAGCACGGGATTTAGAAATAGGTGATTTAGTATCTGTTTTAGGTTCGAGTGAATTGGTTTCTCAGGTGATTAATGGTGAGGTGGGAGTGACGAGAGAACAAGCTGAGATATTGGGGGAGTTTTTTCATGTTGATGGAAGTTTATTTGTTGGCTGAGTAGGGAAGTTGCTTTTTAGTTATTTCTTATTTTCTTGTTTGTGTTGAGGGTGGGTAAGGAACGAACCACGAAGACGCGAAGGACACGAAGGAAGAGAAGAAGGAAAGGATAATAGAGCGAGCGGTATTCAGTCGGATGAGGTACAGTTGGATGGGCTATAATATCTGCTAAAAAAGGCTTTTCCTGTATCTCACTCAATCTCACACCACTATAAGGAGTTAAAGAGACACTACTCTAATACTAAAGCAGCCAACTGTTTTTTATACAAATTTTGTAGTGTTTTCACTCCAGCTTCAGTTAGCATTTCTTGTACTAACTCTGGTCTTGGACTGATTGTTTTTCCTCCACTTTCTAGCCACCAGTCTTCTTTGTCATCATCTGTCACGAAAATAATGGGTTTTTTCTCAGATTTTGCATAGTCAATTAATTGCAACCAAAGTATAGCATCACCGTACATATCTGGGACTGGTTTCTTTTTTGCATCCTCATAACCTGGTGGAACTGAATATTTAAATCTTTCTTCAGATAATTTGTAAATATATAGTAGATCAGAATATGGATTGCCAATCTTGCCATTTAGTATCTCAATCATTTTATATTGAAATATATCTTCTTTTAAGAGATCAGGATGCTTTTGTTTTAAGTCCTGTAAATTATTTTTGAGAGATTTATTAACCTCTTTAATTGCTGCTTCAATCTTTTCTATAATTTCCTTTACTTCAATTGTAGAATGTTTCTTATATGCCTCTAAATCTTTTTTCAGTGTTCCAATTTTTTATATTTTTAAATTTTCTTCTAAGACTTTACTGATTTTCTCATAAGCCTTGGCCTGATCAGATATCACAGTTAAGCGATTTTTATGAAACTCATAACCAACTTGATGGGGAATCCAAATTCTTTCCTGAAGTTCTTTCAGAATATCAAATAATCTCTCTCTGGTTTTAGGGGAGTAACGATAGATATGTAAAAGAACATTCGTATCAAAGGAAAAAATACATTCTTTCCATAATTCCTATATATATGGGCGCACACTTTTCCACTCATACAATAAGCATACCCAAAACTCGGAACACTGTCAAGCCCCCTAGCTGAAATTACCAAAACTCCTTGAATTATTGATAAAATTCTCAATAATAATGAGAATAGACCCCCAGTAATTGAGAAAGTTCTTTTTTACCAACATCCCATACAAATAACTTATATCTCAATCCTGTTCTGTTCAGGAAATATAGGTTGGGTTGAACATAAGTAGGTTGGCGTTGAAAATTATCGTTATAGCAGGGCAAGAGGGTTTGGGCGATTTTACGTTTCTTTACACAGTTTGGTTTTATTGTGTTCACCTACTTAGTGAAACCCAGCAAATGCTTAGAAATGCTAGGTGACTCTTGACTGGGCGCAGGTCCTGCGCCCCTACCTCATGATTTCCTAAGCTTAATCAGCACTTAAATAAATCTCAACTATAGACAATAATTTCTTAACTTTTGACTGATATTGTTGATGCCATTATCTGCAATTTCCTGTCACCAGATTATCTTTGTTTAAGCTAAATCTGCACAAAAAATATGGTACTTACTACAGTCCGCCTTTCCCAGTTTAATGCGTCTCTAAATCGCAACACTGACGGTCAGTTAGTAACTGATTTATCTACCCCTAACAACGCTCAAGGAAAAACAGTTGCCGAAATTATTCAACGCAACAACCCAGATATATTACTAATTAACGAATTTGACTATTCCCCCGCAGCAGTAAATCTTTTTAGAGAAAATTATCTGCAAATCAGTCAAAACGGTGCGACACCAGTTAACTATTCCTACTTTTATATTGCTCCTTCTAATACTGGGATTGCTTCCGGTTTTGACTTAAATAATAATGCTACAACAGTTACAACTCCAGGCGTAAGCGGATACGGTGATGATGCCTTTGGCTTTGGGAACTTCCCTGGTCAGTATGGAATGTTGTTGCTTTCTAAATATCCTATTGATACAGCCAACATTCGCACCTTCCAAAATTTCCTGTGGAAGGATATGCCAGGAAACTTATTAACAAATGACCCAACTGTAGATAATCCTGCAACTTCAGTAAATGAGAACTTAAACGGTTTTTATTCACCTGAAGAAATTAACGTTCTCCGCTTATCTTCTAAAAGTCATTGGGATGTACCAATTACAGTAAATGGGGAAACAGTTCATGTTCTTGTGAGTCACCCCACACCACCCACCTTTGACGGAACTGAAGACCGCAACGGTAAGCGTAATAGTGATGAAATTCGTTTTTGGGCAGATTATATTACCCCAGGCAAAGGTGATTACATCTATGATGATGGGGGGAAAAAGGGTAATCTTGCTGCTGGTTCAAGCTTTGTCATCATGGGTGATCAAAATGCTGATCCCTTAGATGGTGATAGTTATAACAATGCTATTCGCCAACTGTTACTGAATCCCAGTATTAATACAAATGTTATTCCCACCAGTTTAGGTGCTCCTCAACAGGCAACTTTACAAGCTCAGGCAAATAACAATCATAAAGGTAATCCTGCATTTGACACCGCAGACTTTGCTGATACTGCACCAGGAAACCTGAGAACAGACTATATACTTCCCTCATCTGACTTGCAAATTAGTAAATCAGAAGTGTACTGGCCTAGCAATACTGATACAAATTTCCCATTAGTAGGAACTTTTAACTCTAGTCTTCCCGGTGGTTTCCCTAGTTCTGACCATCGGTTAATATATGCAGATGTGCAAGTTGGTGACACAGAACCAGGAAAAACTGCTGTTAGCACTGGATTCAAGGGACAAACTATTTTCAATACTGGCTTTATTCCCTCTGGTGCAGCGGGAACAGTAAATGGTCAACAAGTTGCGTTGGGTGGATTGTCCGGTGTAACTTACGATGCGGTAAATAATCGCTATTATGCCATTTCCGACGATCGCTCATCCAATGCCCGTTTTTATACCTTCACTCTTGACCCTGTTACTAATGCGGTAACTTTTACCAACGTTGTCCAACTCAAGGATATTAATGGCAATCCTTTTTTAAATAATAGCTTAGATCCAGAAGGTATTGCTTTAACCAGCAATGGTACAGTTTTAATCTCTTCCGAAGGGGAAGTGAGACCAGATTTAGGTGCAAGTCGCGTTACCAATCCTTTCATTAAAGAGTTTAATCTAACTACAGGACAGGAAATTCGTTCTTTAGCAGTACCCAAGAAATTTAATCCTGTAGTCCAAGATACTAACAGCAATGGTGTTGTTGATACAGGTGATACTCAAACATCAGGGGTGCGTAATAACTTAGCATTTGAAAGCTTAACCATTACTCCTGACCAAAAAACCCTATTCACGGCTACAGAAAGCGCCCTCTTTCAAGATGGTGCAATTGCTACAACTACTACCAGCGCTCGTTCTCGGATTATTCAATATAATTTGGTGACAGGACAACCAGAGAAAGAATATCTGTATGTCACTGACCCCATTGCTAAAACTCCTAACCCTAGCAATGGTTTTGCTGATAACGGTTTGGTAGATTTATTAGCAATTGATAATCGTGGGACTTTATTGGCTCTAGAACGCTCCTTTGCTGTTGGACAAGGAAACACGATTAAAATCTATGAAATTAGCCTTCAAGGGGCAACAGACATCAATACAGTTGATTCCTTGAGTAGTCTCTCTGCCGACCAATTAGCGGCAATTCAACCTGCTCAAAAACGGTTGTTATTAAATCTTGATACCCTGAATTTGCCCAATAGTGACGGCAATCATCCCACAGGTACAGATAATATTGAAGGTCTGGCATTTGGTCCAAAATTGGCAGATGGTACGCAATCCATTGTTTTGGTGAGTGATAACAACTTTGGTGCTACCCAATTTACGCAAATCCTCACATTAAGTGCAGATGTAGTTCCCACTGCTACCCCTATTGTAGAAACCCGTCCCGCGCTTTTAGATGATGACAGTTTACCATTTAGTCAAAGAGCCGATGCGGATGATCCAGCAATTTATGTTAATGCCACAGATTCTAGCAAAAGCCTAGTTGTAACTAGCGTTAAAAATGGCGGTTTGCGGATTTATGATTTAGCTGGAAACCTGTTGCAAACCATTAATCCTAGCAATCCAGATATTCGTTATAACAACGTTGATTTGCAATATGGATTTACATTAGGTGGTGAGAAAGTTGATATTGCCGTAGCAAGCGATCGCAACAACGATAAACTAGCAATATTCAAAATTAACCCCAACAGTGCTAATGGTAATTATTTAGAAAATATTACCGATAGTAGCACCGCCACAATTTTCCAAAGTGTACCTTTCGCCGCCCCTTATTCTGCATCTACTCGCAGTTCCTACGGTTTAGCCCTGTACCGCAGTCCCGTCACCAACGATTACTACGTCTTCACCAGTCGTCGCCAAACTGGAGATATAGCTCAACTCAAATTAGTAGACAAAGGCAACGGTAAAATCGGTTATGAGGTAGTTCGTAGCTTCACCATTCCCTCACCAACCACAGCAGGTGCTTCAGCCCAAACTGAAGGCATGGTAGCAGACCAAGAAACAGGATTTCTGTACATTGGTCAAGAAGATGTGGGGATTTGGAAATTCGACGGTGAACCCAATGGTGGTTCAACAGGTAAATTAATTGAGAAAGTCAAAGCTGAGGGTGGCAAAAACCTCACCAATGATGTTGAAGGCTTAACAATTTATTACGGTAAAAACGGTACAGGCTACCTGTTAGCATCCAGTCAAGGCGATAACACCTTTGCAGCATACACCCGTGAAGGCAACAACGACTTTTTAGGTAGATTTGCAGTTGGTAACAATGGCGGAATTGACAGCGTTCAAGAATCCGACGGTGCAGATGTTATTAATCTGCCCTTGAGTCCCAATTTCCCTTATGGTGTATTTATCACCCAAGACGGTGCAAATGACCCCGCCACCATTGTTGATGATGAGAACATCAGCAGCAACTTTAAGTTAGTACCTTGGGAAAATATTGTTGCTACCTTACCCCAAGTCCTCAAAATAGATACAACCAAGAATGTAATTAACGTCAACAACGACCAGAAGAATTTTGCAACCTTCACAGGCAACACTTTCACCGTTAAATTACTTGGCGAACAAAATCCTGGATTAGATACTCCCAAAGAGACATTAGATTTGTTTGGTAATGTCCGAGATACTAACCAGTTTATTCTTCAAGATGCCACCAATCCTAGCAGGACTGTTACTATTTTTGAAGGTCCTGATGGAGCCGGTAAAACAGTTAATGTTACTATTGATGATCAAGGTAATGTAGCTATTAATGGGTTACAAGTTGCTACAGGCTTTAGTCAACAGTTTCACTTTGGATTGATTAATAACCTTCCTAATGGTGATCCAACTGGTAGAGGTGCTAAAAAATATACCTTCTCTACCAATAACATAATAAATCCTGATCGCGCGTCCCAATTTGTCACCTATTCTAAAGGTGAAAATGTGTTCGTTCTTGGTGCAGAAGAGTTGCCCTATGCTAATTCCAACCAAGATTTTGATGACATGATTGTTGAAATTAATGGCATCAAACCTTTACTGAACACCCAACAATCAATAGTTTCATTTAACAACAATGCCAGACTACAGGGTTTCTTCAATAGTCAAAATATTGTTGCTAGTAACAGTTATGACCCCCGTAGCCCTTTACCTCAACCACGACTAACTAATTACGAATTTACCAATCTTCCCAAATTAGGAACAACTAGCAAAGGTCAAGATATCTTCTTAGGTGGTTTCTCCGGGTTGTATTTCCAAGGTATTGCGGTAAATGGTAATCTCCAATTTGTCACTCACACCGACAGGGGACCAAATGGCGACCCCACCGGTGCTAATCGTCCCTTCTATTTACCCGATTTTCAACCAGAAATAGTCAGTTTTGAACTCAACAAACAAACGGGTGCAATTACCATCACCAAGAGAACAGGACTATTTGATAAAAATGGCACAACCCCATTAACCGGACTTCCCAACCTACAAGCAGGGGCAAATGGTACAGCATACACCGATGAAATTGCTGTTAATTTGGATGGTCAAGTCATAGCCAATAAAGCGTTAGGGGCTGATGTTGAAGGCATTGTCATTGCCCCAAATGGTGATTATTGGCTGGTAGATGAATACCGTCCCGCAATTTATAACTTTGATGTTAACGGTAAACTACTTAACCGTTTTATTCCCCAAGGAACAGCCACAGCTGCCCAGGACGCAGCAGCAGGAACTTTTGGCACAGAGGTACTACCCGCAGTTTATGGTCAACGTCGCAACAATCGCGGTTTTGAAGCAGTAGCTTTAGAAGGTAGTAAACTTTACGCCTTTATTCAAAGTGCGATTGATAATCCAGATAATGCTGGTGATACAACATCCAGAAATTCCCGTAATTTGAGAATTTTGGAATTTGATATTATTTCCAAACAAGTAACTGGTGAATATCTCTATTTATTGGATAACATCACTGCTGCTGGTAACGCCAAAACCGATAAAATCGGTGATGCGGTTTCCTTAGGTAATGGTAAATTTGCAGTTGTTGAACGGGATGATTTAGCAACAAATGCCTCCAACAAATTGATTTATCAAATTAATTTAGCCGGGGCAACTAATATCAATAATTCTGCTAACTTCACCTTACCTACTGGTAAAACCATTGAACAACTCACACCAGCCGAATTAACTACCGCGAAGATTACCCCAGTTAGCAAAAGTTTAATTGCCAATGCTGCCCAACTTGGTTATACAGGTGTTGAAAAATTAGAAGGTTTGGCTTTAGTTTCACCCAATACCCTGGCATTAATTAACGACAACGACTTTAACGTTTCTGGTAATACCCCAACCGAAAAACTAGGGATTTTAGAACTACCCTATAACTTGACAACTCCTCAACCGAAACCATCTTTAAATATCTTGTTGGTAAATGATG
Organism: Dolichospermum compactum NIES-806; assembly: GCF_002368115.1. Lineage (NCBI taxonomy): Bacteria > Bacillati > Cyanobacteriota > Cyanophyceae > Nostocales > Aphanizomenonaceae > Dolichospermum > Dolichospermum compactum. The sequence continues at coordinate 3,284,956 of NZ_AP018316.1, read as the reverse complement.
ATGGTTATCAAGCCAAGGGAATTAATGTTCTTTACGACAAACTAGTTGCGGCTGGTCATAAAGTCACCCTAGTTGCACCAAAGACCCAACAAAGTGGACAAGGTACAGCCATTGATACCGATAAAGTTTTCCAACCCATTGAGGTAGTCAACTACGCACCAAATAAATGGTATGTAGATGGTAAACCAGTTATTGCCACTTGGACAGGATTGGATTTTGTTGTTAAACAACGACCAGATTTAGTCATTTCTGGAATTAATGAAGGGGAAAACCTGGGTTTAGAAGGAATTATTTCTGGTACACTCAGCGCAGCCGTTTCTGCTGTACATCAAGGTGTGCCGTCCATTGCCGTTAGTGCTGGCATAATTTTATCAGAACGTGCCGCTGGTTATCCCAGCACCGATAAAGCTTATCAAGTGGGTGCTAATTACGTCGTTGATTTAATTGCCCAATTACAGGCAAAACAAGGCAATCAACCCCAATTATTACCCGACGGTATTGGTTTAAATGTCAATATTCCCGCTGATAACCCAATCACAGGTATTGCTTTCACAGAGTTTGATTTAGCAGGTAGTTTTGACTTTAAATTTGGTCAATTACCACCTAATTTCGGTACAGGTCAAGGCATACTTTACAGCCAAAATTCTCTTCCTGCTGGTGCAACTCCCAAACCCACATCTGAGGGAGAACAGTTTTTAGCTGATAAAATTACCGTCACAGCCTTTGATGGTGATTGGGGAACAACTGCCAGTCAGCGTCAGGCATTAGCATTACGTCTGTCTTTAACTGTACCCAATTTAGTTAACCCCATTGCCACTGCCAGCAAATCCTTAAATATTTTGTTGGTAAATGATGATGGCTACCAAGCTAAGGGCATAGACGTTATCTATAATGCCTTGGTTGCAGCCGGTCATAACGTCATCTTAGTTGCACCCAAAACCCAACAAAGCGGTAAAGGAACTTCCATTAATACCAATAAAATCTTCCAAAATATGGAAGTTGTCGAATTTGATGGGGCGAAAAATAAATGGTACGTTGACGGTACACCAATTGTTGCCACTTGGGCAGGTTTAGATTATATTTTGCCCAGTCAAGAGAACTTAGCCAAACCCGACTTAGTAATTTCTGGGATTAATGAAGGGGAAAACGTTGGTTTTGAGGCGATTGCTTCTGGGACACTGAGTGCGGCAGTTACAGCCTTACAAAATGGGATTCCAGCGATCGCTGTGAGTGCTGGTATCAATTTAGCAGAGTTCCAGCAGGGCAATAGATCCAGCACCGAAAAGGCTTATGATGTCGCTGCCAGAATGGTTGTAGATACCATTAACAAACTTCTCACCACCCAAGGTACTAACCCAGATTTATTACCCAAGGGTGTCGGTTTAAACATCAACGTTCCCGCCTACAACCCTGATAATGCCAGTCTTAAAACCTTAACAGGTGTAGCATTAACCAAATTCGACGAAACCACCAGCCTCAACTTCAATGTTGCTAAAAACCAAAATGGTGTAACCAGCATTCTCTTAGGTTCACCCACAATTACAGGTGACATAGAATCAGAAGGTGGCAAATTCCTAGAACGCAACATCACCATTACACCTATAGATGGTAATTGGAGTGCGAGTGCCTCCACTTTACAAGAAGTAGCCAATGATGCCGCACCTTTAGCTGTGAATGGGATTGCCAGTGGAGACACCACCCAAACCTCTACAGTTTTGTGGGCGCGGAGTATCTTCCCCGGTCAAGTTAAATTTGAGTATTCCACTAACTCTAACTTCAGTACCATTGCGGGGACACAAACAACTAATGTCACTGATGTTAATCTACCTGTGAAGGTGGCAGTTAGTGGACTAACTCCCAATACTAACTACTTCTACCGGGTTACAGATACCACCGGGGCAACCAGCATTGGTAAATTTAGCACAGCCGCCGCAGTTGGTAACAAAACAGGCTTAAAATTCGGTGTTTCTGGAGATTGGCGTGGCGAACTTGCCCCCTATCCAGCCGTTAGCAATGCTGATGATGCTAACCTGAAATTCTTCGTAGCATTGGGTGATACTATCTATGCAGATGCCGCTTCACCCGCAGTCAAAAACCCTGATGGCACAGAGAAAGAGCAAACTATAACCTTAGATGAGTATCGTGTTAAACAAGGTGAAGTCTACAGTCAAAGATACGGTCAAAATACTCTAGGTGATTTACGGGCTGATACTTCCATCTTGGCAACTGTTGATGACCATGAAGTAGTCAATGACTTCCAAGGTGGAAAAGATTTAGCCACAGCCTCCAGCGCAGATAAAACTCTATTTGGTGCAACTTCTGGCTTAGTTAACGACTCCCCACTTTATGAAAACGGTCTGCAAGCCTTCCAAGAATATAACCCCATTAGTGACCAATTCTATGGGGAAACAGGGGATACTCGCACAGCCGGAGAACGCAAACTTTACCGTTACAACACCTTTGGTAGTGATGCAGCCACTTTCGTTCTTGATGCCCGTTCCTTCCGTGACCCAGGCTTAACAGATGTTGCTAATATTAGTGATGCCACTCAGGTAACAAAATTCCTGACTGATTCCTTTAATCCGAACCGGACAATGTTAGGAAAAGTCCAGTTGGATGACCTCAAACGCGACTTAATCCAAGCGCAAAAAGATGGCATCATCTGGAAGTTTATCATATTGCCAGAGCCTATTCAGAATTTGGGAGTAGCGATCGCTGCCGATAGATATGAAGGCTATGCGGCAGAAAGAACAGAAATTCTCAAATTCATCAACGACAGCAAAATTAGTAACGTTGTCTTTGTCACCGCAGACTTCCACGGCACATTAGTCAACAACCTCACCTACCAATTAGCACCAGGACAGGCACAAATCCCCACCAGTGCCTTTGAAATTATTACTGGTTCTGTAGCTTATGATGCTCCTTTTGGGCCAACAGTGGGTAATTTGTTCCTCACTCCTGAACAAAAGGCATTTTACAATTCCCTACCCGTAGCTAATGACGTTGACAGCACAGTTAATGATAGAGACGATTTCATCAAACAAGTCGTTAATGGTGGCATCAATGCTTTAGGTTATGACCCCATTGGCTTGAATAACAATCTAGCTGTAGCTAACGGTTTGATTGATGCCAAGTTATTGCAAGGTGACTATGTTGCTACTCATACCTACGGCTGGACAGAGTTTAACATTGACCAAGCCACTCAAAAGTTGACTGTCACCACCTACGGCATTGACCCTTACACCCGTCAGGAACTAGAAGCAAATCCCGCAGCTATATCTAGTCGTCAGCCGAAAATTGTCAGCCAGTTTGAAGTCAAACCTAATAACTTTGTAGATTTAGAGTTGAGTCAAACTGCAAATGTCACGAACGCAGTTATCGGAGACCAAGTAACATTCACCTTAACCCTTTCTAATAAAGGTTCTTTACTGGCTAATGGCATTAAAGTCACAGATTTCTTACCACAACCATTTACCCTCATCTCTGCAACACCGGAACAGGGAACTTACAACAGTCAAACCGGTGTGTGGGATGTGGGAGAAATTGCTGGTAATGTTACCCGCACCCTAAAACTCACAGCCAAAGTGACTCAAAGTGGGGCATTAACCAATAAAGCCGAAATTACCGCCCAAAATCAACCTGACTTTGATTCTGGTGCTGGTAACAACAACGCCCAAGAAGATGATCAAAGTTCAACTACCTTAAATATTACTCCTAGTATGGTGACACTCAAAGGTTTTGCTTCCTTACCTGCCGATACCTTCGCAGCAGGACCTGCTTCAGGTGCAGCCGTAACCAATCCTACCAATGGACGGACTACACCCTTCCCTGGTCAACCAGTGCAAGGATTCAGTGGTGTGCAGTTTGCCCCTAATGGTAATGGTTCTGTATTTTGGTTCTTAGCTGATAACGGTTTTGGGGCAAAAAATAACAGCGCTGATTTTCTCTTGCGACTTTACCAAGTTGACCCCAATTTTGCGGGTACAGAAAATGGTAATGGTTCTGTAGCGGTTCAAAACTTCATTCAACTCTCTGACCCCAATAAATTAATTCCCTTTGATATTGTCAATAAAAACACGGTAAAACGGGAACTCACCGGGGCTGATTTTGATGTTGAGTCTTTTGTGATTGATGCCAAAGGTGATATTTGGGTGGGTGATGAGTTTGGAACATACCTACTACATTTCAATAGTAATGGCGTTTTATTAGATGCTCCCATTCCTACTCCCAATCTCATTAAACTAAATACCCTCAACGGTCAAGCCCCTATTGTTATTGGCCATCGTGGTGCAAGTGGTGAACTGCCAGAACATACCATAGAAGCCTACCGCTTGGCGATTTTACGCGGTGCAGACTTCATTGAACCCGATTTGGTATCTACTAAAGATGGGGTGTTAATTGCCCGTCATGAACCCAATCTGATTAACACCACCGATGTAGCTAGTCGTGCTGAATTTGCTAGTCGGAAAACCACGAAGATGGTAGATGGTGTGGCTGAAGAAGGTTTCTTTGCTTCCGACTTTACCTTGGCAGAAATTAAAACTCTGCGGGCTGTGATGCCTCAAGGTTTCCGAGATCAGTTATACAACGGTCTTCTCCAAGTTCCTACCCTGGGCGAAATTATTGATTTGGTGAAAGAGGTTGAGGTACAAACTGGTAAGAAAATCGGTATTTACCCTGAAACTAAACACCCCACCTATCACGATAATTTGGGCTTGTCACTGGAAGAGAAACTGATTGACACCCTCAAAGCGAAAGGATTTACTGATCCCAAACGGATTTTTCTTCAGTCCTTTGAAGTCAGCAATCTCAAGGATTTAAACAATACCATCATGCCGGCGGCTGGTGTGAATCTTCCTTTGGTACAATTGCTTGATGCCTACGATGTCGCCAACGATGGCACACTGTTGTATCAAGATGTTTACGCTCGTCCCTACGATTTCACCGTTAAAGGAGATACTCGCACCTATGGAGATTTATTAACGACCGCTGGTTTGAAAGAAATTGCTACCTACGCCGATGGTATTGGTCCTTGGAAACGACAGATTGTTTCGGTGAAAACAGTTGATAATAACAATGATGGTCAGCCGGATGATCTCAATAACGATGGCACAATTAACGATGCGGATAAAGTTACCCTAGCACCCACTAGCTTGGTTAGTGATGCCCACAAAGAGGGTTTGGTCGTCCATCCTTACACCTTCCGCAACGAAAGCCGTTCTCTAGCATCAAATTACAATAACAACCCTGAATTAGAGTACCGCCAGTTTATTAGTTTGGGTGTAGATGGTTACTTTACTGATTTCCCCGGTACAGGGGATTTAGTTCGGGATCAAATTACGGCGAATCAAGTCCGATCGCCCCAAAATCCCACTGTGCTTTCTACTCCTAAATTTGATACACTCACAGGTAAAGCCCCCATCGTCATCGGCCACCGGGGTGCAAGTGGTGAACGTCCAGAACATACAATAGAAGCCTACAAATTAGCGATCGCTCAAGGTGCAGATTTCGTTGAACCGGATTTAGTGGTAACAAAAGATGGTGTCTTAATTGCCCGTCACGAACCCATGTTAGCAGTCGGTGTTCTCAATACTGACGGCACAATTCAACGGGATGCCAATGGTAAGCCAGTTATCAATACTACCGACACAAGCACGGATGTTTACTTACGTGATAAATTTAGCGATCGCCTGAAAATCAAAAATTTAGATGGTCGTAATGTCGCCGGTTGGTTTGCTGAAGACTTTACCCTGGCAGAAGTCAAGGAACTAAATGCGATTGAACGGATTCCTGCTTTGCGTGGTACTACTTTTGATCAAGACGGATTGAAAGTACCAACCTTGAAAGAAGTCATTGATTTGGTGAAACAAGTCGAACTAGAAACAGGTCGCAAAATCGGTATCTATCCCGAAACCAAACATCCTACTTTCTTTCAACAGCAAGGTATCAATACTAGCCAAATCTTAGCAGACACCCTCAAAGCTGAGAACTTTACCGACCCATCTCGGATCTTCATTCAATCCTTTGAAGTTGCCAACCTCAAGGCGCTGAAAAACACCATCATGCCCACCGCAGGGATTGATATTCCTCTAGTGCAATTGTTTGGCGGTTCAGGTCGTCCTTATGATTTTGTAGTCAGTGGTGATACCCGCACCTATACCGATATTTCTACACCAGCAGGTTTAACAGAAATTGCTACCTACGCTAAAGGAATTGGACCGAATAAACAGCGGATTATTCCTCAGTTGACGGTAGATGCCAATAAGGATGGTACTGCTGATGATCTCAATGGTGATGGTCAAATTAGTGATGGCGATCGCGTTTTAGGCACACCCACAACCCTGATTCAAGATGCCCACAAAGCTGGTTTAATCGTTCACCTCTACACTTTAAGAAATGACGAGTTCTTCCTTCCCGATACTTACAAAAACGACCCCGGTGCAGAGTTCCGTAAGTTCATTGATTTGGGTGTAGATGGTTTCTTTACCGACTTCCCCAAAACAGGACGACAAGTTCTAGTTAATGATTACCTAGCTGGTACAGGCTATGCCAATCCCAACGGGAATTTAAATACTCCTTACTTCAATAATTCCCCGGAATACTTTGCTCCCAATCAGCCCTACTACGGCGACCTCGTAACAGCCAATTTGAACCGCTCCCAAGGCTTTGAAGGCATGGCATTTAGCCCTGACCGTCAAACCATCTACCCGATGTTGGAAGGAACTGTTGTCGGCGATCCTGCTGGTTCTGTACGGATTTATAAATTCGATGTAGCCAGTGAAAGCTACCAAGGATTAATAGGACGCTATCAATTAGTAAGTACCAGCAATGCGATCGGTGATTTCACTCCCATCAATAACAATGAGTTCTTGGTCATTGAACGGGATAACGGACAAGGTAGTACCGCCCTTTTCAAGAAGATATTCAAGGTAGATTTCAGCAAGATTGACCCTAACGGCTTTGTCTCCAAAGAAGAAGTAGCAGACCTACTCAACATCCAAGATCCCAAGGATCTCAATGGTGATGGTAAAACCACCTACAATATGCCTTTCCAAACCATTGAAGATGTCTTAGTGATTGACAGCAAAACCATTTTAGTTGCCAACGATAACAACTATCCCTTCTCCATTGGTCGTCCTCCAGGAATAGACAACAATGAGATGGTGGTGTTGGAACTTGATAAACCTCTTGCCCTTGATTCCCGTTTAGGTATATCTGCGTCTATAGCAGAAGCTACCCAATATATTGCCGGAACAACTGGTAAAGATGATTTGTTTGTCAGTGGTGGCACTGATGGCATCAACGACACCATCTTCACTGGTGCAGGTAATGACACAGTTGATACTGTCTTGGGTGCAAGTTCTCCCTTTGCTGGTAACAATATCGTTGATCTGGGTAGCGGTAATGATACTATCTTTGTGAATAAAGGCGATCGCGCTTTCGGTAGTGATGGTAATGACACCTTTGATGCTAGAGATGGTCAAGGTGGCAACCGCATATCCGGTGGTGTGGGTGATGATACCTTCTACTTGGGTAGCAATGACCGCGCTTTAGGTGGTGATGGTAAAGATATCTTCAGAGTTAGTCTTGGTGGTGGTAACTTAATTTCCGGTGGTGCTGGCGCTGACCAATTCTGGATTGTCAATGCTGAATTACCCAAAGCTGCTAATACGATTCTTGACTTCCAAATCGGGACTGATGTCCTAGGTATTTCTGGACAAGGTGCAGGTTTTGACTTTAGTGACCTAATTCTCAGTGGTAATAGTATTGCGATCGGTACAACAACCATTGCAATTCTCAATGGTATTAATACCTTAAGTTTGACCGCTGCTAATTTCGCTTTTGTATAAAACCAGCAAGTCCTAAATAGACATCTGGTGAAAATTATTGTAGGGACAATTCATGAATTGTTCCTACAACAGTTTCAGATTATACCCACTTAATTACCGGAGATATTTAATATCATGATCTAAAAAAATCTGCGTTTATCTGCGTCCATCTGCATTTAACTTTTGCCCTAAAGACATTAGACCTCTCCGGAAATGAGGTTTTCAGCTAGACAGGTTAAGAGGATGTTTGAAAAGTTTCCGGCGATTAGAAATCGCTACTACACAAACAAAGTCCACCTGCGTGGACTAACGAAAAATCAAGGCTTTTGAACCCACGTTCGCGTAGCGTTCCGAAGGAATAGGTGGGTTTCGTCTGTGTGGTTCCGCGACTTCTAGTCGCCCTTGCAAGTAATAAATTAGACTTTTCAAACACCCTCTAAGGGTTTCAGATTCTTTTTCGGAGATGTCTATTAATAAATTTAACTATTTACCTATACTTTCTTAATTCTATCTTAACTTATTTATTCAATCCTATGTCTAAAAGGATTTGAGTTTATCCCATGACAAATTTTAGACTGCAAATTCTCCATGCTTCTGATCTAGAAGGTGGTGTAAATGCAATTTCGGATGCACCTAACTTTGCGGCAATTGTTGATAGCTTAGAAGACTTAGTTGACAACTCCATTACCCTGTCTGCGGGAGATAACTACCTAGCAGGACCATTTTTTAGTGCCGCAGGAGATATAACTTTCCGCAATAGTGGCTTATTTAACAATGTCTACAATCAACTTTTTGGTTTACCCAATCAAACCATCAATACTAGCTATAGTAGTTTAAGAGAAGGTAGTGGTCGAGTTGATATCTCAATTATGAATATCATCGGCTTTGATGCCTCTGCCCTTGGTAATCATGAATTTGATTTGGGTTCGGAAGTTTTAAGAACCATTATAGCAGCAGAATATCGGGGTGCAGGTTTAGCTGATGATAGATGGGTAGGCACTCAATTTCCTTACCTATCCGCTAACTTAAATTTTGCCGCAGATAGCAATTTATCTGGTTTATTTACTCCTAATATTCTTCCTAATACAGCCTTTCAAACAAATCCTACTGCATCCCTAGCAGGAACAACTACCCCAAAAATTGCCCCGGCGACAATTATTGAAAGAGGTGGTGAAAAAATAGGTGTAGTTGGTGCTACCACCCAATTATTAGAAAGTATTTCTTCTCCCACCGGGACAAGGGTACAGGGAACAAAAGCAAATGATATGAATGCCTTAGCTGCTATTTTGCAGCCTGTAATCAATCAATTACAAACCCAAGGCATTAATAAAATTATTGTAGTTTCACATCTGCAACAAATTGCCCTAGAACAACAACTAATTACTAAGTTAAGGGGTGTAGATGTAGTTATAGCTAGTGGTTCTGATACTATCTTGGCTAATGGTGATGATAATTTGCGTTCTGGAGATACACCAGCAAATACCTATCCTATCGTCACTACTAATGCAGATGGAGATCCCGCAGTTATTGTTAGCACTGATGGCGAATATTCTTATGTAGGAAGATTGGTAGTAGATTTTAATGCTAATGGCATTTTAGTAGATGCTAATGGTAGTCCTCTGGATGCAGTCAGTGATTTAGATTTAGTAATTAATGGTCCAGTTGCGACTACAGAGGATCAAGTAATTGCTTTATGGGGTAGTAAAGAAGCTGCTTTTGCTCAAGGGACAAAAGGTAATTTGGTTAAACAGCTAACCGACGCTGTTGAAGGGTTGGTTGCAGCACAAGATAGTAATGTTTTTGGCCGGAGTACGGTATTTATCGAAGGTCGTCGGGAACAGGTAAGAACCCAAGAAACAACTTTGGGTAATTTGTCTGCGGATGCTAATTTGTTCTTTGCTAAAACTATTGATGCTACTGTACAAGTCTCCATCAAAAATGGCGGTGGTATTCGGGCAGCTATTGGTGAAGTAGATGCCAATGGCACACTTCTTCCTACCCAAGCAAACCCCTTTTCTGGTAAACAAACTGGGGAGATTTCCCAGCTAGACATTCTGGATAGTTTGCGATTCAATAATGGCTTATCTTTGTTGACTGTAACCGCAGCAGAATTAGAGCGAATTTTAGAATATGGTGTAGCAGCAACTGCTGAGGGTGCGACTCCTGGACAATTTCCCCAAGTTAGTGGGATTCAGTTTAGTTTTGACCCCAGTAAACAGGCTATTGTCTTTGAACGAAATGCCAATGGTAGAGTGACTGGTGTACAAAAAGAAGGCGATCGCATTCGTAGTTTAGCTATTGTTGATCCTAACAATGGTCAAGTCTTAGATGTAATTGTGGAAAATGGGCAGTTGGTAGGAGATGCAAATCGGCAAATTCGCCTAATTACCCTTGATTTCCTAGCAGGTGGTGGTGATAACTACCCATTTCCTGAATTTGGTGAAAATCGCGTTGATTTAACCCAACCTATTAATGCTACTAGAACTGGTGTTGCTACCTTTGCTGCGGATGCTTCGGAACAGGATACACTTGCTGAATTTTTAGCTGCAAACTTCCCCGTAGCTGGGAATAAAGCTTTCAATATTGTGGAAACACCCCCAGAAGGAGATACCAGAATCCAAAACCTCAATTTCCGGGAAGATACCGTTTTAGGCTCTCCTGGAGAACTCATTTCAGGAACTCCCGGTGCAGATATGCTGATAGCTGGAACTGACTTTAATGGTATCCGTGATATTGTCTTTACCGGTGCTGGAAATGATGAAGTAGACCTAGTAAGTGCATCTATTTTAGGGCTTGCTGGTAATAACACTATTGATGCTGGGAGTGGTAATGATAGAATTTTTGTAAATAAGGGGGATATCGCTTTCGGTAGCGATGGTAATGATACCTTTGAAGCTAGAGATAGTAAAGGCAATAACCGGATGTCGGGTGGTCTTGGTAATGATACCTTCTTCCTGGGTAGCAATGACCGGGCATTAGGTGGCGATGGTAACGACAAATTCTATGTTAGTCTTGGTGGTGGCAACCTGCTATCTGGTGGTGCTGGTGCTGATGAATTCAGGATCTTTAATGTTGAAGCACCAAAAGCTGCTAATACTATCCTTGACTTCCAAATTGGTATTGATAAGATTTATCTAGGCTCTACTGCATCTCAATTCACCTTAAATCAAGTTGGTGGTGATACTCAGATTGTATTTGATAGTAACATCATAGCGGTTCTCATTGGGATTCAATCCAGTAGTTTGAGTTTGACAGATCCTAATCAATTTGTCTTTGCTTAAAACATAATTCTCTCATAGGGGTTTAGCGCAATGCGTTAAGCCCCTAATTTTTAATATTATGAGGTACAGTTTTTATCACAAAACCCGTAGGGGCGCAAGGCTTACGCCCTCCATTGTATTTATTTGGTTAGAGCAAGAATTGCTGTAACATAAATCTCATTGGCAGTTTGCAAGAATATATTGATGAACAAGGAGATTGGTTAGCACATTTACAAGAAATACCTAACATTTCAGCTTTTGGTGATACTCCCGAAGAAGCTTTGCAAGAACTAAAATTAGCCTGGGAGTTAGTGAAGGAAGATTATCAACAAAAGGGTAAAGAAATTCCCTTTGCTCCTGTGGGTAGAAAATTGTACTCTTCATGAAGCGATTCCTGCGGAGCGCTTCGCTATCGCACTCCCATATCCCCAAAAATGGTACATCCCATATCCCCAAAGCGATCGCCCTCTCATATTCACAAAACGGTTTCCCAGGAGCGATCGCCCTATTTAATAAATATGATTAATCTCAAGACTCTGGGTTATTTTGTAACCATTGTTCTAAATCAGTGACAGAAGAAAAATCTAACAGAGCCTCACCCAATAATTCTAATTTCTCAATTGTTAATGCACGAATTGAGTCAATTAATGATGATTCCATTTCACCAACTCGCCGATTTATTTGTCGTATAATTAGCTGTTGCTCTCTTTGTCTTCCCTGTTCTATTCCCTGTTCTATTCCTCGTTCTATAGCTAGTTGTTCTGTTGGGCTAATTAAAGGCATTTTTCTTTCCTCCTCAAAATGTTTAATTTTAGTGACCAATCCTGCTTGCAATTGTTTAGGTAAAGTCATCATTGTGTCGATGATTTTAAATAACTTAATAACCTTCTCTTTTGTGAAGCCCCGGTCATAAAGTCCTCTAATTAATATCCATTTCCATTGCTCCCTTTCTGTTAAATTACTGGTGGTGGCTTTAGTCTTTAAATGCGCCATCACTATGGTAGCAAAGGGATTATCACTTTTTTCTAGTTCATGCCATTTTGATTCATAATCAAGAATTTTAGCTATGGGGAATTTTAAACTTAAGTAGGTAAACATAATAAAAACGATATATGTTTAGTTTTGTAAAAACCGTGAAATAACCTATTTGCAAGGCATTCATTGAATTTACATTTCGTCACATACCTTTAAATTTTTCTCTTTACCTACTTAGTTCACAATCCAACATAGCTCTATCATAACTATTTGGTCGCCAACTAGGACTTGTATCACCTAAAATTGCTACACTTACTACAAATTGGTGATAAAGGTCGAAGGCTCGGTAATTATAAATGTACATCCGTTCTTCAAAGTTAACATCATATTGACTCTGAATTTCTATGTGGATTAAAATCCATACTTGAGTTTGATCTAATAACCAAACTTTATACAGTTTATCGGTAATTCGGTTTTTGGTTTCTCCTGAAGCTGTAATTTCTTGCAGTTCTTTATCTAAAGATTCAGGGGTTTTTGTCCAATCAATTGCTTGATGGGCTACAGGAAAGAAAAATGCTAGGAAGCTTTCAAAATATTCATTTAACGCTTCTTTCCATGATTGATCATAATTTGCTGTTACTTCACTCATTTTATTTCTATATTACAAAGAAGGGAACAGGTAACGGATAGTATGTTAATTTTGTGTGTTTTGGAGCGATTGCCATTTCTAATGTGATCATTTATTTGTTTATCCTGTAACTTTAAGTTACTTCTATTTTATCAAGCGATCGCATTTCCCTCCACTACAGAACAGAGATCGCCCTTCCACATCCCCAAAACAGCGATATCTTCGGTCAGCTTCACTATTCCTGTTTCATTAATTTCTTAATAACGCCCGAAATCCCATTTGATTGAAATGCTCATCCGCAGTTAGCACATCAGTAATTCCCCGATTTTGCATCACAATACATGATATGCAGTCAACCAGTCCCCATTCTTTATCTTGACGACTTCTAAATAATTGAAAAGCAGCATCGTACAGTTCATTAGTTAGAGGAACTATTTCAACGTTTGGATCTGATTCTAGAGATTCAAGAAGTTGAATTGCGGCGGTTCTATATCTTTGCTTAGAAAGAGCATTGCCAATTTCTAGTAAAATTGCTTGAGTTGTAACGAGATAAGAATTTTGATCCTCAATTTGTTCAGCAAGCTCAACTGCTCTGGCATGATTTTGATCTGTAATTGCGGATAAGGCAATTGCAAAAGATGTATCTAAAAAAATTTCATTCATTTTCTGAGATATTTTCCTAATGCAAATACTGGTCTATATTAGTTGACCAGTCTGGCTTACCTTGTAAATTTAAAGATTTGGCCGTTTGCAAAAATGTTTTTGGTTTTGGTTTTTCATCTGGTAACAGACTTTCAACAATAATCCGAACTCGCGTACCTGATTTGATGTTTAAAGGTACTTCAGGAAGAAGGGCTGCACCATCGAACAGAGCATCTAAGGTTTGAATCATAACTTTTTTCCTATACTGCATTACTGCCATTATATCGCGTTCAATCTCCTCGTTAAAAAGCGATTACTAGGTCGCGCTTCGCTATCGCACCCCATCCTCAGCGATCGCACTCCCATCATCCCAAACAGCGAACTGCTTGCAGCAGCGCTTCGCTATCGCATCCCATCATCCCCACAACAGCAAACTCACAAGTTAGCACTTGCGCTATACTATCATAAAGCTTCTGTTTATACATATTTATTAAAAACATATTCTAGTGCAAGCTAATTTGAATACAACATATCCCCCTGTCAACCTACTCAGGTAAGATTCTTGAGGAAAAATTTCCAATCTCTAACTTTTGGTAGATGTTCAGATTTTTGTATACTCAATATTATTTTTTTGCTACAGCTACGCGCGAAAATTAATTACCATATATTTTTATGACATCTACACCTGCCAATAGCTCTCTTACCGATAATTTGTATCTAAATCAGGTTTTATTACTAGCATTAGAACAAATAGAACTGTATCTACAAGATTTTGCGAACAGTGAAGAGTTTGTGGCAAAAATGCGGTTAGCTTTTGGGGAGACTTTTGATCCAGAAGCAGTTTTAAATCTGGGAAATGCTTGGAAAAATCAAGATTTTAGCATCATCCCAGCAATTACCATTCTTTCTTCAGCAGAATTAAATGGCGCAAACGGGTCTTATACCGCTGCGACAAATACAATTTATTTATCGCAGGAATTTTTAACGAGTCATCAGGGAGATGTCACAGATGTCACCAGCGTTATTTTAGAAGAAATAGGTCATTGGGTTGATAACCAAATTAATACTGCTGATTCAATTGGAGATGAAGGGGCGATTTTTGCGGCTTTGGTGCTGAGGGAAAATCTAAATGCTGAAACTTTGCAGGTGTTAAAAGCAGAGGATGACCACGGGACAATATTGTTGAATGGTCAAGTTATCACAGTGGAACAAGCGGTTACTGATGATAACGATACAAGTGCGACTGCCACCA
>NZ_AP018316.1:3239048-3268491 GCF_002368115.1 Dolichospermum compactum NIES-806 | reverse complement strand
CCCTATATGAGCTTAAAGTGATTACGGGAACAGGACAATTCAGCCCTGGCGCGATCGCATTTAGTAGCAGTAGCTATAGCGTGAACGAAGAGGGTACAGCCGTTCAAGCCATTACCTTAACCCGTATCAATGGTAGTGATGGCATTGTTACGGTTACTGTCACACCCAGCAATGGTACAGCAACACAGCCTTCAGACTACAACGGTACTCCCATTGTGGTTTTCTTTGATAATGGGCAGATTTCAAAAACAGTCGTTGTTCCCATCGTTGATGACACACAACTTGAAGTTATTGAAACCGTCAATCTGACCCTGAGTAACCCCACAGGTGGCGCAACATTAGGAACACAACAAACAGCAACTCTGAATATCATTGATAATGATGCTGTACCAGGAGTTATTCAATTTAGCAATGCTAACTATTCAGTTAATGAAGATGGTACACCTGTCACCGCAGTTACTTTAACTCGCACTAATGGTAGTGATGGAGAAGTTAGTGCGACTATTAGCTTAACTAATAGTACAGCTACAGCCGGAAGTGACTATAGCAATTCACCAATTACAGTTAATTTTGCTAATGGAGAAACCAGTAAAACGGTTACTATTCCTATTGTTAACGACACCCAATTTGAACCTGATGAAACCATTAACTTAACCCTGACTAACCCCCAAGGTGGTGCAACTTTAGGAACGCAAACAACAGCCACATTAACCATTATTAACGATGATTTACCCAAACGGGGGACAATTAGCTTAAATAGTAGCACTTATACTGTTAACGAAAATGGAACATTCAGTGTTGATTTGACTCGTATAGGGGGAAGTGATGGTGAAGTTAGCGTTACTTTAACTCCTACTGATGGCACAGCTACAGCAGGTAGTGATTATAATAATTCACCAATTACGGTGACTTTTGCTAATGGGGAAACTAATAAAAACGTCACCATTCCTATTATTGATGACAATGTTTACGAACCTACAGAAACCGTCAATTTAGCTTTATCTAACCCCACAGGTGGCGCAACATTAGGAACGCAACAAACAGCAGTTTTAAATATCATTGATAATGATGCTGTACCAGGAGTTATTCAGTTTAGCAATGCTAACTATTCAGTTAATGAAGATGGTACACCTGTCACCGCAGTTACTTTAACTCGCACTAATGGTAGTGATGGAGAAGTTAGTGCGACTATTAGCTTAACTAATAGTACAGCTACAGCAGGGAGTGACTATAATAATTCACCAATTACAGTGACTTTTGCTAATGGAGAAACCACTAAAACCGTTACTATTCCCATCATTGATGATAGTATTTTAGAAAGCAATGAAACTATCAATTTAAGTCTTTCTAATCCCACCAATGGCGTAACAATCGGAACACAAAACAGCGCAGTTGTCAATATCATTGACAATGATTTTAAACCGACTTTAACTGTTAATATTACAGCGGAACAAGCTACCGAAGGCAATACCGTTCAGGGAACAGTTACCCGCAATACTGACACAACAGAACCCCTGACAGTCACCTTAGTTAATAGCGATAATACCCAACTTACTGTACCTATTACAGTCACGATTCCCGCAGGTGCAAATTCTGCCACATTTAATATTACTGCTGTTGATGATACCTTAATTGAACTGCCCAAAAATCACACAATTATTGCCTCTGCTGCTGGGTTTATTAGTGGTTCAGATAGCCTAGCAATCATTGATAATGATGGAGTTAATTTAACCTTAACCCTTGATACCAATAATATTAACGAAAATGGTGGCAAAGCCACTGCCACTATCACCCGTAATATAGTCACAGATACGCCCTTATTGGTGCAACTTTCTAGCAGTGACACCACAGAAGCAACCGTTCCGGCTACCGTTATTATTGCAGCAAATCAAGCATCTGCTACCTTTGAAATTCAAGGGGTTGATGATACCATTCTCGATAGTACACAAGCGGTTATGATTACTGCTAAACCTACCTATACAGGTACGAGTGTAGTCACAAATGCAGGTCAAGCCACTGCTAATTTGAATGTCGTTGATAACGAAAGTTCTAGTTTAAACCTTGTTATAGACAAAGATATTATTGCCGAAACTGGGACAGCTACAGCCACTATTACTCGTAATACTGATATCAATAGCGAGTTAATTGTTAACCTCAGTTCTAGCGATACCACGGAAGCAACTGTTCCCAATACTGTCACCATTCCTGTAGGACAAAATTCTGCTACTTTCACCATTACAGGAGTTAGTGACGGAATTAATGATGGTAGTCAAAAGGTGACTATTACCTCTTCCGCAACCGGGTTAAATAGTGGTAGTGATAGCTTAGAAGTAACTGATATCAATGTTCCTGATTTAATGGTGACTCAGTTACAAGGAATTCAAACTACCTATACAGGTAAACAATCCCAGTTTACCTATACTATTACCAATAATGGCATTATTAGCGCGGCAGGAAGTTGGAAAGACCGGGTTTATTTATCAACTGATAATAAACTAGATGCTAATGATACCTTATTAGGAGAATTTGGCGTAGGAACTACAGACAATCCTGCTAATTTATTAGCCGGAACTTCCTATAATCGGACTGTTACCTATTTTGCACCTCGTACTCCTGGACAATATTATTTAATTGGTGTTACAGATTCAGGAAATACAGTTAATGAAGGGGTCAGCATTGGTGAAAATAATAATACTACTATCACTCCGATAACAATTACACCTGCCTATCGTGGAACTGTTTACACTGACACAGAAACGGGTTTGGTGGGAAGTCCTATCACATTCCGAGGAACAGCATTAAGTAATAGTGATAATTCCCCCGTTCCTTATGAATTTGTCAAAGTCAGCGTAGAAAATAAGGGTAATATCCGAGAATTTGATGCTTTTACCGATGCTAATGGTAATTTTACCCAACAGTTTACCCCATTACCGGGAGAAGCAGGAACTTACAACATTAACGCTTATTTTCCTGGTAATTCCAGTGAAGATAGTGCAGCAGAAGACCAGTTTAAATTGCTAGGAATGAGGTTTGAAGAAAATGATCAACTCTTAACGCAAGTATCCCAGAAGATTACAGAAGGAACAACTGTTAACGGTGTAGTTAAGTTACAAAACTTGAGTGATGTAGGATTATCGGGATTAACTGCTACTATAAACGGTGCGCTAAGTGATTGGATAGTTAATATTACCTCAGAAAAAACGAGTTTAGCAGGTAATGAAGAAATCACCGTTAACTACAGTATTAATGTTCCCAATGACAAATGGCAATATAACAATTTCTCTCTAGGTTTAAGCACAACTGAAGGAGTTACCACTACCTTACCAGTAACGGTGAATGTAGAGCAAATTCTACCTCGCTTAGTGGCAGATATTAGCAACTTAGAAGCAAGTATGTTGCGGGGAGGTCAAAAATTAGTTGAATTTACCGTAACTAACCAAGGCGGAATTGCTTCGGGAAATTTAGATATTTCACTTCCTGAAGCTTCTTGGTTAAAGTTAGCATCTCCTGTATCAATACCTTCACTTAATCCAGGAGAGTCAACAAAAGTTTCTCTGTTATTGCAACCGTCCGTAACTCAGGATTTGACAGTTTATAATGGCGATTTAGTTATTGCCGGTGCGGAGACATCGTTAAAATTACCTTTTAATTTCCGGGCTGTTTCTGAAGCCAAAGGGAATCTAAATATTAATGTAGTTGATGAATTATCCTTCTTTGCTGAAGGTTCACCAAAGTTAAAAAATGCCACAGTTACTTTATTAGATCCCTTTACGAAAAATGTTGTTTTCTCTGAACAAGATGCAGATGGGATTTTATCAAAAACCAATTTAGCAGAAGGATATTATACACTTCGGATTAGTGCCGATAGTCATGATACTTACGAACAAAATATTTATATTAGTGCAGGAGAAACAGAGGATATTGAAGCATTTTTGTCGAGACAAACTGTTAAATATACATGGACAGTAACACCAACAGAAATAGAAGACAGATATACAATTAGTATAGAAAGCGTTTTTGAAACAAATGTACCAATTCCCACAGTCGTTATTGAACCCACATTCATTGACTTAGAACAGCTACAGGTTGTGGGTCAGGTCATGCAGATTGATGTTACAGCGACTAATCATGGTTTGATAGCTGCTAATTATATTAATCTCTATTTTGGAGAACATCCTTTTTATAAAATTGAGTCGTTAATTAATAATATTGATTCTCTAGCAGCAAAGAGTTCAATTATAGTTCCAGTAAAGATTACTCGTATTGCTGACTTTGACACTTTAAGTAGTTTTGGTGGTGAACTTTCTACCCAATCAACTCCTTCAGTTCCTTGTAGTATTTCTGCTGGTATAGATTATTCTTACGATTGCAGTGGTGTACAAATTAAAAGAGCGATTCCCCTGCCGATATTGAATGTTGAAGGTAACTGTTTCATCGGCGGTGGTGGTGCTAGTGGTAGTGGTGTCGGTGGTGTCGTCGGTGGTGCTAGTGGTAGTGGTTATTTGGGTGGTAGTGGTAGTGGTGTCGGTGGTGTCGGTGGTGCTAGTGGTGTTCGTACCTATGTTACACCCGTCACGGTTAATGTTCAATCTTCTAACTGCGATCCGCGCACAGAAAAAATTAAACAAGCTGTAATTGATCTTGCAATAACTCTAGGCAGCTATGCTCCTATTATAAAAGCTGCGTCTACGGGATTATCTTGGTGGAAAGCCGCAGCGGATGCTGCCAATGGAGAACCTAAAGACTTGATAAAAGAAGGTCTACAAGAGTTTGTTGAATCTAATAAAAATAAAACTGAATTTACTGAAAAAGCTGCAAAAGTTGCAAAAGGTCTAAAGATTATTGACGATGTATTGACAACATATAGAAATTTTAGTGAGGCTTTTGCTACTCCTTCCGTTCAAAGTGAGTTTTCAATCACTAATACTCTTTCCTTTATTAATCAAGGGTTAGGAACTTTACAACTATCTCTAGAACGTTTATCAAAAGTATATCAAGTTTGGCAAGCATTTTTTGGTGATAAAGTTTGGATGGATTCCGCGACTACGCCTGAATTTAGCGAATGGTTTGGGACTTTTCTCGCCGACACCCAATTTGGTGAAACAGATCCCGTCAAAATTTCTGATATAGAAAGAGATGAGCTATTAAATTTACCATTGCCTACCCCAATTACAGGAAGCGATGTTAATAAATTGATTGACCGATGGAATCGCACTATTGACTATTGGGAGTCCAAACTCTTTAATACTTATAATATCCCTGTTGGGGAAAGCCAAGATTTTATTGCCTTAAACCAAATCGGACCTCTTCAAGATGCTTTAGATGAAGCTATCAGCGAAACAGAGGCTGAAGGATACAGCGATATAATTGACGCTATTACCCAAAAAACCCAAGAACTGCAAGAAGCATTAGATGGTAGCGGTGGAGTTTGTGCTAAGGTTCGTATCCAAATTGATCAAGAAGCGATAATGACCCGTGCCGCTTTCCTGGGTTCATTGGAAATCGAAAACGGTAACATCACAAACCTCGAAAAGCTTTCCGTCACTCTCCAAGTTAAAGACGCACAAGGCAAAGTAGTTAATGACCTCTTTGGCATCACCTCACCCATCCTCAGTAATATTACCGCCGTTGATGGCACAGGAATCTTAACAGGAGACGACCCGGCAACCAGTGTAAATGAAGGAATAGGTAGTGCCAAATGGACATTTATTCCCACTAATCTCGCTGCACCAGAAATTCCTACTCAATACAGCATTGGTGGCACTCTATCCTATGTAGAAAACGGCGCAACCGTCACCGTTCCCCTGCTTTCTGCACCTATCACCGTCTATCCCCAAGCAGAATTACACCTAGACTATTTCCATCAACGGGATGTTTTCGCTGATGATCCCTTCACCGATGATATTGTTGAAACCTCCGTTCCCTATTCCCTCGCAGTATTAGTCAGAAACGAAGGTAAAGGTGATGCCAAAAACTTGAAAATCATCTCTAGTCAACCAAAAATTATTGATAATGAAAAAGGCTTGTTGGTTGACTTCCAAATCATCGGTTCAGAAGTCAACGGTACAGGTGCTAGTCCTTCATTAACAGTTGATTTCGGTAATATTGCAGCCGGAAAAACAGGCGTTGCTGACTGGTTACTCAAATCAAGTTTACAAGGTAAATTTGTTGATTATAAAGCTACCTTTGAACACGTTAATAGTTTGGGTAAACCTGAACTTTCCCTAATTAAAGAAGTCACAATTCACGAACTTATTCACCAAGTTCAAGTTAACCATCCTAACCCCGATAACTTACCCGATTTTCTGGTTAACGACACCTTTGATGCCAAATTTACCCCCGATATTATTTACTTTAGCAGTGGCGGCACAGCACCAGTAAAAGCCGTTAAAAATACCACCATTGACGCACCTGCAACCTTAAATGATCTAACCGTGCAAATTTCCGCCACTGTGGAAACCGGCTGGACTTATTTTGAGTTAGCAGAACCCAGTAACAGTCAATTCGATATCGTTAAAATTCAGCGTGCAGATGGTACAGAAATCAACTTAAAGAATATTTGGACAACTGACAGAACTTTCCCCGGTACAGGAAGACCAAAATACGAAAATATTCTGCATTTCCTTGATAATACCAGCGCTGGCAACACCACCTACACCGTTACCTATACCCCTGGTGGTCCCACCGTCACCGATATTATTGATGTTAGTCCAGATCCTCGCGCCACTGCTATTAATGCTATTTCCGTTGACTTTTCGGAAGCAATTAAAACCAATAGCTTTGATTACAACGATTTAAGTTTAACCGTCAATGAGGGAACAAATTTAATTAACTCCACCGTAACTATTCAGTCTCTATCTCCCACCCGTTATCAAATTACAGGATTAAACAGCCTCACCACCACTGACGGACAATATACCCTAGCCGTTAACGCCAGTGGTATAGAAGATACGACAGGCAAATTAGGCACAGGTTCACTAACGGAAACTTGGATCAAAGCAGCAACAGGAAACTCTGATAATACTCCTCCCATTTTTACCGATATTATTGATCTCTTAATTGATCTGCGTAATCAACCTGTTTCTAATCTCAATGTCACCTTCTCAGAAAAAATTGACTTCAGTACCTTTAATTGGCAAGATATCACCCTCACCCGTAATGGTGGCACAAATTTAATTAACAATACTGTCACTATCTCTGCGGTTAATGACACAACATACCGTATTAATGGTTTATCAGGATTAACCACAACAGATGGAAATTACACCCTCACCGTCAATGGTAGCGGTATTCAAGATTTATCTGGTAACGCGGGAACAGGTACACAGTCAGAAACCTGGGTGATGGATACCACCGCACCCGCAGTACCCAGTAATATTGTTGTTGCGGGAATATCCCCCAATAATATTAATAATGTAGAGATGTTGTATACAACGTCTCTACAAAATACAACGTCTCTACAAATTCTCACTACATCGGGACAAACCCTTATTAACACCACCACCCCAACTATTAGTGGAGAATTAGGCGAAACTGGCTTAAAAGTCTTTGTCTACGATAAAATTACCAATCAACTTTTAACACAAGCCACCGTTACAGGGACTCAATTTAGTAGTAGTGTACAACTTCCCTCCCCTGGTGCAAGAGAATTAGAAATCAGGGTACAAGATGCAGCAGGAAATACCACAAATACCACTTTAAGCCTATTTGCAGATGTCGCCCCACCAGTAATCAGTCAATTCCTGAACGTTCCCACCTCAACCCTTAACCCCGTCAATACTATTGATGTCCAATTCTCCGAACAAATTAACCTCAATACCTTTGATCAAAGTGATATTAGCCTCAGCCGTGACGGTGTTAACCTTACCTTACCTAATACCGTCACTGTTACCTATATCTCCGATACAACCTATCGCATTAACGGGTTAGATAGTTTAACTAACACTCCTGGTGTTTACAGCCTAAAAGTTGATACTACTACCATCCAAGATAATGCAGGTAATAGTGGTGATGCAGCCAAAACCGCAACATTTACCATTGCTGCACCACCAACCCCTGGTATTACTTTAATTCAAAGTGGTGGTAGCACCGCCGTTACCGAAGGGGGTAATACTGATAGTTATACCCTTGTTCTCAAAACTCAACCGACTGCTGATGTGACTGTTACCCTAAACGGTGGTAATCAAATTACCATTGATAAAACTACCGTCACTTTCACATCTGCTAACTGGAATACTCCCCAAACTGTTACCGTTACAGCCGTTAACGACACTATCGCCGAAGGCAACCACACCAGTACAATTAGCCATAGTGTTAGCAGTACAGATGCTAATTACAACAATGCCACACTTCCTAATATTGCTGTCAGCATTACCGATAATGATGCTGAAATTCGGGGGATGAAATGGCATGATCTTGATGGTAATGGGGTAAAAGATGCTGGGGAAACTGGTTTACAAGGTTGGACAATTTACCTCGATACCAACACCAACGGACAATTAGACAACAGCGAAATCTCAACTATTACCGACACAAACGGTAATTATCAATTCACTAATCTGCGTCCAGG
The DNA here is from genome assembly GCF_002368115.1 of Dolichospermum compactum NIES-806. Lineage (NCBI taxonomy): Bacteria > Bacillati > Cyanobacteriota > Cyanophyceae > Nostocales > Aphanizomenonaceae > Dolichospermum > Dolichospermum compactum. The sequence continues at coordinate 3,259,922 of NZ_AP018316.1, read as the reverse complement.
AGTTTACACCGTCGCTGAAGTTCAACAACCAGGATGGAAGCAAACCTTCCCCGGCGTTAATATCACTACCACCAACGCGGAAATTCCCCTTTATACCCCAACTTTAGATATTATTTCCCCTCTCGACTCAATCAGCGAGGTTCAACTCAACTTCAATGCGGCTAATTATATAGTCAAGGAAGACGGCACAGCAGTCACAGAAATTTGGGTAACTCGCACAGGAAACGCCAGTAATACAGTTAGTGCTACACTTAGCTTCATTGATGGTACTGCCAAAGGATGTGGATGTGCGGCTAGTTCCGTCAATAATGATTTCAACAATCTTCCCATTACTGTCACTTTTGCTGAAAATGAAACCAGCAAACTTGTTTATGTGCAGAATGCCCTGTTAGGTAATCCTAATGCTATCAAAATCCGTAATGATGAGAAAGTTGAGGGAGACGAATATTTTACAATTAAACTGACTAACCCCACAGGTGGCGCAACCATTGGCAATCAAAGCAGTGCTACTGTGACTATTGTTGATGATGAAACCCCTGCCAATACTACAGTAACTCCTCCTTTAGAAAGTCCGAGTACCACAATTTCCAGTTTGGTGGATAGTCAAGCAACTTCTTTAATTAACCTGGATAATTTCTGGGCAGATAGCCGATACGCTAACATCAAAGGCAACAGTTTAACTACAGTCATCATTGATACGGGTATAGACTTAAATCATCCCATCTTTGGGGCTGATGCTGATAACAACGGCATTGCTGATAAAATCGTCTATGAATACGACTTTGCCGATAATGATACAGATGCTAGTGATAAAAATAATCACGGTTCTCACATTGCCAGTATCTTTACCAGCGTTGCCCCTGATGCCAATATCATCGCCTTAAAAGTCTTTAAAGATAACGGTGCTGGCAGTTTCTCAGATTTAGAAAAAGCCCTGCAATGGGTGGCAGCTAATAGCACAGCATATAATATTGCATCTGTCAACCTTTCCATTGGTGATAGTCAAAATTGGACAACAGCCACCTCTCGGTATGGCATTGGTGATGAATTAGCAGCGATCGCCTCCCAAAATATCATTATCAGTGCCGCCGCAGGTAACAGCTTTTATCAGTATGGCAGTAACCCCGGATTAGCTTACCCAGCCATAGATCCCAATGTCATCGCCGTTGGTGCGGTTTGGGCGGATAATTCTGGCACTCAGAAAAACTTTGTTGGTGGTGCAATTGATTACACCACAACTGCTGACCAAATCGCTAGTTTCTCCCAACGCGATCGCAACTTGTTAGATGTATTTGCTCCTGGTATCTTAATTACAGGCGCTAATGCCAATGGTGGTACTACCTCGATGGGAGGAACTAGCCAAGCAACGGCTTATGTTACAGGCGTGGCAACTCTCGCACAGCAGATAGCAGAAGAAAAACTTGGTCGGAAACTCACAGTTAATGAGTTTCGTAATCTCCTAAGTACAAACAGTGTCATTATCAACGACGGTGATAACGAGAATGACAACGTGATCAACACAGGAGCAAATTATCCCCGTGTAGATTTATTGAAACTCGCAGAAGGTATTCTCAATCTCAGTAGTTCAACTTCTAACCCCAATCCTGTTGATCCTGGTAATAACAATAACAATGGCGCAACTACCATCTTCGACAATACCATTAACCTTGTTCATACCGTCAATTTGACAGCAGGTGCAGTCCGTACAGGAATTGATTTTGGCAACCAACAAATCATAGTTAATCATCCGCCTACGGTTACTAACCTTATCGCCCCTCAAACGGCAACTGAAGATACAGCCTTTAGTTTCACTATCCCAGAAAACACTTTTACTGATATTGACGCTGGTGATGTTCTTACTTATTCCGCAACATTAGAAAATGGTAATGCTTTACCAAGTTGGTTAACCTTTAATCCCACCACTCGCGCCTTCTCCGGTACTCCCAATAATGATAATGTGGGTAGTTTGAATATTAAAGCGATCGCTACAGATAAAGCCGGGGCAACTGTTAGTGATATCTTTACTATTACAGTTGAAAATGTCAACGATGCACCGACATTAGCAAATACAATTGCAGATCAAACCGTTAAACAAGATAACCTCTTTAACTTCCAAATTCCCACCAACACTTTCAGCGATATTGATGCTGGTGATTTTCTGACTTATTCCGCAACATTAGAAAATGGCAATGCTTTACCAAGTTGGTTAACCTTTAATCCCACAATTGGCACCTTTAGCGGTACTCCCAGTAATGATAATGTTGGTAGTTTGAATGTTAAGGCGATCGCTACAGATAAAGCCGGGGCAACTGTTAGTGATATCTTTGTAATTACAGTTGAAAAAATCATTGATAACCAATCTACAACTGTAGGAACTCCAGGAGATGATAAATTGATTGCCATTCCTGGTAGTCAATTTGATGGTCAAAACAATATTGTATTTACAGGTGCAGGTAAAGACGAGGTAGACCTGTCCACTGTATCTGCTTTTCCCAACTCAGGTAACAATATCGTTGATCTGGGTAGCGGTGATGATACTATCTTTGTCAATAAAGGCGATCGCGCTTTCGGTAGTGATGGTAATGACATCTTTGATGCTAGAGATGGTCAAGGTGGCAACCGCATATCCGGTGGTGTGGGTGATGATACCTTCTACTTGGGTAGCAATGACCGGGCTTTGGGTGGTGATGGTAAAGATATCTTCAGAGTTAGTCTTGGTGGTGGTAACTTAATTTCCGGTGGTGCTGGCGCTGACCAATTCTGGATTGTCAATGCTGAATTACCCTCTTCGGCTAATACCGTGCTTGACTTCCAACTGGGTACTGATGTTATTGGTATTCAAGGTGCTGTTAGCTTGGGTATTACGACATCCACACTCCAGTTAAATCAAGTTGGTGCAGATACCGCGATTATCTTTAACCGCGATTATCTTTAATAATCAAACTTTAGCGACTCTGACTGGTATTCAAGCCAGTAGTTTGAGTTTGACAGATTCTAAACAGTTTGTCTTTGCTTAGAATCTAGGGAACACCAAAAAATAAATTACCCAATTTTGTGGGATGGGCATCCTGCCCGTCCTTAATGATTAGCGGGCTTTTCGTCCCGCACCACAAGAAATTTTTGGGTATTTTTGTAACCCACATTCCGCATGTGGGTTATATTGCATTCAAGCTCCTCATTAAAAAGCGATTACTAGGTCGCGCTTCGCTATCGCTTAGAGAAAAGGATTAATAATTTGTAATCCTTCCACCGTAAAACCGTGTTGCATATCCTCTGAATAGAGTTGATTGACATTAACTGATAGTGCGCTGGCGATAATTAAACTATCCCAAAATGAGAATAAATATTTTGTTCTTAATGCGGATGCTTTCAACAATATATTCAAATCGAGTTCAACGATATGATGAATTTGATAAAAACCTTGAATAAGATTTTGAATTTGATTTTCGGGAAATTTTCCTTTTTTGATTAGGTTTACACAAACTTCATTGATTACCTGGGTACTTAAATAAAGTCCTGTTTGTATGGCTAGATGGTTAGCAATTTGATGTTTTCGGATATCCTGGCTCTGATTAAGTGCATATATCCAGATATTTGAATCTAAAAAAGTCGTCATCTTTTTATTCGGTTTCGTAAATTTCTTCTCGTTTCATTGGATTTAATTGTTCTATATTTAAAGGATGCTCCAATAAATATTGGAGGTAATTTCCAGATTGTTCAGAGGTTTCTTGTTGAAGAGTGACTTTAACTATATTGGGTTGTTTTAACTGTTGTTGGTACTGTTCGGGAATTTTTATCATCCCATTTTCAATAGTGGTTTGAAATTCTACAGTAATCATATATATTTTCTTGCTCTTTGCTCGCTTGTTAATTGTATTATAGCTGAATTTATTTCCATTACCATTCCTAAAAGCATCAAGGCGATCGCATCCCCATCAGCGATATCTTCAGTCAGCTTCGCGATCGCACCCCCAAATCTCCCAAACAGCAATGTATACGACGTTACTCAAGTTAAATCAAGTTGGTGCAGATACCGAACGCCACGCTTCGCTATCAAACAACCTCTTAGCATACTAACTCCGGTAGAGCCGAAATACCCTGTTTAATAATTGATAATAGTTCGTTTTTTAATTCGGTTTCTGTGAGTTGAGGTTTACTAATTGTGTCAAGTTATTTTTTTACATAAGGCTACAACCCAGTTATACTATGACTTCCAAAATTGTTATTAACGAAATTTCCTTAAATTCGTTAAATTCGCACATACTGAGTTACTGATCTGATACAACTTGGAAAATACATTTACCATTAAGGTAAAAAACGTGAATACCGCACCCATCCTCAAAAATCCACTTTTAGATCAAACAGTTAAGGTCAATTCTACCTTTACATTTACACTACCCAAAGATACCTTCTCGGATGCAGACGCAGTTAATCCCTATAAAAACCTCGTCATCTTTGGTGATAGCCTCTCAGATACAGGTAACTTCTACAAAGCCTCCGGTAACACTTTTCCTGCACCACCTAATTATCAAGGTCGTCTTTCTAATGGTTTAATTTGGGCTGATTACTTTGCCTCTGATTTACAATTTACAAACCCATCAATTCAAAACTATGCCTTTGTGGGCGCAAATACAGGAGTAAGTAATACTTTTGGGCAAATAACCGTACCTGGATTACTCACACAAATTCAGCAATTTAAAACTGTAAATACCAATTCCATCGGTAAAGATGGACTGTATGTAATTTGGGCTGGTGCTAATGATTTTCTGAATCTTGCCACAGATCCTACTCAAGCTGTGACTAGTGCAGTTACTAATATTAGTAGTGCAATTACAACTTTAGCCGGATTAGGTGCTAAAGAAATTGTTGTTGGCAATTTAGCCGATTTGGGTGCTACTCCTGCGAGTATTGCTAGTAATAATGTAGCTAATGCCAGAGCAATTTCTCTTGGCTTTAATACAGCTTTAAATCAAGCTTTAACTAACTTAGAACCAGCTCTAAATGTTAATTTATCTTTGGTAGATAACTTTGGTTCGAGTACAGCAGTTCAGACTAATCCTGCTAATTACAAATTCACGAATATTACCCAACCTCTAATTACAGCCACTAATCCAGTTAATCCTGATCAATATGCTTTTTGGGACGATGTTCATCCCACGACAAGACTGCATCAGTTAGTAACAGATACATTTGAAAATACACTGCTCAATGATGGAGTAATTCCTGATTTAATTAAATATTCCGCCACTTTAGCTGATGGTAGTAAGTTACCAGATTGGCTGAATTTTAACTCTACAACTCGAACCTTTAGCGGTACTCCCACAACAGGAGTTACAGGTTCACTGGATGTAAAGGTAATTGCTACAGATAAAGCAGGTGCAACTGTCAATGATATCTTTACTCTCGCAGTCGAAAAAATCATTGACAACCAATCTACAACTGTAGGAACTCCAGGAGATGATAAATTAATTGCCACTCCTGGTAGTCAATTCGATGGTCAAAACAATATCGTATTTACAGGTGCAGGTAAAGATGAGGTAGACCTGTCCACTGTATTTGCTTTTCCCAACTCAGCTAACAATATCGTTGATCTGGGTAGCGGTGATGATACGATCTTTGTGAATAAAGGCGATCGCGCTTTCGGTAGTGACGGTAATGACACCTTTGATGCGAGAGATGGTCAAGGTGGCAACCGCATATCCGGTGGTGTGGGTGATGATACCTTCTACTTGGGTAGCAATGACCGGGCTTTGGGTGGTGATGGTAATGATATCTTCAGAGTTGGTCTTGGTGGTGGTAACTTAATTTCCGGTGGTGCTGGCGCTGACCAATTCTGGATTGTCAATGCTGAATTACCCTCTTCGGCTAATACCGTGCTTGACTTCCAACTGGGTACTGATGTTATCGGTATTCAAGGTGCTGTCAGTTTAGGTATTACCACATCCACACTCAAGTTAAATCAAGTTGGTGCAGATACCGCGATCGTCTTCAATAATCAAACTTTAGCGACTCTGACTGGGATTCAAGCCAGTAGTTTGAGTTTTACAGATTCTAAACAGTTTGTCTTTGCTTAGAATCTAACTCAGCAGTTAGGGGTTTAACGCATTGCGTTAAACTTTGAAAAGTATCAGAATTAATCGAGATCCCCCCAACCCCCCTAGAAAGGGGAGCTAAATTCCTCAAAGTCCCGCTTTTCAAGGGGGATTTAGGGGGATCTGCGGGTGTCAGATCCCACACGAAAAAGTTTTCAAACAACCTCTAAAAAAATTAGGGGAAATATTCATTATTAAGAATATCTTCAAGACTAAAAGGACATTGCTTTGGAAAAATCTCACCAGGTAAGCCTGTCTTTTGAATTGCTTGTCTTCTAGCTTTAGTATAAACCTGTTCTAAACAACTCAGGCAATACTTATAAAGTGTTTTGGAGCGAAAAGAAAATTCCAACTCGTCACGGAAGTTAGAGATTTCAATTTGCCAACCTCGTTGACAGGTTTCTTTTTCAGTTTCCCAATAACAACAAAGCAGAAGATGGATTAATAACTGCTTCAAATAACTTTCTACTTTGCGTCTTTGTTCTATTCCCAATGCTTCAATCTCTTCTGCTAAATGCTGCCAATCTAAATTATTAATATCTCTGTTTTCTAGCTGTTTGAGTGTGTTTTCTATCCACAGATAATGATCTGTTTCATATAGTGTTGATTGTAGATGTGTGGAAATTGTTGTGGTCATACTTTATCCTTTGGATAACAGACATAGTTATTCTAACATAATAAGTTAAATTTAGTTCCTAACAAAGCATTATTATCAATAATTATAACAACACAATACGGCGTTGCTGATTAAGGGTATGAATTTTAGTCTCACGCAAAGGCGCAAAGGTAAGAGTTTTAAAGATTCAATTTGGGAATTTCATACCTCAATTCAGCAACGCCCACAATACCTTGTCCAAATCGAAAAAAGTCTTGATTTGTAGGTTGGATTGAGGTACGTTCACGAAGTGTGGCGATAGCTTGCGTGGCGACGTAGGAGCCATAGCCATAACCCAACAAATGCGTCGGGTTGCGCTGTCGCTTAACCCGACCTACAAAAAATGGACAAGTATTGGTAGTCCAATTTAATTGGTTCTTCCGTACCTGTTATGCCAAATATGAGTTTATTTACCCCATAACCCATATAAATAAAGGGTTTCATTGTTTTTGATGCCAAATTAACAACGGGTATTAAAAAATGTCTAAGCAGTGAATATTCCTAAATCTATAATGGACATTTTTTGCCCAATGTCAAAAGACAGTTTGTCAAACATTTTTTATGCTGTTGAAAAGATAAAAAAGGGATTATTTGCAGTAAATTAGTTAATTAAACTCTCTGTGGAAATTGAATATGCAGCTTCAAGAAGCCTCTAACGTTGCAGTCATTGTTGGTGAAAATGCGGTTACTGTTGCTCAATTACCTGGTGTGTGGCAGGACATTGCTAAGGGCAGGGCAAATGTCAGATTCAGTAATCCACAAGTCTATGTGGAAATGGCACAGTTGTTTCAATATAAACTGCAATATGGTGATGTTGATTTGTTTAATGACCGTCCCCATTTATTTCGGCTAATACCTTCATTTTCTGAGTTATTTGGACAACTGGCAGGGGAAACTCTGGAGTTTTATGGTCATGACTTTATGATTCACAACTATCCGAACTTTGAAGCAGTTTTGCATAATTGTGAATCAAAAGGTTCTGAGTACAATAATGAGGTCAAGGTAGCTCGCATTGGTTTGGAACTGTTTGATGAATTTGGATATGATTTACCAGCTAGTTTCTATCATGTACATTTAGCCCCAATTTATCGAGATCATGTGTTTGAAGAACGGGCTTTAAGATTTGATCCCAGAGATATAGAACATAAGCGTTCGTGGGATGCTATTCTACACGCAGGTAAGGTATTTGCAATGCAAATGAAGGTGCAAAGTATAGCATCTAAATACGGTTTTACTTATCAACATGGCTGTGGTTGTAACTCCCATTTATCTTCTATTGATGAATCTTCTGGTGCATTTGAGTATGAATTAAGTTTGGAGAAACGTCAACGCTGGATTCGGAGTTTTATCTGGACAGCTTGGTATGAATATGCAATGTTTCCCATTGTCCCGAATACTAGTTATCTTGTCTAAGTAGGGTTTGCTGAAACAGTTATCTGTGAAGGCAGGGAACAGGGAATAGGGAATAGGGAATAGGAAACAGTTTCCACTAAGTAGGCAAGCAAAATTAATTATACAAAAGATTTGGATTTAATATAGGAGTAGCGCTCCCGTACCTACCCCGTGATTTGGGGGAACCACGGGGGGTTCCTAGCAAATTCAGATGAGGCTTGTTATGACATATACTCTGATATATCATATTCAGGCACACGATGTTTAATCAAGGAACAATCAAAACTGGACAGGGAGAAAGGTTGATTACCCGCGTAGTAACGCTATCAGTTGCGCCTTCATCCGTCAATCCTATGCCTCGACAGCCCATGATAATTAAACTGGCTTCAACTTCATCAGCAACATCACAAATAGTAAAAGCTGGTTTACCTTGTCTTTCTAGTAATTCGGCTACGATTCCTTGTTCAGAAAATAAAGCCTGGGCATTTTCTAGGAGTTTGGCAACTGCTTCTGGAGATACCATAGGACTGGTAGCTGGTGCTTCTGAGTCTGGCTCTTCAACGACTGACAACAGAATTAAGCGGCTGCGATAGGTTTGCACAATATTGGCAACTATATCAGCGGCCTCTCTGGCTTCTCGACTTTGATCAATGGGAAATAGAACTGTTTTAAACATATCTCACCTCTGCGCCCCTCACTCCGGTAAAATTTTGATGGTCATATTTTGAAGACAATAACAAAAAAGTAATCAGGAGAGTCGTACTGTGTCTAAAAAAAGTTTAGCAAGTTTATCTGCGGCTGATATATCTGGAAAACGCGCTTTAGTACGGGTTGATTTTAATGTGCCTGTGGATGATCAAGGCAACATTACTGATGATACTCGGATTCGGGCGGCGCTACCAACTATCCAAGATTTGACCCAAAAGGGTGCTAAGGTCATTTTAACAAGCCATTTCGGTCGTCCCAAGGGTGTAGATGAAAAATTGCGTTTAACTCCCGTCGCTAAACGTCTTTCTGAGTTGTTAGGACAAGAAGTTATCAAAACTGATGACTGTATTGGTGATGATGTTGCTGCTAAAGTTGCAGCTTTGGACAATGGTCAAGTGCTGTTGTTGGAAAATGTCCGCTTCTACAAGGAAGAAGAAAAGAACGACCCCGAATTTGCTCAAAAATTGGCAGCAAACGCTGATTTTTATGTAAATGATGCGTTCGGTACTGCACACCGCGCCCACGCTTCCACTGAGGGTGTAACTAAGTTTTTAAGCCCTTCTGTAGCTGGTTACTTGGTTGAGAAGGAATTGCAATATTTACAAAGTGCGATTGAAGTACCTCAGCGTCCTTTGGCGGCTATTATTGGCGGTTCTAAGGTTTCTAGCAAAATCGGTGTGATTGAAACTTTGTTGGAAAAGTGCGATAAGTTGATCATCGGCGGTGGGATGATTTTCACCTTCTACAAAGCCCGTGGGTTGAGTGTTGGTAAGTCTTTGGTGGAAGAAGATAAGCTTGAATTAGCGAAGTCTTTGGAAGCTAAGGCTAAAGAACGTGGTGTGGCTTTGTTGCTACCTACAGATATTGTCTCCGCTGATAAGTTTGCTCCTGATGCTAATGCTACTACTGTCAGCATTGAAAATATCCCTGCCGATGGTATGGGTTTAGATATTGGTCCTGATTCTATCAAGGTTTTCCAAGCAGCTTTAGCGGATTGTAAGACTGTGATTTGGAATGGTCCAATGGGTGTGTTTGAGTTTGATAAATTTGCTGCGGGTACAGAAGCGATCGCTCATACTTTAGCAGAAATCGGCAAAACCGGCACAACTACCATTATCGGTGGTGGTGACTCTGTAGCGGCTGTAGAAAAGGTCGGTTTGGCTGATCAAATGAGCCATATTTCTACTGGTGGTGGTGCGAGTTTGGAGTTGCTAGAAGGTAAAGTATTACCTGGTATTGCAGCTTTAGATGAAGCGTAATTAACGTCAGATCCCCGACTTCTTAAAGAAGTCGGGGATCTAGATATTCGAGTTATACAAGTGATTATGTAATGACAACAAATGGTTAGGAAGTGTTAGTTGAATCATGTCTGGCAGATGGTAAAACCCTTCCCGAACTGCAACTTTTAGGCAAGTTTTTGAAAGTGGCGTAAATTTTACAGTGATTAATTTTTGTTGGATTGCACTTGATTAATTCAAGTAATTTTATTGATTTTATTTTTGATATTCGGTACAATCGCTTGTATATTTTTTTATTTTAATTTTAAAAACCATGACTCAAATCGGTGGTAGCAGTAAACTAAAAACACTAAGTCAAGCTTTGGGTGGATCTGACGCGCCAAAGGCTGTAAAACCCAGTCAAAAATTAGATGTTACGCTGACTTTTGATACAACTGGGAGTATGTACGGTTATTTGGAAGATGTGCGAAATCAACTCAACCATTTGTCTCAGGAAATTCGCCAAGCCGTTCCTCAAGCAAAAATGGGAGTGGTTGCCTATGGGGATTATTGTGATGCCCAGACAACTTATGTAACCAAGGTTTTAGATTTAACTGAGAATTATCAACTGATTAGCAATTTCATCACACAGGTAGAGAAAACTGACGGCGGAGATTTTCCTGAAGCAGTTGAAGAAGCTTTATACCAAACTAATCAGTTAGCTTGGAGATTGGGAAGTCGGAGAGCGATGGTATTGGTGGGAGATGCGCCGCCGCATGGGGTAATTGATTCTTTACAAGCCTGTCAATATGGACATAATTGGCGAGATGAAACTCAATCTTTAGGCAAAAAAGGGATTAAGATTTACACGGTTCAATGCGGTTCTAATCCTGACACTAAAAGAGTGTTTCAAGAAATATCTCAGATCACTAATGGCATTTACTTGAATTTAGAAAATATGTCTGATTTGGTCGATCTATTGATTAGTATTTGTATGAAGGAAGTAGGATTGTTGGCAGAATATGAGCAAAAGCTAAAAACAAATAATTCTCTTAATCCGTCGAAGGAGAAGTTGTTGAGGCAGTTAGGCTCTGCTTCTGATAAATAGGATAAGCTTGGAGGAATTTAACAATGAATTACTATGAAGTTTTAGGCGTGGAATCGACGGCAACAGCAGAAGAGATTAAGGAAGCATATCGCAACAAAGCGAAGGAATTGCATCCTGACACTTTGCCGATAGATGTCAATGAAACTGTGAGAAAGTTGGCAGAAGAGAAGTTTAAAGAATTAAATCACGCTTATGAAATTTTATCTGATGCTGACAAAAAGAGAGAATATGACGCGGAGTTAATTCATCTTCAAAGGACTGATTTAATCAAGAAAATCGGAGACTTTTTTGATAACGGACAATTAAGCGAAGCGGTAGAATGTGCTAAACGACTTCATGCTTTACTTTCAGAAGATGCAGAATGTTGTGATATTTATGCGGAGGTTCTTCAGGCTTCAGCGATCGCATTTGCAGAAACCAATACCGCAGAAAATTTAACACAGGCAAAAGAATATTTAACAACCGCATTAGAAGTAGTTAAATCGGCAGAGATTAAGAATCAAATTACAGCTAATTTGGAATTGTTAAAGTCTCGTACAGGTACATCAGGAGGGCGTGAAAGAAGGGAAGGTGAAACCCCAGCGATCAAAATTACAACTGAGAGAGCTTTGCAAATGCTACGAGGTGGTGAAGCAGGAATTAAAGCTTGGAATCAGTTTAGGAAGATGGAAAGCTATGTTCCTAGTCTTGAGGGAGTTGATTTGAGTGGACAAAATTTAAGAAATGCTAACTTGTCAGAAGCAAATTTAAAAAATTCTAATTTTAAACAAGCTGTGCTTGGTGTTGTTATTTTTAGTAATTCAAATCTTGTTGAATGTGATTTTACTGACGCTAAACTTTATAATACTAATTTTAATAATTCTGATTTGAAAAATTCTAAATTCATACAAGCTAGTTTTACCGAAGTTAATTTTAATAGTGCTGATCTTGAGTCAGCAGACTTAACATCAGTATTATGCTACAGTTCATCTTTCGCAAATGCAAATCTTCAAAACGCTATTTTAAACCAGAGTCGAGGTTTTATACTTACATTTTATAAACACAGATACTCTGAGGATATAAGATTTATAGCTGCTGTGGATTACGTAACGAACACAAGTGAAAATGGACGTGATTCTAAATTCATAGACAAATACAAAGAATACCAAAAAACTGATTTTCAAGGAGCAAATTTATCAGGAGCATCTGTTATTGGCGCAAATTTACAGGAATGTAACCTAGAAGGAGCAAATTTAACCAACACTAACTTTAGTAATGCCAATTTATATCGAGCAAATCTTAAAAATACAATTATTGCCAATACCGATTTTAGAGGAACTGATTTAAGAAAAGCTGATTTAACGGGAGCTAATGCCTATTACTTTGCTTTTCATGACAATGCTCAAGTAAGTGGAACAATAGGAATTGATTAATGCGAAATAAACAAAATATGCGGTCTGCTTCGTAGTGCCTTCGGCAACGCCGTCTTCTTCTTGATTAAACTTTAAAAACGCAATGTCTTTGGGGAAGTGTTAAAATGCAAGAGAGGCGATCGCACAAAGGATCATGAACAATAATGTATAGCGATCGCAACGTTTGGTTAAATCTAATTTTGGAGCTTTTTTCTAACATTCAACACTGGTGAAAAATTATTAATCATGTCCAGACGAGACGATTTACACTTATCATTACGTCATACCCTAGAAAAGGATGGTTGGACAATTACCGATGATCCCTTAGTTTTAACACTAGAAAAAACACTACTCAAAGCTGATTTAGGAGCAGAGAAGTTTTTTAGTGCTGAAAAAGAAGATCGTAAAATTGCCGTTGAAATTAAAGACTTTGATGCACCTTCAGTCATCAGTGAATTAGAGAAAACCATAGGACAACTTCAATTATACAAATGGGCTTTAGAATTACAAGAACCTGAACGACAGCTTTTCCTCGGAATTAGTCAGGCTGTTTATTTAAAACACTTTCAAAAGCCTATTTTTCAAATGGTTATTAAACGAAACAAAATCAATTTAATTGTTTATGATCCTAAAAAAGAGGTAATTCTACAATGGATAACACACTAAGGTATGCTGATATTTTAACCCAAGTTTTAAGAAAAGAATCTAGCCTACAACCCCGATTACAAAAACTTAAAATTAGTCCAGTTTGTGACAAAGAATCAGGCCAGTTTTTGATTATTATGACAGGTTGGGAAAAGGAAAATTGGACTAATACTATTTTATTTCATGCTCGTTTATTAGATGGTAAAATTGTTATCGAAGATGATAACTTTGAGGAAGGATTAATCCCTGTTTTGATTCAAGCTGGAATCCCTCCAGAAGATATTATTAATGGACTTATTCTGGAATCTGATTGATTAAACTTTAAAAATGCGATCGCCTTTATTCTTTGTTATAATTAAGCCAAATTATTCAAATTTAAAATCTATGAAACATTTTTTAAATTGGAACTAATTCAACTGGTGATCAAAGTCCAAAACATCAAATTGATTGTTTATAATCCAAATAAAGAGGAGATAGAACAATGGATAAACTAAATCAATATCGTCAAGTCATTAAAAATATCATCAAAGAATATACCAAAGATGACTACAAAAGAAATGATGTTGACCGCGAATTAATATTTGATACGGAAAACGATCATTACCAAATTGTGAATGTTGGCTGGGAAAATGACCATCGAGTTTATGGTTGTGTGCTGCATTTTGATATTAAACAAGGTAAAATCTGGCTACAATACAACGGTACAGAAATTGATTTTGCTGAAGAATTGGTAAAGAAAGGAGTACCCAATCAAGATATTATCATTGGTTTTCATTCTCCATTTATGCGCCAGTTCACGGAATATGCTATAAATTAATTCTATGGATTAAAATTGCATAATTACATACCCACTCCACAAGCGATCGCTCATACTCTAGCAGAAATTGGCAAGACTGGCACAACTACCATTATCGGTGGTGGTGCTAGTTCTAAGTTGTTAGAAGGTAAGGTATTACCTGGTATTGCAGCTTTAGATGAAGCATAATTGAAAAAGGTGAAGGATGAAGTTTTAGGCTTTATCCTTCATTCTCGGCAATTAACTAAATTAAGGAAAATAATATGCAAGTAGAAACTCGTAAGCATACTTATACATCTGAAGAATATTTAGAGTTAGAAGAAAAAGCACTTTATAAAAGCGAATATCGTGATGGAGAAATAATTCCCATGACTGGGGGAAGTGGTAATCATAATAAAATCACACTAGCGATCGCGGCGATTTTACTATATGCCATGAGACGCAAAAACAATGAAGTTTTTATGGGAGATATGCGTTTATGGATACCACAACTAAGACAATATACATATCCTGATGTAATTGTAACTGATGGGAAACCTATTTATGCAGGTAAAAATAATACTACTGTGACTAATCCTTTGTTAATTGTTGAGGTTTTATCTAAATCTACAAAAAATTATGACCAAGGTGATAAATTTACTTTTTATCGTTCTATTCCCCAATTTAAAGAATATGTTTTAGTAGAACAAAATCAATATCAGGTAATGCACTACAGCAAAACTAATGAGGGAGAATGGATTTTTCGAGAATATAAATCTGAAGATGATATTGTTAAGTTGCAATATCTTGATTTTGAACTTAGTTTAGTTGACATTTATCAAGATGTTAATTTTGAAGATAGGGAATAAATAATGATATCTATTCAAAAAAATGTTTAATGGAGAATTATGAAAATCGAAAGTATCCATCTAAAAAACTTTAAAGCTTTCAAAGATGTAGAAATTAAAAAAATTCCTAAAATGTGCGTTTTTGTCGGTGCAAATGGTACGGGTAAAACCACGATTTTTAATGTATTCAGTTTTTTAAAAGATGCTTTAACCGATAATGTTCATGTTGCTCTCACGAAATTAGGAGGCGGTCGAGGATTCCAGGAAGTAAGAAGCCGCAACTCAACTGGACCGATAGAAATTGAATTGAAATTTCGTATTCCTCAAGGTGAAAAATCTCCATTAGTTACCTATTCTTTAACAATTAACGAAGAAGATGGTCGTCCTATCATAGAAAGAGAAATTCTTCAATACCGAAGAGGGAGTAAAGGTCAGCCTTGGCGGTTTATTGATTTTTCTAAAGGTAAAGGACAAGCTGTGATTAATGAACCTGATAAGGTTATAGATGAAAAAGAATTAAAACGAGAAGACCACGAGTTAAAATCTCCAGATATTCTGGCTTTAAAAGGTTTAGCACAATTTGAAAAATTCCCTGCAAGTAAAGCAATTGGTGATTTACTTGAAAATTGGCATATTTCGGATTTTCATATTCAACAAGCGCGACCAGAGAGAGAATCTAGTTATGCCGAACATCTTTCCAAAGAGGGTGAAAACTTAGCAATGGTAACGGAATTTCTCTATAGAAGACACCCTGATATTTTTCAGAAAATCACTGAAAAACTAAAACAGCGAGTTCCTGGTATCAGCGCAGTTGATTCTAAAATTACTGAAGAAGGACGGGTATTGCTGAGGTTTAAAGATGGCGATTTTCATGATCCTTTTTTAGCCCGATATGTTTCTGATGGAACTATCAAAATGTTTGCTTATTTAGTGCTTTTGTATGACCCAAAACCTCATCCTTTGCTATGTGTGGAAGAACCAGAAAATCAACTTTATCCTAAACTTCTTTATGAACTTGCAGAAGAATTTCGAGAATATGCACGCAAGGGTGGTCAAGTTTTTGTATCCACTCATTCCCCTGATTTTTTAAATGGTTGCGAACTAGAAGAGGTATTTTGGTTACAAAAAGAAAGAGGTTATACAATAGTTAAACGAGCGAGTGATGATGAACAAATCACAACTTACATGAATGAAGGTGATCAACTTGGTTATTTATGGAGACAGGGGTTTTTTGAGGGAGCAGACCCGCTATGATAGAGCTTGTTTTCTTACTAGAAGAACCATCTGCAAAAGCAATGATTGAAGGGATTTTGCCGCAGCTAATATTAGAATCAGATATAGTTATTAGGTATATTGTTTTTGAAGGTAAACAAGATTTAGAAAAACAGATAACACGAAAACTTCAAGGATATAATAATCCTCATGCAAAATTCATTATTTTGCGTGATCAAGATTCTGGTGATTGTCAAGTTATTAAAACAAATCTTCAACAAA
Source organism: Dolichospermum compactum NIES-806 (assembly GCF_002368115.1). NCBI lineage: Bacteria > Bacillati > Cyanobacteriota > Cyanophyceae > Nostocales > Aphanizomenonaceae > Dolichospermum > Dolichospermum compactum. The sequence goes on along the minus strand of NZ_AP018316.1, from coordinate 3,243,597 downwards.
AATGCGAAGCAGCAAATAAATTTCAATCTATTGTGCGTATTGCTTGCCGTGAAATTGAAAGCTGGTATATTGCTGATTTGGAAGCGGTAGAAAAGGCTTATAATAAAACCAATCTTTCATCACAGCAAAATAAAAATAAGTTCCGCAATCCTGATAATCTTGAAAGTCCATCAAAAGAACTGAAATCACTTGTACCTGAATACCAAAAGATAAACGGATCAAGAATGATAGCACCTTATTTAAATCTGGAAAATACACGCTCTCGCAGTTTTTATCATTTTATTAGTTCAATTAAAAAAGTTATTCAGGAATATAAATCTGAAGATGATATTGTTAAGTTGCAATATCTTGATTTTGAAATTAGTTTAGTTGACATTTATCAAGATGTGAATTTTGACGATGAAGAATAATATTAAGTTCGGATAATTACTTACGATATAAAAGGTCAAATCATGGAAACCCAAGAATTAAAAGCATTGATTAAAGAGATGGTTCGAGAAGCATTGCAAGAACAAAGACTAACACTTTATAAAACCCTGTTCTCATATAGGAATAATACAGAAAATGAAGAATGGAATCAATTTTCTCTTGAACAGGCTATGAGAGGTTTAGAAAATGATCATCTTCCCGAATACACAGAAGCGGATATCATAGAAAAATGGCAATAGTTGGTCAAAAATATGAAGGATGAAGTTTTTGGCTTTGTCCTTCATTCCATCAAAGTTTAACTATAGATTTACCGTCCAATCTTCCATTTTTAAGTCAGGAACTTTGTTGAGAAAAAGTCACAATATTAGTATTAGTATCAAGAATATATCTGCTCACGCTGTTTTATTATCCTCTAAAGAAGATTCATAAGCAGCTATTTCTGCATCTAATTCACGGCGATTTTTAGCCATTTCTTCTAAAAATTCATCAAAAAGCGGATCGTCTTTGAAAATACCATCAAACTGAACAAAAGGATTAGATTTTTCAATATCTTCGGATAAAATGTGTATGTTTTGAACAATCTCAGTTTGTTCTATTTTGTGATCAAGATTAATCTGATTAATTTTTTCATCAACAATTCTATTAATCAAGGATTCTAAATCCTGTAAAGTCAGTTCGGTAATAGCCTGATTATTTAGCATTTATGATTTACCTCCAGTGGTAATATCAGGTTTGTTTTAACTACAGTTTATATAATATCAAAATTGTCTGTTAACTAAACTGAGCTTATTTTGAAAAAAATAACCGTCTGTATTTAGTACAAGAATTCATTGACGGTGAAAATTTATTACAAGAATTAGAAAAACAGGGAATATTCTCAGAATCAAAAATCCGCGCTTTGTTACAAGATTTATTACCCATCTTGAAAGTAGTTCACGAGTATGGTGTAATTCATCGAGATATTAAACCAGAAAATATTATGCGTCGTCGTAGTGATGGCAAATTAATATTAATTGATTTTGGTGCATCTAAACAATTACAAGGAACAGTTAAAACAGGGACATCAATTGGTACTTTTGGTTATGCACCTTTAGAACAAATAGAAGATCGTAAAGTATATCCTGCTAGTGATTTATATAGTTTGGGTGCGACTTGTTCTCATTTGCTAACAGGAGTTCATCCTTGGGATCTTTGGAAAAAATATGGATACGGTTGGGTGAAAACTTGGCGACTACATTTAAAACAACCTGTTAGTAAAGAATTAGATGATATTTTAGATAAGTTATTACAAGAGGAATATCAACAGCGTTATCAATCGGCTCAAGCAGTTTTACAAGATTTAAAAACTTCACAATTAACAACTAAAACAGCTTATCAGTCTTCAAGCAAATCTTCTCAAATACCATCTCAGCAACGAAAGCCACCGTTACAAACATCACCTATTCAAACTACCCCAAAGCAAAATTCAATTATTCCAAAGCGGCGTATTTCTCAGCCAAATAAATCACTTGGGATAATCATGTGGAGTTCAATAGGAGTTTTCGTGCTGGGAATAGTTTTTTTAGGAACTCAATCGGCTCATATTCCTATTATTTGTAAATCACTAGATAACTGTGCTGTTGATGAAAAGTTTAGTTCGCAATATCAACAAGCAAAAGATATGGCTGTTACTGCTCAAAAGTTGTCCGAGAGTGCCAAGAATGTGGAAGAATTACGAGCATCTCAACAACAGTTACAAGATGCGATCGCTCAACTAAAAACCATACCAACATCTGCTAAGGTATATGATGCTGCCCAAAAGGAACTTTCAGATTATCAAAGTCAATTAACCAAAATACAGAGTCGTTTAGATAAAGAAAATCAAGCTCTTGACTCCATCAACGAAGCCAAACAACAAGCTCAAGATGCAGAGGAACAGATGGGAAAGGCTCAAACGGTTAGTGAATATGAAGCAGTTAAGGAGAAATTGCAACAGGCGATCGCTACATTAAATGATATTCCATCTGATACTTTTATCTCAGAAAGGGTTACTAATCTTAAAGAAAGCTATCAATCAAAAAGGGAAGAAGTAGATGCTAAAATTCGGGAGGTGAAGCCAACACCAACACCATCACCTGAACCAACACCTACATCAACTCCTACACCTGATCCCACTCCAACACCAACTCCTACTTCTGAACGGACTCCAAGTTTATCAGATCCAAAATGGGACTATAGTGTTTTTAATTCTAGAAAAACTTACAGCGACACAGAAATACAATATATTTTGAAATCAGGAGCTAGATATGATGATTCTAATAAACAGGTAGAGTGGATTGTTGATGAGAAAATCACCTGTTTTCGATTTGATGAAACATACACATTTTTATTCTGTTCTTCTTTACCTTTAAACCGAGGGCTTAGTGCTGTATTTAAGGATGTAGATGGAGTCCCTATTGGTTCTCAGGTTCTTTTTGAAGATGGAGGGAATAATCCAAAGCGAGAAAGAAATATAACTACATATCGCTATAGATATATATTAAGCATTCCCGATTCAGTGTGGTCAGGATGGTCAAAAGTTAGTCAAGTTATTATTGAAAAACAGTAAGTTAGTAGGGTCTGTCAGTATGAGTAATTTATCGGTGTGGTTGGGATTTATAGCGCTGACGCACTCCAAGTTGAGATAAAAGTGCTGATTTTCTCATTCAACTTTCTAATTCAAGCATAATTGTAGAATATAAAAATAGTCTCATGTCTCTTGATACAAGTAAATATTTCCATCCTCAAGGAATTGGAGAACTTTGTGCGATCGCTCATACTTAAATCCAATCTTTGATCAGTTGAATATTTTGTATTTTTGGATAAATAGCATTGTACAATTTTGCATCAGCAGTGATAAATTTACAGTTTTCTCTAATGCTTAAAGCTAGGTAAAGACTATCGTAGACAGTTCTTTGATAATTCACTGCAAACTGATAGGCATCTTTTAATAATTCATCGGCAGGGAATATTTTTAATTGTATTTGTTGAAATAAATCAATTATCATCTCAGCGTCCTGATTTGTTAAACCTTGAAATCGCTGTATTTTCCAAACAATATTACCAATTTCTGCATAAATTAAGTCTGGAGCAATCAAGGTAATTTCTTGTGATTGATAAGCATCAAGAATTTTATTTGCCTCTAATGAATAATCTTGAGCAATAAACCATTTAATGGCTACACTACTATCAATGACGACTTTATCTGTGATCATCTGTCTCTATCTTCTCGCAATAATTCTGTCAAATCAGAAAATTCACCATATTTTTGCTTTAAGCTTTCTTGAAAAATATGTATGTTTTTAACAAGTTCAGACTGTTCTATTTTGTTATGTTTAGCGAGACTTATTTGATTAATTTTTTCATCAACAATTCTATTAATTAAGGATTCTAAATCCTGTAAACTCATTCCGGTAATAGACTGGTTTAGCATTTTGATCTACCTCCAGTAGTAATCTCAGTTTCTTTTAAGCTATAGTTTAACTAAACTGAGCTTTATTATAGTATACATTCGTATTAGGAAAAATTCATAAAACTTTTGGTATGTCACCAATAACCGTTCAGATACTTCCAGATAACGTAGCAGTTCTGGATCTAGTGTTCCTAGAGGGGGAGCATCTGGATCACCCACACGAACTATATCTATTGCTGGGTTAAGACGCAAAACAGCAAACTTTAGCTTTGGTGACAAGTTTTCATCGAGCAAGAAACGGATTTTCATACAAGATTTAACCGCTCCTGTTCTCGTTGCGCTTTGATTGCTCTCAAACGCTGTATCATTGGAGAGGGATTAGCAGCAGCTTCTTGATAACGCTGTTCCCTCCACCTAGCCAACCGCAACATATAAGCATCTATTTCCCCACGATTATGGAGATAGTAGGTAATAGTAGCGTGAATCTTTTCTAAATCTAGCGATGGCAAATCTTCCAGAATTTGTTCAGGTGTGTATCCTTGTAAGTAATAATCAATCACATCATCAATACCGATTATATGACCCTTAATGCGGATATCGTCTGAATCTAAAAATTCAAAATAATCTTCTAGCTGCATATTTTTACCTTTATAGGACTTACGCAAGTGTCACACTAAAAATCTGTTGTAG
>NZ_AP018316.1:3220111-3239023 GCF_002368115.1 Dolichospermum compactum NIES-806 | reverse complement strand
CTTTATACAGTCCTTTGATTTTATCTTACTTGACAAAGGCTTCTTCGTGGGAGCTTAATTTCTGAATTTTATGTGTTGTGATTGTGCTTGGTGCGGATACGGAAGCGAACTGATAAGTCAGAGCTTGCGATATCGCCCATACTCTAGCAGAAATTGGTAAAATTTGGACAACAACCGTTATCCTTAGTGGTGTATCTGTCGTTGATAGCGTTATCAGCGCTATGCTAGAAATAGCAAACTTCAAGGAGAGAGCAAATCATGGAAGAATTACTAGAACTCAGAGAATTAGTGGTTTCTGGCAACCTAGAAGCGGCTCTATCTTTAATTGATGAATTAGAAGAAATGAGTAAAGAAGATAAAATCAATAAAATTTATAGTTATTGTGTAGTGCTTTTAGTCCATTTAATTAAACAACAGGCAGAAAAAAGGACAACTCATGCTTGGGATGTTTCCATTCGCAATGCTATTGACGCAATTGATCGGATCAACAACCGCAGAAAAGCTGGAGGATATTACATGAACAAAAAAGAAATAGAAGAAATTTTACCAGGAGCTTATAATCGAGCTTTAGATAATGCTTCTTTAGAAGCTTTTGGCGGAATTTATGATGAATTAACCTTGAGAAATATGGTAGATCAAGAATTAATTATTAAACAGGCATTAAATTTTATTTTTAATTAAATAAAGCGCGAAGTTGATTAATGAAAAAATTCTTTTCCTATTAACTATCTACAATTAATAAACCAAATTAAGGAAAACAATATGCAAGTACAAACTCGCAAACATATTTACACCCCTGAAGAGTATTTAGAACTAGAAGAAAAAGCACTTTATAAAAGCGAATATCGCAATGGAGAAATTATACCTATGACTGGTGGCACGACAAATCATAATCAAATCGCGCTTAATTTTGCATCATCTTTATTATATGTTATTAGAGGAAAAAAATATCGTGTTTTTATTGGAGATGTGCGTTTATGGATTCCTGAATATAGAGAATATACTTATCCTGATGTGATTGTAACTGATGGGAAACCTATTTATGCAGGTAAAAATAATACTACTGTGACTAATCCTTTGTTAATTGTTGAGGTTTTATCTAAATCTACAAAAAATTATGACCAAGGTGATAAATTTACTTTTTATCGTTCTATTCCACAATTTAAAGAATATGTTTTAGTGGAACAAAATCAATATCAAGTAATGCACTATAGCAAAACTAATGAAGGAGAATGGATTTTTCGAGAATATAAATCTGAAAATGATATTGTTAAGTTGCAACATCTTGATTTTGAAATTAGTTTAGTTGACATTTATCAAGATGTTAATTTTGAAGATAAAGAATAATATTAAGTTTGGATAATTACTTACGATATAAGAAGGTGTGTATATCTCCCCTTTAAGGAATTAGCCGTTAGATACCATAAGGAGGAAAATGGCTGAAAGGCTTATAAATAGCTAAGTTGAATCTCAGTATTTCCTCTGCTTTTGATTCGGGTTGCTATAGTTTAGGATACACTGAGGAATTAATACTAGCTTTGGATAAATTTGCTGCGGGTACAGAAGCGATCGCTCATACTCTAGCAGAAATTGGCAAGACCGGCGCAACTACCATTATCGGTGGTGGTTGACAACATCAATACATAACACATTGATTGTTTTATATATATATTTTTGCATCACTGATACGAACAATGTAACCTACAAATCAAGGCCTTGTTAAATTCAGCTAAGGTATTGAAGATAAAACTTAATTTCCTGCCCCTTCTCCGTCAAAACACCAATATAAAATTACACATCTTTTAAATATTGAACAAAAATAGGCGAAATTTTTCCAGAAAAGAAATCTATCTAAGGAAACATTTCGATAATTTATGGTATATAGGTTAAATGTTTGTAGTCCGTAATCAAACAAGTTTTCCTTAAAAGGATGATTACATCTATGTTTTGACCAAAATCCTCACAACGCAAAAGCTATGAATTAATTCACCAAAAATCTATCGGGTTATGGGTTGGATGATTCTTAATATCTACTCTCTGAGAAATAGAGATAACTTTGCTAGTGTCAAATTTTTATTTCCCAAGATATATGAAGCACCGATTCAGTTATGGAAAAATTAGAGGCTGCTAATTAATCATAAAAATCACTGATTCCCCCAGACTCATTTTTAACAAATTAGAAACCTGATAATCATGGAAAATTAACAATCAACAATGTCCTCAGCATTAACCAAGACTTAAAAAATTACTGTCAACATTTCTTCTACTCTTGCTAAAATCACGAATCTCGTTCAATATGATTTCACAATTTATCAAGAAAGAGTATTTATAAAGAACCACAAATTTGCTATTCTTAACTGCAATATTAACCTGTGTCACAATTCCCCCCCCATTCTACTGATAGCAATAGCAGCACTACCACAGATGTCACTCCTGTAGTGGCACTCAAGGAACTTGTGTCCAGGCTGCATCGAGAACAGAATAAAATTCAAGACTTGCTGAGTTCTTTAGGATTTGCCCTCAGAAGCTTTAATAATTTAAATCAGTTTTTGGAACTGATTCCTCTCATGGCTACCAGAGTCACAGATGCAGAAGGTAGTGCACTTTTTCTTTATAAACCCAACGGACAAATTAGATTAGAACAATTACATTGGCAAGATACTCAGCAGAGAAAAAATATTAGAAAAGCCCTAGAAACTGCTAGTAGTCAAATTACGCTTTTAGCTAACTCTGGTCCTGCTGCTATTTCTACAGGGATTCTAGATGACCAAATGCACGCCGTTTTGGGTCCAGATGTGCAAATATTTGGCACAGCTATTTTAGTTAAGCATACAGAACGGGGTTGGCTGTATGTTTTGAGTCGAGATCCTGAATATAGCTGGACAGAAACTAGACAAAAATTAGTGCGGTTAGTAGCAGACCAAACAGCAGTGGCAATTGATAATGATGAACTATCTGTAGAATTAAGAAAAAAAGAACGTTTAGACCAAGAGTTAGAAATTGGTGCAGAAATTCAACGCCGACTTTTACCGCGTCAATGTCCAAATATTCCTGGGTTATCTTTAGCAGCCCGTTGTAAACCGGCTAATCAAGTTGGTGGTGATTACTATGATTTTATTCCCACTAATCAAAACCAGTTAAAACCCAAACCACAAACATCTCCAGAAAGTGCTAGTTGGGGTTTAGTCATTGGGGATGTCATGGGTAAAGGGGTTCCCGCAGGTTTAATTATGACGATGCTGCGAGGAATGTTGCGCGGTGAAGTATTACACGGTAACTCCCCAGCCGGAATTTTACAAAATTTGAATCGGGTTATGTATGCGGACTTGGAAAATTCCCACCGCTTCGTGACGATGTTTTATTCCGAATATGACACGCATACACGGATTTTATCTTATAGTAATGCTGCCCATAATCCGCCTTTGTGGTGGCACGCAGCGACAAAAACTGTAAGTCGCTTAGATACATTGGGGATGTTAATTGGTTTAGATGCCAATAGCGAATATGAAAATGCTCAAGCACAGTTAGAAGTGGGAGATACAGTAATTTATTATACGGATGGTTTGACGGATGCAGCGGCGGCTGGAGGCGATCGCTTTGATGAAGATAATTTTGTTACATCCGTCAGAACAGCCTGTAAGTATTGCAACAGTCCCCAGGAAATTGTCGAATATCTCTTTGACCAAGTTGAACAATTCATTGGTTCTGATAGACGAAATACCGATGATATGACATTAGTTGTCATGCAAATTGTCTGATAAGTAGTCAGACAAAATTAAATTTACTGTCATATATAACAAAATTATCAAAAAAATACCCAATAATACCCCCTATATTCCTGATTTAATTAATCGAGAAAACATTAGCCATCAACCGATTCACAAAATTTGAGGCTATGATCAGAATAGAAGCATTAAAATTTTATTCGCTGTTGATTGTTCCAAGCCTCAACACTGGATTAATTGACACATCAAGAAGAGGTCTTATGAAAACTCAAAAATGTCCCACTTGTCAAGGTGAATTAGAAACTAAGCAAATTGAAAAAATGCTAAAAGGAGGGAATAACACCGCCGTTATTCATGTAGAAGCAGAAGTTTGTTCAAAATGTGGAGAAAAGCTCTATAAACCAGACGTTGTTAATCAATTTACTCAAATTCGTGCCAAACTCAGAAATCAAGAAACCGAAGACTTTCAAGTTATTGGTCAATCTTTCCGCGTTTCTGTTTAATTGATTAAGTAAAAAAAGATGAAGAATTTCATTCTAAGTTGGATAATTTTACATCTTGTAATTGGCAGGGCAGAGGCAATTATACTTAAGTCTTAAATATGGGTGGCCCGGGATTCGAACCCGGAACAAATCGGTTAAAAGCCGAGTACTCTACCGTTGAGTTAGCCACCCTTTTGCTGTTTTTCCAACTTTATCAATATACCATCAACAGCTATGGTTTTGTCAAGGAGTTTCTAGAAAAAATTTGCCGTTAACTGAAAAGAAGCAGTACAACTAGCTCCAGGAGCTAACACAGTCAGGTTTTCACCAGTGTTGAAAGCATTGCGGGTGGCGCTCCAAGGCTCTAGACAGTAGAAATCTTTGCCTTTGACAGTCCAAAACACTAGCCAGGTAGTGAAATCATCGTAATTTAGGGTTAGCTTCAACCTGCGGCTATTATCTGTGACTGTGGCCGATTTACTGGTGAGTTGTCCAAAGGCAAAATCAATTTCATCTTGGTTAAAATCAAACTTGCCGTCAAAGGTGTGAAACTCCTTAGTTTTGTTATCTTGATATCGTGTAGAAGGAAGTTCCACTTCTAGCTGATTTTTGTCACCACAGAGAAAATAAGGGTGGAAACCAGCGGAAAATGGCATGGGTGTAGATGAGAGATTTTTATATTCCTGACGCACTACTAAGGTATTACCTTGGAGTTCGTAGGTAAAAGCCAATTCAAAATCAAACGGATAAACTGCCTTTGTTTCCTCATTACTGCTAAGAACTACAGTCACACTAGCGTTACCTTGAGTATCTTGCGCTGTTGCTGTCCAAGGCAATTCACGAGCAAAGCCATGTTGTTTAATAGTATACGGTTTTCCGTCAACGCTGTAAGTATTACCAGGTAAGTTACCGCAAAGAGGAAACAAAATGGGATTGCCACCTCTAACACTCAAATCAGGATGAGTAAAGCGTTCGCTGTCCATATAGAAGATTTCTTGACCTTGAACCAGCCAACGGGTAATGATACCACCTCTTTCCGGGACGACTTCTATTTGTGTACCAGCGGTTTCATCAGACAGGATGTAGGTTTTGTATTGTTGTTCTTGAATGTCAATGGTAAACATAATAGCCAGTAGATTGGTGTGGAAGTTTGTCTTTATGTCCAGGCAAGAGGAAACGGGCAATACATATTGCGATTTTTCTACCTTTCTCCCCAATTGTAGGTTGTCATGCCCACAAATTCCACCATGATCATTTGTATGGGATTTTGATAAAAAAGAACTTTCTCAATAAACAGGGGTCTATTCTCATGATTATTGAGAATATTATCAATAGTCAAACGAGTTTTGGTGATTTCGGCTTGGGGGCTTGACAGTGTTCTGAGTTTTGGGTATGCTAATGGTATGAGTGGAAAAGTTTGCGCCCATATATATAGGGTTTTTATTTATCAAGATAATTATTTCCCAAATCAATCCCAGAAGTAGGGGAAATAAGAAAATAATATTTGTCATCATCACCAAAATACCAAACCGTTATCTTGTATCTCAAAATGAAGACGCAACTACAGTAGATGTAGAACTGGGAAACATGGTTATAATTTGAGATAACTAGGTAATTAAGAAATATCAAAATCAGGAATAATGCACACAGACACGATATTCTACCAAATCTTCCTGACTTTTCACACTCTATTATTTGAAATTCTAGGAGAACCCACAGAAAACGCCAAAGATTATAAATTTACTTCTGTGGAAGTGAAGGAAAAAGCATTTCGGTTTGATGGAATTTTTATGGCAGATAGTCCAGAAAAACCCATCTATTTTGTAGAAGTACAATTTCAACCAAAACCGGATTTTTACTGGGAATTAATCGCCGAAATCAACATTTATCTCAATCAATTTAAACCTGTACAAGATTGGCAAGGGGTAGGGTTATTTGCGAAACGGAGTTTAGATGTAGGAGAATTGACTGCTTATCAACAAGAATTGATGAATAGTGGGAGAATTAAACGAATTTATTTAGATGAATTACCACCGGGTTCAATTGGGATGGGGTTAATTGAGTTAATTGTCAGTAAGGAAACACAAGCACCAGAATTAGTGAAAACCCTTTTGGATAGAACTAAGACAGAAGTTGAGAATGACAGAGAAAAACAAGGTATTATAGAATTGTTGGAGACTGTTTTATTGTCCAAATTTTCACAATTAAGCCGTCAGGAGATAGAAGCAATGTTTTTAGTGAGTGATATTAAGCAAACAAGAGTTTATCAAGAAGCAAAGCAGGAAGGTAGAGAAGAAGGTAGGCAGAATGGTGAGATGATCTTAGTGATACGTCAGTTATCGAAAAGATTTGGAAAGTTAAAAGATGTTTACGTCGAAAACATCAAAAGTCTGAACATAGAACAACTGGAAAAGCTAGGAGAAGCATTGTTGGATTTTACAGATATTAGTGATTTGGAAACATGGTTAGAATCTGAGATAGACAAGTAAGTTTATTTAATTGTCAGAATCAGGATGTCCAGGATTTGCGGATTCACAGGATGTTGTGGGATGATTTTTGGTGGGGATTTTAAGGTTTAACTCTCATGTTTTCAATTTTAAAATTGATGATTACATATTCAATAAATATTCTTTAATAACTTATAAATTTAAAAGATCATATTGTAAATCAAAAATTTCAAAATAATATCCTGTAAATCCTTTAATCCTGGTTATCCTGATTCTGACAAATACAACTTTCATCACCAACAAACCATCTAAAAATTACCATCCTGTACATCCTTTAATCCTGTACTTCGACTTCGCTCAGTAACCAGATATCCTGATTCTGACAATTGAGAATTTCAGCTACCCGACAACTTTTAACCATCTTCTTATTTATCACATTAATTATCGCAGAAGTCGGGGATAGTAGTTTTCATCCCCTTGCGGGGAAGTTGGTTTGGAAAGTTCTGCTATTTCGTTTTCCGCTATTGCGTTTTCGTTTCCATCCCCTTGCGGGGAAGTTGGTTTGGAAAGAGTTCACTTCTGGAAAGCTTACTGGGCAAGGGTTTCAGATACCCATTTCGACACACCTCAGAAAAATGGAAAAATTTTCTCACAAAATGGAGGATTTTGTCGGCTGAAACCTTTGGTGCGTAAGGCTTCGACACACCTCAACGAAATTATAGGGTTTTCAAGGTTCAGGGGAGGTGCGTCGAAAAAATTCAACTTACCTAGTTCTATTCTAAGCTGTTGTGCATTTAGTTTGTATAATTCTAGCGGGCAAGACTTGTACTGAGCTTGTCGAAGTATGCCCGCACCACAAAGTTCAAGTAAATTATGGTTATCAAATTTAGCTGCGTAACAGCTTATTACTTAGTAACTAGAATAGTCAACAACTTTTTTGTATAATTTGTATAAATTTAATTTATAGCGGTTATTGCACTTGATACAATACAATCGAGGGCGGGGTTTCCCCGCCCCTACGGGATTGGCTGACTGGATCTCACAAAGAGTGCATACCGCTATGCTCAAACTCTTATTCTTTGCGCCTTTGCGCCTTTGCGTGAGAAAAAAATCATACTTTCCCTGATTACCCAATCCCCATGACCCAAATTAAACGTCTTCCGCAAAAATAAAGCGATATAACTCGCTAGGATCTGGTTCAGGGCTAGTTTCCGCAAATCTCACTGCTTCGTCTATCACAGCCTGAATTTTCTTTTCCACATCCTTCAATTCTGCTTCTGTAGCTAGATTTTGTTCTACTAAATAAGCAGCTAACTTTTTAATCGGGTCACGCGCAAACCAAAATTCCTTTTCTTCCTTGCTGCGGAGTTCGTCTGGGTCAGCCAGGGAATGACCCCGGAAGCGATAGGTCATGGCTTCGATTAAAGTTGGTCCTTCACCAGCACGGGCCCGGGCTACGGCTTCTTGTGCCACTTGACGCACTGCTAAAACATCCATTCCGTCTACTTCCACACCCACCATGTTAAACACACTGGCTTTTTTATAAATTTCTGGTTGGGAAGTGGCGCGTTCGTGAGCCATACCGATCGCCCACTTATTATTTTCTACCACAAAAAGAATCGGCAATTTCCATAAAGCTGCCATATTCAATGTTTCAAAAAATTGACCATTGTTAGCAGCGCCGTCACCAAAGAAGCAAGCGGTTACTTGGTCGGCGGTTTTGTCTCCCAGAACTTCCCGACGGTATTTAGATTGGAAAGCTGCACCGGCAGCTACGGGAATACCTTCGGCTACGAAGGCATAACCACCTAATAATCTGTGTTCGGCGGAAAACATATGCATAGAACCACCGCGCCCTTTACTGCAACCTGTGGCTTTACCAAATAATTCTGCCATGACTTCGCGGGCGGGGACTCCGGCGCTCAAAGCATGAACGTGGTCACGGTAGGTACTGGAAACGAAATCTTCACCGGGGCGCATTGCACCTTTAATAATGCCGCTACAAACTGCTTCTTGTCCGTTGTACAGGTGGACAAATCCAAACATTTTTCCTCTATAATACATTTCGGCACATTTATCTTCAAATAAACGACCTAATGTCATGTCTTCATATAAGCCCAATCCTTCTTCTTTGGTGATTTGGACTGTGGCAGTATTAAATGTGGGTAATGTGCGCTCTTGAGCCATGCTGGGAAGTATTCCTATTGTAAAAGTTAAAGTTAAGTTTGTCTTTGTTTACGTTAGCTATAAATTAGCCAGCGTTGACAAAATTAATTTATCAAAACCTATTTTATATGGTAACAATCAGGATAACTGGCTTTCTGCATAGCGATTAACAATTAATGTAATTTCATCAATTAAATGAAGCCGCATGAAATAAGATTTTAAGAATAATTAAACGCAGATAAACGCAGATATTATAATTCTGTGCAGTAACCGACAACTAACAACTGACAATTATTTAAGTAGGTGAACACAATAAAACCAAACTGTGTAAAGAAACGTAAAATCGCTGAAAACGTCTTTACTCTTGCCTCTGCCTCTTGCCTCTTGCCTTGCTATAATGACGATTTTCAACGCCAACCTACTTACCTGTGAGTTTGACTAGTCCAATCCCACCAAAGTATAGTCCTAAGACTGCACCTGCTAAAAGACTTTGGGTGAGAGGGTCGGTAGAAGGTGTGAGTATTGCTCCTAAAACTACTGCCGCCATAATTACATAACGCCAGCCTTTTAACATGATTTTTGAGGAAACAATTCCCAAGGTGGCCAGCAAGATTTGAATGACGGGAACTTGAAATGCTAGTCCTGTGGTGAATAATAATAACAGCACAAAATCAAAATATTTGTCAATTGACCACAGTTGCTCTACGACATCAGCACCATAGTTAATGAAGAATTGCAATGCGGCAGGTATAAGTGCAATGTAGGAAAAAACTAAGCCGCATACAAATAATACGCTTGAACCTAGCACTACGGGAATGACTAACCGCCGTTCGCGCACGGTGAGTCCAGGAAGTACAAATTGAATGATTTGATAAAGAATGAAGGGTGTGGTCAGAATTAAACCACCATAAGCGGCAACTTTCATGGAGACAAAGAAAAATTCTCCAGGGGCTAATTGCAGAAATTTTACGCCGTGAGCGGGGATTTCTAGTAGCTGGACTAGGGGTTTAACTACGATAAAACAACCGATAATACCCACTACCACTACTATGAGGGAATAGAAAATTCTTTGTCGCAACTCTTCCAGGTGGTCAAAAATGGACATTTCTACTTCACCTGGCAATTCATCTAGGGGGTTAATAGATGGTTCTGGGTCTGAGTTAGGGGATTTGATTGTATCTACGTCTTGTGAAGAGGTCATGAGTAAGAGGAGTGGGAATCGTTTGTTAGGCAATCTTTGTTAACTATTCTATAAGGAATAAGTCTGAAAACTCTTGAAGTTGTCAATAGACATCTCCAAAAAAGATGGTAGAGACGTTACATGGAACGTCTCTACAAGGGTTTCAGGTCACGCATATTTAATTTCTGGAGATGTCTATTGAGTCAGGAAAATTAACTTTAAGCAAAAGCTCAATTTATTCCTTTGCGGAGTATAACTTATTTTAAATCCTCCTGATAGCGCAGCGTGGCGTTAGCCATACTTCTAGCCCTCACAGACAACTTATTCAGCAAACCCTATTTATTTTTAGTAATATTTATATCTTTGATTTTATTTTTATATTTGTAATTATTTTTTGCTTAAACGTATTAATTAGTACAATAATTTTTTCTGCCACTATTAATTAATTAATACTTATTTATTAAGTATTAATTTGGAACTCAGTATGAGTTTGTGAATATTAATTAGCTATATTCCCTGTGATGAGTCATTTTTTCATGATTACAAAAAATAATCTCTGGTGGTGATTAGATGCAACTGTGTTTTAGATTACGTCTTTCATTTGATGACGCATAATATCTATTTTTGTTTCTGGTCAAAAAAAGATTTTTTTCTCCGGGTTTTTCTCGGAGAATTTGTACAGATAGAAAGAACGTTATCTTGTGGTTAAATTAACTCTGCCAGGGGGGTAAGAGTTAATTTAGCAGTCATAAATCTGAATTTGGATTTGTGAATCAATGAAAACAATAACTTGTTTGTTTATTCTGAGATAAATCAAGGATGTAGTTGGGTAATATCTAATGCTAGTCTAGATTAGTCTTTACAATAAATAGACGAGATAAGCTAATGCGCTTTAAGTTTGCATTGTTTGTAGTGTCTTGTTTGATGCTATGGGCAGATTTTTCATGGCAATTTTGAGAACCATTAGCTGATTCACAAGTTTTCATTGACCAGGATGATGTTGTTGATTACGCAATAGCATTCTGAGTTGAGTTTTGATATGAAAAAAACAATTGGTTTAGGACTAATGGTGTTGTCTGTCTATCTGTACAATTCCAGTGCTTGTTTTGCAGGGAATAAGCTGTCCATTGACAATGCAGGGGTAAAAATCGGAAATTATTCTCAATCACAGTTAGTGGTGGGTATGTCTGCTAGGGATGAGGAATCAGGTGACTGTATTCGTGAGGGTACATGCAAGGATTAATATGCTTCGATGACAAAGTAATAATTTAGGACTTACGCACGCTCACTAATTTACCATGATATGAATGAAGGAAATTGCGTCGTTTTCGGCTTTGGGAATAACTTATTGAGTAGGGTGCGTCAGATAGAGGGAATCTGTTTTTTTGTCAAAATATCGTGTCTGACGCACCCTACAAGGGATAAAATTTACTTCACATATTTGGGGAATCTTGTCAATGCGTAAATCCTATAATTGCAGTTGAAGCTATGTAATTAGTGTTTGACTAGATTTGTCAGAACATCAAGTTTTTTATCAGCTTTCAATATTTTGCCTGTTTTGGGTTGCTTCTGTAGAGGGAGTGATTCAATCGTTGTGGCGGTTATCAGTTGGATGCAATACAATTCAGTAATTCAGGGCGGGGTTTCCCTGTCCTACAATTTTTTGCTTATGTCCTTTACAGCACTTCCTTCTCTTAGGAGGTACAGATGGGGGGCATCTTGCCCGCACCACAAGAGTTTGATCATTAATATCTGTACCTCATAACACCGGGAACTGCTGTATGTCATCAGTGTTAATTTGATGTGAGTAAATTGCTTTGGTGACTGGGTGGGGTGAGGCTGTGAAGAAAAAGATAAAATTAGTTATATTTAGATACCAAGTTGTTGCGGATATGTCTAGTTTTTCGTTGTAAAAGAGATTGTGACAGATGATGTTGTGACAATTACAGCGTGAATTGGATTTTTTATGCTTTTTAATTTAGAAAGATTTTATCAGGCTTGTAATCCTTCGCGTCCTTTGATGATTGAGAATGTAGACGACCGGATGTATTATATTGATTTTACTTCAGTCCGGGGTGGGAAGATCATTGAAGCTCTGCTGCGGACTATTACTAAGATCTCTCCAAATACGCCAACCTGTCAGTTATTTACAGGACATTTGGGCTGTGGAAAATCTACGGAATTATTAAAACTCAAGGCTGAGTTGGAAGCCCATGATTTTCATGTTGTCTATTTTGAGTCTACTTATGTTTTAGAAATGGTAGATATAGATATTACAGATATTCTGTTAGCGATCGCTGGTTTGGTGAGTAAAAACTTGGAAGCGATGAAACTGCGTGTCCAACCTAGTTACTTTACTAAGTTGTTTGGGGAGTTGGTAGATTTTCTGCAAACTCCTTTAGACTTGGGAGTAGAAGCCGAATTATCTGTGGGAATTGCCAAAATTACGGCAAAAACCAAAGAAAGTCCTCAGTTACGCAGACGGTTAAGAGACTATCTAGAACCACGCACAGAAAATATCTTACAATCAATTAATAAAGAACTGTTAGACCGGGCTAATTTAGAGCTAAAAGCCAGGGGGAAGAAGGGATTGGTGGTGATTGTGGATAACTTGGATAGGGTGGCGGTTCGTCCCTTACCTTCTGGGCGATCGCTCCCCGAATACTTATTCATTGATCGAGGAGAACAATTAAGAAAACTACATTGTCACATGGTCTATACAATTCCCTTAGCTCTGACATTTTCCAATGAAAGCGCCCAATTACAACACCGTTTAGGAGGTGGAGTCGCACCGAAAGTATTACCGATGATTCCCGTGCGTCAACGTTGTGGAGAAATTAATCCCGAAGGACTGGGATTGATGCGCCAAATGGTTTTAGCCAGAGCCTTTCCTGATATGTTACCAGGCGATCGCCTAAATTTAGTTACTCAATTATTTGATAATTTAGAAACTCTGGATCGTTTATGTCTGATTAGTGGTGGTCATGTCCGCGACTTATTAGGATTACTATTTGATTGTTTGCGAGAACAAGATCCACCTTTTGATCGCAAATGTGTAGAATTAGTAATTCAAAGACAACGAGATTACCGGGCTAATGCCATTGATATGGAAGAAAGTGAATTAATCTTGCAGGTACTTCAAGATCAACGAGTTAGAGGCAATGTAGAGTATGATATTTTATTACGGAGTTTATTCATATTTGAATATCGTGATCACCAAGGAGTTTGGTTTGCAGTTAACCCAGTTTTAGCAGAAATGGAAAAATTTAAATTATGCTTAAAAGACAGCAAGCAGAGAATATAATCGCCGCTAACCAACAGTCTTTACGTAGTTTACAAAGAGCAATTACCTTTTCTAAAAATCAGTTTTCAGTTATTTTACTGTGCTGTAACTACGAATTTATGCGAGATATCATCCAGCAGCAACTAGCAATTAATGGTTGGGGAAATGATCGCATTCAAAGTATTACTTTAGATAAAAAAACTACAAGTTTATATACAACAATTCAATCACAACTTACCATTGATCAACCTGCTGGATTAATGATTATGGGGTTTGAATCAATCTATGAAATAGATGATCTCTTGCGTTCCATTAATCAAGTCCGAGACGAATTTCGTAAACGTTATCAAACCCCAATAATTTTTTGGGTAAATGATCAAGTTTTACAAAAAATCATGCGGTTAGCCCCGGATTTTGCGAGTTGGGCAGCTACACCAATTAGATTTGAAATGACCTCTATTGGATTACTAGAATTTCTCCATGAAGAAACTGACGATTTATTTACAAGAGTCTTACAAAGTAATTATGCTCAAGTTCATACTGTCACCTTAGAAAAAGTATGGATTAGTAGCGACCAACTCCATTATGCAATTAGAGAATTGTATGCTAAGGGGATTGGAATCGAAGCAGAATTAAATGCTAGGTTAGAATTTATTTTTGGTATAGATGATTATGTCAATAATCGGATTGATTCTGCCTTAAATAACTTTCAGAAAAGTCTGCGTTTTTGGCATCATCAAGAAGATTTAGAACTGACAGAATATGCAACCGATATAACAGCAGGATTATCTCATTCATCTTGTGCTGATCTTTTAAAACAGTCAATTTTATTATTTTATATTGGATTATGTTGCTGTCGTCTTGCCGAACAAAACCCCAAATCAAGAGAAACATATTGGCAATCAGCCAAAACATATTTTCAGCAATGTTTACAAACATTTGAAATTGCTGGACGGATAGATTTAGTTTCAGAGTTTATTGATCAATTATTAGAAGTCTTATATAGTTTAAAATCATGGGCAGCATTAGAATTTGTCGCTAAAAAATCCCTAGAATTACATCAAATATATGGGAGGAAAATTCAATTAGCTTGTGATTATGGTTTTTTAGCACAGGTAGCCGTACATAATTCAAACTGGATACAAGCTAGTATTTTAGGGCATATATCACTACTACAATTAGAAACAGCAAAAAATCACCCAGAATCAAATAATTATTTATTTCCTCTGATATTAGAACAAATTTATTTATTAACTTTAGCCAAAGCCATCAATCATCTAGGAAAAATAACGGTAGCAGAAAAATATATAAATACAGCATCTCAACAACTATCATCAGCTTTAGAGAACAGTGAACATCAATATGATCCTCATCGTTACATTCGCTTATTACATAATTTAAGATTATTATACTTTCAAATAGGACACTATCTTCAAGCCTATATTATTAAACAAAAACTCCATTCTGTAGAACAACAATATGGTTTTGTCTCCTTTATTGGGGCTGGACGGTTACAACCTCAAAGACAAGTCACCAACCCCACTTTAATATCTACATTTAGTAGTAATACTATAGCCTTAGAAATTGCCGCTTCTGGTAGAGAATCTGATGTTAATCGCTTAATTGGCCGAATTAGTCGTGCAGACCAAAAATTAATAGTTATTCATGGACAGTCAGGTGTTGGTAAAAGTTCTATCGTTACGTCTGGCTTAGTTCCCGCACTACAAAACCGCGCTATTGGTGATCAAATTGCTGTACCAGTTGTCCTCCAAGTTTATACAGATTGGTTAGGAGAATTAGGAAAATCTTTTACCAAAGCTATGTTAGAAATGGGGAAATCATCAGCCATTGAAACAGAATCTCGATCTAATTTTTGTCCTCTGATAACTGCTAATGACATTTTACAACAATTACGAGAAAATGCAGATAATCATTTAATTACAGTTTTAATTTTTGACCAATTTGAAGAATTTTTCTTTGGTTATACAGATTTTCATGAAAAACAAGCATTTGATCTATTTATTAGTAATTGTTTAGGTATATCTTTTGTGAAAGTTATTTTAACTTTGCGGGAAGATTATTTACATCGCCTTCTAGATTTTAGATATCTCTCATCAATTGATGCAATTAATAATAATATTCTTGATAAAAATATTCGTTATCAACTGAATAACTTTTCTCCTGAAAATGCCAGAAAAACCATTCAAAAATTAACTGAACGTTCACATTATCAATCCCAACTCAAATTAGAACCAGATTTAATTGATGCTTTAGTTGCGGATTTGTCTTCAGAAATGGGTGAAATTCGTCCGATAGAATTGCAACTGGTAGGCGTGCAATTACAAAATAAATATATTACTACTCTTGCACAGTATGAACCCTATCGTCCCAATAAGTTAATTCAAACATATATTCAAGAATTAATTAAAGAATGTGGAAAAGAAAACGAACGGGCTGCTCTCCTAGTTTTATACTTATTAACAGATAATAATAATAAAAGACCTTTTAAAACCCGTGCAGAATTAAGATTAGAACTCTCAGATTTAGAAGACCCTAATAAATTAGAGTTGATTTTAGATATTTTAATTCGCTCTGGGTTAGTTGTGATATTTCCCAATGTTCCTGAACGCTATCAATTAATTCATGATTATTTAGTCAGCTTAATCCGTTATTTACAACAACAAGAATCTGGATTACAAATACAAATTAATACATTACGGGATAAAGTTAGAAATAGTTATCAAGAAATTGAACATCTTAAAAGTGAATTAAGAAAAAATCAAATTAATACATTACGGGATAAAGTTAGAAATAGTTATCAAGAAATTGAACGTCTTAAAAGTGAATTAAGAAAAAATCAAACCGGTTTTAATTTAGAACATATCCACCATCCCCAAGGAGATAATTTACTGTCAGAATTACGAGAATTACGCAAGCGAGAAGAAGAAAGTCAAACAGAAATTCAACATTTGCGAACAGAATTAAAAGAAAAAGAGTTGATTGCAAAATTAGCCGATAGTCAGGAAAAACAACGTTTAGGTGCAATTAAATTAAATGTTGCCCTAAAAATAGCCTTAACAGCTTCTATTATTGCTATGTTTGGCTTAACTACTTCTTTGATTACGTCTACAGATAGTGAAATGAAAACTCTAACTGCGTCCAGTGAGGCTTTATTTACTTCTGAAAAAGGTATTGATGCTCTTAAAGAAAGTTTAAAAGCCGGGAGAAAATTAAAAAAAACTCTATGGAGAAATACTTTTACTCAAGAAAGGGTATTAACTGCACTATATCAAGCGGTTTATGGAGTTAAACAACGTAACCGTCTAGAAGGTCATTTATCGGGGGTGAGAATGGTGACATTTAGTGCTGATAAATCTTTACTAGCTTCAGCTAGTGCAGATACAACAATTAATCTTTGGAGTCCTAATGGAATTTTAGTGAGGACTTTATCAGGACATGATGATGTGGTAAATAGTATCTCTTGGTCCCCTAATAGTCAAATGTTAGCTTCTGCTAGTCAAGACAAAACAATTAAACTGTGGAATCAAAAAGGTAAACTCCTAAAAACCTTACTCGGTCATACATCTGTAGTAAATAGTGTGAGTTTTCATCCTCATGAAAAAATTATCGCATCTGCTAGTACAGATCAGACTATAAAATTGTGGAGTCAAGAAGGTAAGCTACTAAAAACTTTAGTAGGTCATAAAGATGCTGTTTTAGCTGTAGCTTGGTCACATGATGGTAAAATCCTTGCTTCTAGTAGTGCTGACAAAACAATAAAATTGTGGAGTCGAGAAGGTCAGTTACTCAAAACTTTGTCGGGATATAAAGATGCTGTTGTCGCTATAGATTGGTCTCCTAATAGTGAAATTATTGCTTCTGCTAGTATGGATAAAAAAATCAGATTATGGAGTCGAAAAGGTCAATTACTCAAAACTCTTTCTGGACACAGCAGCGGTGTTATTAGTGTTGATTTTAGTAATGATGGACATACTCTGGCATCTGCGAGTATGGATGAAACAATTAAAATTTGGAGTCTTGATGGTAATTTAATAGAAACTCTGAGAGGACATAATAGTTGGGTAAATAGTGTCAATTTTAGCCCTGATGGACTAACTCTAACATCTGCTGGTAGGGATAAAAATATTATTTTATGGCGTTGGGATAGTCTGACTTTGCATCATCCCCAAACTAATGATGATTGGGTGACAAGTATTAGTTTTAGTCCTGATAGTAATGCTATTGTTGGTGGTTGTCTGGATAAAACAATAAAAATCTGGAATCGAGATGGTAAATTACTAAAAATATTCACGGGTCACAATGATCAAGTGTGGGGTGTAGCGTGGTCGCCTGATGGTAGAATTATTGCCTCTGCTAGTAAGGATAAAACAATTAAATTATGGAATCGAGATGGGACTTTACTCAAAACTTTAAATGGTCATACTGATATAGTTTTAGCTGTGGCGTGGTCGCCTGATGGTAAAATTATCGCCTCTGCTAGTAAGGATAAAACAATTACATTATGGAGTCGAGATGGGACTTTACTCAAAACTTTAAATGGCCATACTGATGCTGTTAATTGGGTGAGTTTTAGTCCTAATGGTAAATTTTTAGCCTCTGCTAGTGATGATAAATCAGTAAAAATATGGGCAAGGAATGGGGAAGTTATCAAAAATTTAACTGGTCATACTCGCAGGGTAAATGGTGTAGCATGGTCGCCTGATGGTAAATTATTAGCTTCAGTTAGTCTTGATAGTACGGTTAAAATTTGGGGTGAGAATGGTATATTACAAAAAACTCTGATGGGGTATGGTGATGGTTTTATTAGTGTTAACTTTAGTCCAGATGGTCAAA
This sequence comes from Dolichospermum compactum NIES-806, assembly GCF_002368115.1. NCBI lineage: Bacteria > Bacillati > Cyanobacteriota > Cyanophyceae > Nostocales > Aphanizomenonaceae > Dolichospermum > Dolichospermum compactum. Next base: position 3,220,886 of record NZ_AP018316.1, on the reverse strand, counting down.
CTCTAGCAGTAAGCAGTGATAATAAACTCAGGTTGTGGAATCGAGAAGGTGTTTTATTGATGATGTTAAAAGGTGATTCTGAAGAGTTGAGTAGTGTTAGTTTTAGTCCAGATGGTCAAATATTGGCTGCTGGTAGTGATAAAGATAATGTAATTTTACGCAAGTTGTCAGATATTACATTAGAAAGTTTATTGAAAAGTAATTGCCATATTTTAAAAGATTATTTACTGTACAATGCAAATATGACTAGAAAAAATGGCTATGGAGAGCAAAGTTACCGCACTTTGTGTCAAGATGATTAAGGGCATAATTCGTAATTACTCTTTTTAACTATTTTTTAAGCAATAAAAACCCGTTTCATAATGCAAATTAATTTTTTACCAGATGATATTACTGTAAATGCTGAAGTAGGAGAACCGTTGTTAGATGTGGCGGAACGGGCTGGGGTATCAATTCCTACGGGTTGCCTGATGGGGACTTGTCACGCTTGTACTGTAGAGTTAGATGATGGGGAAGTTATTCGGGCTTGTATTACCGCAGTTCCACCGGGAAAGGAGAAGTTGACGGTGCATCTTTTTAGTGATCCAACTTGGTAATTTAATAGAGTATAAGTAGGGGCAAACCCCCTGTGGTTGCCCCAAATAACGGGGTAATTTAATAGAGTATAAGTAGGGGCAAACCCCCTGTGGTTGCCACAAATAACGGGGTAATTTAATAGAGTATAGTAGGGGCAAACCCTCTGTGGTTGCCACAAATAACGGGGTAATTTAATAGA
>NZ_AP018316.1:3050185-3219334 GCF_002368115.1 Dolichospermum compactum NIES-806 | reverse complement strand
CCACAAATAACGGGGTAGGCACGGGGGCACTACCCCTACATTAAATCCAAATCTTTTATATAATTAATTTTCCTTGCTTAATTACTTTCGGGTGTGGGTGTTTCTGTGGGAGTTGGTTCTTCTGTTGGTTCTTCTATTGGTTCGGGTTCTGGGGGATTTTCTGCGGTTAGGGTGAGTTGATAATCTACGGATTCTGAGGCTGTGGAAACAACAACAAATTCATAAAATCCTTTTTCTGGTAATGTTGCAGATATCGTCCGTGCTTGAGAGTCTTGTAGTAATGGGTTTTTCCCAGAGGGGGAATAAATTGAGAGTAAAACTTTGGAATTTGCTTCTAGTTTCACTTCCATATTTTGATCTTTGGCTAGTCCAACAATAAAAACTTTACCTTTTCCTGGTTGGAGAGTTCCACTCACTGTTTTACCTGTAGTGCCTTCAGGAAAGACTATTGTTTCCAATATGCTTTTGTCAAGAATGGCGTTAAGTTGATCATTGACAAATGCGTACCAAACTTGTCCAATGGGTTGTTTAATAAAACTTTTACTCTTTTGTTCGGGAAATTCACTGAAAAAAGCTGCATCACCTAAATCATATAAAGACCGACTACTAACGTTGATTTGATTGACTTGGGCTTTCCATGTGGTGCGTTCATCTCCAGTATAATTTCCCAGTTGGCGGCGGGAGTCAGAAGTGATGGCTAATAGCTTCTCTAGGACTTCGGCGGCGGTTTGATCCCATTCTGCCCTTAAATTTTCATCTTCTGGATTATCACTAAGAATACGCCCCTTTAAATTGGGATATTTTTCCCGGAAAAGTTGGTTCACAAGTTTAACATAAAATTGATAATTTATATCTAATTCTTCACGGCGATCGCTCAATTTTTGTTTGCGTTGTCTTTCTTCTGGTGAAAAAGTTACTTCTGTTTTTGCTGTTTCGGTGGAATGGGGACTGGGTACAATTATCGGGTTATTTCCCTGTAAATTGTTGGTAGGGGTTTTAAGTTTTTGCCAATATAAATAACTCCCAATAGTCAGGAAAAAAACGAGAATCAAAACATTTTTTCCTGTCCAAATACCTGGTTGGGGAGGAGTGGGAATCATCACGGGTTCAGGAACGGGGATTTTCGGGGGAGAAATAGCAACTGTAGCAGATGTGGGGGGTTGCGTTTGCGGATAGCTAACATATTGAGGGTTGAGGACTTGGAGAAGTTGACGGGCTGTTTGATAGCGATCGCTCGCAATTGGTGATAACATTTTGTCTATGATTTGTCCAAGTGCGGAACTGAGGCTGATTTCCCGTCGCCATTGCCAACTAAAATTATAAGTATCAATTAATTCTTGGGGTTGTTTACCTGTCAGTAAAACTAACGTTGTGACGGCTAAAGCATATAGGTCACTGTGGGTGGACACCATACCAGTTTGCATCTGTTCTGGGGGTGCAAATCCTATTTTTCCTAACAAAGTGCCATTTGTGGGAGATGCTATTCCCCCTGTTTGGTAATATTGAGAGGCGACGGTGGCGGCTACTTGTTTAACACCTCCAAAATCAATTAATACTGGTAATTTATCACTACTCCGAAGCATTAAATTATCAGGAGAAATATCACGATGAATAACCCCCAGGGCGTGAATATATTCTAATACTGGTAAAATTTGCTGTAATAATTGGCGGATTTCTATTTCTCTAAATTTTAAGCCCTGTTTTTGCCGACTATTTAATAAGGAATTATAAGTTTCACCATCTATATAATCTTGAACTAGAAAAAGACTTTCTTTCCCTTGTAAGTTGATGCGTAATAGTTCCCGAAATCGGGGAATTTGAGGATGTTGTAATTTGTAAAGTACACTTGCTTCTCGCTGAAAAAGTTCTTCGGCTTTTTGGACAATGTAGGGAGTTTGTACCTGGGGAGAAAATTCTTTTAAAACACAAGCTTCTCGAAAGCGGTTCAGGTCTTCTGCTAAGTAGGTTTTACCAAATCCTCCTTGACCAATTTGTCGAATAATAACATAGCGATCGCCTAAAGTTTGTCCCGCTTTAATACCTTGATTTCCCGAGGTCGGTACGCTGCCAATTCTGTCCCCACATTGGAGACAAAACCTACTACCGGACGGATTTTGATGCCCTTGAGAACAGTATATATTAGTCATTGGTCAGTTGTTAGTTGTCAGTTGTCAGTTGTCAGTTGTCAGTTCTGACAAATTACCCATTACCTATTACATATTACTTATTTTCTACTTTATCAGATGCGATCGCATACCAGATTTGCAGAAAAGTTTTTTGATTTAGTTTCCCACGTTCCTGACCGGTAAACAACGGGTCAAAGGTCTGATATGTATCTGCGCGTAAATCCTGAAAAGATTTATAATTACCTAATTTTCCCGATTTGGCTAACTGTTCCCAGCGTTGGGAATCCTGTTGACTATAACTACCTATTTTCTTTCTAGCAGGTTCACTTAAATTAGCCTTTTCTAGATTATTTAATAACTGATTAGCTATACCATTCCATTGTGTTCTCAAAGCTGCATCATCGGGGTTCTGAGTTAACTTGCGGTTGTTTAATTCTGGGTTTTCGGCATAAAAAACTTCATTAACTGTGGTAATAAAAAATGCCGTAGAAATTTCTAATTGTTGTAGACGACTAAACACCTGTTGAATAGTGCGATTAGTTTTATTTTTTTCATCTCCAGGAGTATTCTTAGATGGGATTTTGGGAAGTTCAACTTGCGGAATTTTAATTGAAGTTATTCCCTTAACTGCAAAATTTCCTAAAGCAAACATACCCGCACCTGTTGACAACATTACCGTAGTCATAATAAAGCTAACCATAAAAGGACGCAACCATTTTGGCATAGGTATTTTCTGAACAAACAAACTTGTCTGATTGTGGACACCACCATGAATACTGCGAACGCGCTTTATTCCTGGCGCTACCACCTGTGTTTTCAACTTAGTAATATAGGGATTGGGATTATTGTTAGAAGTTTGCATAATCTGTGGTGTAGATGAAGTGGATGGTAAAGGTAAATCTTTGATAACTTGTTCGGCTTTTTGATAGCGATCGCTCGGCTTATATGCCAACATCTTTTTCAGGACAGTCTCTAATTTGGGACTAACCTTAATTTCCTTACCCCAAAGCCAAACCCCATTAAAGCTATCATAAAGTAAATGTGCTTCTTTCCCCGTCATTAATACCAAAGCCGTCACCGCTAACGCATAAAAATCACTGCTTTTATAGACTTTTCCCTGAAGTAACTGTTCTTCTGGTGCGTATCCCTTCTTACCTAACAAAGTCGCATTTACAGCCAATTGTGTCCGCCAAAAACCCTGAGAAGCTGGTAACTGTTTAACACCTCCAAAATCAATCAATACGGGTAAACTATCACTTTGACGCAAAATCAAATTATCTGGGGAAATATCGCGGTGAACTATATCTAAAGAATGAATATAAGTTAGCACAGGCAGAACATTATGTAGTAAATTAATCACCTCCTCCTCACTAAAAGACTGTCCTTGACCCCGACGCTGTTCAAATAATTGGTCATAATTATCACCCTCAATATAATCTTGCACCAAAAAGAAAAAATCCTTAGTCCCAATTTTGGCGGAAAAAGAAGCATGAAACCGGGGAATTTGGGGATGTTGGATTTTTTTGAGGACACTTGCTTCCCGTTCAAACAGTTCCTTAGCCTTTTGTAACTCCTGGGGTTTAACAACATTGGGGGCAAATTCCTTTAAAACGCAAGTTTTTCGGGATTTTTGGCGATCAATCGCTAAATAACTGCGGCCAAAACCACCTTGTCCCAATATCCGCGCAATTTCATAACGATTATCAATAACTTGTCCCACCGTCAAAGGTAATGCTTCACCGCACTGGGTACAAAAACGATGACCGCCATTATTTATGTGTTGTTGACTGCAATATATTTGCATGATCCGGGGAGATAAATGGAGAGTTATCAATGGCTACAAAAGCAACGAGGTAATTTACGTTCCCGTAGCATTTAGCAGCTAAAATTTTTATATACTAAACACGGGTGCGATATAAACTTTTGCGAAATAAAAAATAACCTAGTACCGCAGGGGTTTAACAGTAATCATTGGTGTCAACTTAAGTTAGAAATAGCTTATCTGTTTGCTTCCACCGAATTTGTATCACCTCTCATAGTCGAGATTAGCTCACCAGTTCGCCAATTCCAGAATTTTATTTTGCCATTAAAATTACCAGTAATCATCATTCCTCCATCAGCAGTAAAGACAATTGACTCAATTGAATCTGTATTCTGAGTAAAATCACGCAACAATTTACCCGTACTTAATTCCCACAGTTTCAGGGTATTAATGGCACTATCTTTATTCCCAAAGCCGAAAACGAGGCAATTTCGTTTATTGATATGATGGTGAGCTTGTACAGTGGGTAAGTCCTATAGGTTACTAAAAAGTTGCATTTATAGATAGAATTCTGAGAAAGAACAGCCAAATTTTTTGCACAAACCAGCCTTATGAAACCACAAATATCAACACAAAGGGCAATCCTGGGATTAGAAGATTTTATCTCAACTCCCTTAGCAGACAAACTCAAACAGCACCTGAATATTGACTCTCAAGAAATAGCTTTGAGATTATTTCAGGATGTATCTGCTAGTGTACCCGCTTATCAGGCATTTTTAGCAGAACGAGGCATAAGTCCTCAAAATATTCAAACATTAGCAGATTTCCAAAACTTACCAAAAATTAATAAAGAAAATTATATTTCCCGTTATTCTTTGCCCCAACTGTGTAATAATGGAAAACTAGGAAGCTGTGATATGATTGCTGCTTCCTCTGGCTCAACAGGTAAACCCACATTTTGGCCACGTTTCATCACTGACGAATTGCAAATAGCCACCCGCTTCGAGCAAATTTTTCATGATAGTTTTCATGCCGATACTAAACCCAGTTTAGCAGTAATTTGTTTTACCTTGGGAACTTGGGTGGGCGGAATGTTTACCACTAATTGCTGTCGTCATTTAGCCGCTAAAGGTTATTCGATTACAGTTATTACCCCAGGGAATAATAAAACAGAAATTTTGCGAATTGTCCAGGAATTAGGCGGTAATTTTGAGCAAGTTGTTCTATTAGGATATCCACCATTTCTCAAAGATGTCATTGATACGGGTATTACCAATGGAATGCAGTGGGGACAATATCACATTAAGTTAGTCATGGCAGGGGAAGTATTCAGTGAAGAATGGCGCAATTTAGTCGGAGAAAGAATAGGTTCGGAAAATCCCTATGATGATTTTGCTTCCATGTATGGAACAGCAGACGCAGGAGTTTTAGGGAATGAAACCCCTCTTAGTATTTGTATTCGGCGGTTTTTAGCAGCCACACCGGAAGCAGCTAAAGCATTATTTGGGGAGTCGCGTTTACCGACTTTAGTTCAATATGATCCTTGCAGTCGGTTTTTTGAAGTTGAAGATGGAAATTTATTATTTTCTGGTAATAATGGAGTTCCTTTAATTAGATATAGCATTTTCGATCAGGGTGGTTTAATTAGTTATGCAGAAATGCTAGAATTTTTAGGAAATTGGGATTTTAATCCGCTGACAGAATTACAAAATCATCGGGGAATTCATCAATTACCTTTTGTTTATGTTTTTGGACGTTCTAATTTTACAGTTTCCTATTTTGGCGCAAATATCTATCCAGAAAATGTCACAGTCGGACTAGAACAACCAATCATTAGAGAATGGGTAACGGGTAAGTTTGTTTTACAGGTTCAGGAAGATGCAGACGAAAACCGCTTTTTATCTGTGGTTGTAGAGTTAGCACCAGGAGTAGAAGATCATGAAGAGAAAAGATTATCTGTTACTGCTGCTATTTTGACTCAATTATTGCGTCTGAATAGTGAGTTTGCTAATTATGTTCCTCCACAATATCAAACACCTTTAGTAGAATTAAAACATACTGGTGATGTTGAATATTTTCCTATAGGTGTCAAACACAAATATACCCGTAACTATATCAGTAAATATATTTAACATGGCTTAATCGTTCAATTCTATAGGTAGGGGTTTAGCAGTGCTAAACCCCTACTGTTAAAAAAGCGTTTGAAGCTATTGGTATAATTTAATTATCATAGTAAAATTACTGCAAGCCGCAGGTTTAGGATACTACTCACTAAAGTTGCAAAGGTGGTAAAAATCAATGCTAGGAGATTAATCAATGCCAGAAGCTTTAGAAGATTTTGTCAATTTAACCAAAATCCAGTCCTCAAATCAAGTCATCAAACTGACTGAAGCTGATGCTGATACTATTACAGAAATCCAAACCCTACTTAAACGTAAAGGTCTTTATCCCAGTGATATTGATGGTAAGGTAGGCATTTTAACCCAAGAAGGATTTGCCAAATTTAAAGCAAGTGTATGGTTAGATTCACCTGAATTATTAGGTCCATCCGTTGCTGGTGCATTACTGGAAATAGCAGTAGGACATAATGTTAGCGAACAAGTGCTAGACACAAAAGCAGCAGTCTTACCAGAATCAAGTCTAGGTAATAAAACTGGCAAGACCATGAAGTTACCAAATGGAACTATTGTTTATGAACAGGAATTAATAGTTGAAGGTATCCCTCTCACATGGGGAGAGTTCACGAAAGGATGTACCAGAGTTCCAGAATCCACTGAAATCGTTAATAATATAATCAAAGCGGCTAAAGGATTTGGGAAAATTCGCCAGGCTTATGGAAGTCCACTTCAGATTAATTCTGGCTATCGTCCAGCGGCTGAGAATGCGAGAGTAGGTGGCACTCGTGCATCCCAACACATCAAGGGACTGGCCTTAGACCTTTCTCCGATTGATGGCAATATGAAAGGACTCTTTGAAGTTTGTCGTGCTTCTGATTGTACAGGTTTGGGACGGGGAATGCACCGGGGTTTCGTCCATGTTGATTGGCGTGCTGGTGGGCGTGTAGTTTTTGATTATTCCTAAACTCTCACTAGTACAGCTTGGCAGAATTAAGAATTAAAAATTAGGAATCTGAAAAGCAGATTAAATCAACTTTTGAGTAATTTCTAATAATTAGTGATTTTGTCTGCCCTGCAATGATTACAAAACTTTCCAACCAGTGTCTTTATAACCATAGTCAAAAATATCTGGGTGCAATATTTCTGCTAAAATTTCCACAGAATCTACTAATCGCGGACCAGGACGGTTAAAGTAAGCGTTACCATCGGTAATAAATACTCTTCCTGTTTGAACAGCGTGGAGTTTTTTCCATTCTGGGCGTTGAGTTAATAATTCTGCTTCTTGCTGAGTCCGTTGTAAATTAAAGCCACAGGGCATGAAAATAATCACATCTGGATTACTGTCTACTAATGTTTCCCATTTGACCTGAGTAGCAGGTTTGCCAGTGAGGCTAAATAATGGTTTTCCTCCTGCTAAGTTAATTAATTCAGGAACCCAATTTGCAGCGGTCATCAAAGGATCAGTCCATTCAATACAAGCAACTTTAGGCATTTCGGCAGCGGAAAGTCCTTGCAGCCTACGCTTACAAATTCTCACGCGGGCTTCTAGACTTTCCAGTATTTCTACTGAATCCACTCCAAATGTGTGACTAACCCGTTCAATATCACCCCAAAGATCCTGTAAAGTGTTGGGTTGTAAAGAGATAATTTGCGGTGAACTGTGGATAAGTTGGGCAACTGCTTTTTCCACTTCTAGTAAACTGACAGCGCATACATCACATTGATCTTGGGTAATAATGTGGGTAGGTTGCAATTTCTCTAAAACATCCACTTTGATTTTGTAGATACCCAAAGCAGATTGCAATATATCATTGACTTCGGTATGAATAGAACTGCTACTAGCATGACCATTCAAACGGGCTTGGGTACAAACTGGAAGATTGACGATTTCGGGAGGATAGTCACATTCATGCGATCGCCCTACCATAGCATCAAACAAGCCCAGTTTGGCAATAATTTCCGTAGCACTGGGAATCAAAGAAATAATTCTTATATCGTTACTTGTATCAATCATAGTCTCACCCCCCTGGGAATAGGAGTCAGGAGTCAAAAATAGAGAATGGTGTTTAGTGGTTTTTAACAGATATTTCTACCTTCATTTTTGCATATTTTTAGAGAGACGGTATCTATCTTAAGGATGTTAGTATTTGGATTTCGCGCTAAGATAAAAACGTGCAGGGTTTTATTCTAGACATGGATACGCAGTTACACATCTTAATTAGTAATTATATTTCAAAACTGAGATTGTATCTGAATCTAAATATCCAGATTAATAAGGTTCATGAATTGATTTACATTCCCAAAACATTCCCGGACCAACGGTTAAAATTTGCTCATTTGGCATCATTAATTCCCAATAAGCAAGCCCAGAATCATCTTCTAAATCTGGTTCTAAAACCAATTCATAATGATCCTCAAATGATAAAGTAAGTTTAAAACTATGATTACCACCAAGCGCAAAATTAGTTAGTTTTTTATTTTCCAAATACTGTAACGGTATTTTAGCAAGTTCGGCAGCGTTTTGATAATTTGCGAACATAGATGAATGACTGAAAAGACCGTTTCCTATCATTAAATACCAAGGTGTTGCCCTAGTGTTAAGTCGCCAAGTTCCTTTGCGTAAATGTGCTAATTTAGGATGGGAATAGGCAATCATTTCACCAAAATGTAACCGTAGTTCATCCCCATAACTAAATGTAATTTGATGGCAAGTTTCACCAATAATTGGTTGAATAATTTGATTAAGATTTAGTATTGAATTAGCAAGAGATGTTTTAGGAGTCATAATTAATAGCCTCTATCCTCTAAAAATTCTTTAGCTTTTTGTCTAAGTTCCTGATATGTAAAATCACCTCTATTATTTAAAGTTCCTCCATAACCATTTCTTTTTTCTTCCTCCAGAAATGGTCCAAAATCATCTCTTAATTCCGGTAACATACGAAATTCTCTCGCAATTGCATCAACTTGCTTAATATCATCTTTTTTACCCATAAATATAGGGAAACCCTGATGTTATATTGTAACATCAAAACATCATAGTTTGTCTGAATCAGGATTTCCAGGATTTAAGGAATAAGAAAAATCCTAGTACAGCACGGCGTAAATAAAACAACCATTCTCAATCACTAAAAAGCTTACGCCATATTATTTTTGACTTTTGACTTTTGACTTTTGACTTTTGACTTCCGCCTTGCGGTACTAGATCCCCGACTTCTTCAAGAAGTCGGGGATCTGTGTGTGTTATAGAGTTAGTCTGCACCCTCAATTGGGGCAAAACCTTGACGCTGGATGTTTTCTGTGATGTGACGTGGTTCTAGGAATTGCAACAGATAATCTGGTCCTCCTGCTTTTGAACCGACTCCAGAAAGTTTGAAACCGCCAAAAGGTTGACGAGAAACGATCGCTCCAGTAATATTTCGGTTAATGTATAAATTCCCCACTTCAAATTCCGCTTGTGCTTGTTCAATGTGGGAAGGTGTGCGAGAATAAAGACCACCGGTTAAAGCGTAGTTTGTGCCGTTGGCAACGTCTATTGCTTCTTGAAAATCTTTCACCCGAATTACTGCTAAGACAGGTCCAAATATTTCCTGCTGGGCGATAACTCCATCTGCGGGTACTTCCGAAAAAATCACCGGACCGATAAAATAACCTTGACTGGGTGCGGGTAATTCTAAGGCGACTTTTGCTTCTTGTTTACCTTTTTGAATATACTCCAAAATGCGATCGCGCGAAATAGCATCAATCACCGGACCAATTTGGGTACTGGGTAATTCCGTTTCTCCAATATTCAAAGATTTAGTTGCTTCTACCAACCTTTCCACAAAAGCATCATAAATAGGTTCAAGCACAATCACCCGTGAACAAGCAGAACATTTTTGTCCACTATAACCAAAAGCAGATTGAACAACGCCGACAACAGCCTGGTCTAAATCAGCACTTTCATCCACAATAATGCCATTCTTGCCACCCATCTCCGCAATTACTTTCTTGAGGTGCTTTTGACCAGGTTTAAGAACTGCGGCTTCTGCGTAAATTCTACAACCTACTTCCTGAGAACCAGTAAAAGCAATCACATGAGTATCAGGATGATTAACCAAATAAGCACCGACTTGAGAACCTTTACCGGGGACGTATTGAAAAACACCTTTTGGTATTCCGGCTTCTATTAAGATTTCCGTCAACTTTGCAGTAATCACAGAAGAAGTTTCTGCCGGTTTGAGTAAAGTACAATTTCCTGAAACCAAAGCCGCAACAGTCATACCGCAAGCAATAGCCAAAGGAAAATTCCAGGGAGAAATGACAACAGCGATACCTTTCGGCTGGTAAATATAACGATTGGTTTCCCCAACCACATCATAAATTACACCCTTATCCAACCGTTCCATTTCCGCAGCATAATAAAGACAAAAATCAATAGCTTCCGAAACCTCCGCGTCAGCTTCCTTAACAGGTTTTCCCACTTCTAAAACTATCCAAGCCGAAAGTTCAGCGCGTCGTTCCTCCATTAACTCCCCAGCCTTCCGCAAAATATCCGCCCGTTGCTTAACCGGAGTTTTCTTCCAAGCCGGAAAAGCAGCCTTAGCAAATTTCATTGCTTCCTCAGCTTGTTCAACACTCAGTAAACCGACCTTACCAACAACCTGACTAAAATTGGAAGGATTAAGAGAATCAACAAAAGTTGCAGTATTCACATATTCCCCATTTAGCAAAGGTAAATAAGTTTTTCCCAACTGCTGACGCACATTTGCAAAAGCCAAACTCGACCTCTTCCTTCTCTCCTCCTCCGCAAAATCAGTATCCGCAACACCAAAAAAACCTCCTTCCTCCACTCTGCGACTCTGCGCCTCTGCGTGAGACATAATTGGGGCTGCTAACAACTCCTCAACCGGACGATTTTCCAGATTTTGCCGTAAAAACGAACTATTCGCCGTATTTTCCAACAACCGCCGAATCAAATAAGACATTCCTGGTAATAAGTCACCGTAGGGACAATAAACCCGCACACGATAACCCTTATCTACCAAAGCTTTGGCTATTTTATCACCCATGCCGTACAGCACTTGCATTTCAAAACGACGACGGGGAACATTGAGATTTTCCGCAATTGCGATCGCGCGAGATTGCGATCGCACATTATGACTAGCTATGGCAGAATAGACATACTGATGATTTTCCAGCAATAGCTGAGTTATCGCCTCAAAATTGGCATCGGTGGCGACTTTATCATTATAAACTGGTTGTGGCCAATGCTTTTGAGTAGCTTTGATGGTTTCTTGGTCCCAATACGCACCTTTAACTAAGCGAATGGTGAGAGGATAACCCCGTCGTTTTAACCAAGCAATAATATCTCTAGCGTCTTGTTCACTATCCCGCAGATATGCTTGTATTGTCATCCCAATATCTGTGCGTTGACGAAATTCCTCTTCTAGTAATAGCTTCTTGAGAATATTGAACGTGATATTTTTATAGGCGTATTGTTCCATGTCAAAATGGACTGCTGCACCTAATTCTTGAGCGCGACGGAGTAAAGTCCGAATATGATTGCTGACTCGTGCTTCACTACCTTGGGCATCCAAAGGATCAAATTGGGAATAAAACGCCGTTAATTTGACAGAAACCTGGACTTTGGGGATATTTTCGCCGTCAGCTTCATCAATAGCCGGAATTTTCCCCCAATTTTTGGATGCTTCCACCAACTGCTGCATCAATTCAAGGTATCTTTCTAAATAAGATTGCGCCTCTATTTCCGTAATTACCGCTTCACCTAGTAAGTCAATGGTGAAAGCCATTTTGTCTTTTCGCAGTCTCTCAACGGTTTTGATAACTTGCTTGATATTTTCTCCCGAAATATATTTATGTGCTAAAGTTTCTACCGCAGTTCCCACTGTTGTCGCGGCTACCTGTGCGGGCATAGAATCAGGGTTAGCAAAATTTAAGATTCCTTTCAAGGCTGCGGGTAGTTCTACGGAATCATCTCCCAAATATTCTTGCAAATGGGAGGCAATTTCTGATTTACTATGTAAAGCGGGCAAGGTGTCTATAAACCGAAATAATTGTACCCGTAAACCTGGATTACTCATAGCCCAATCGAGTAATTTATCATCAAGGCGCATTTGATCCCGTAAAGCAGCCAAAAATGAGCGATTTTCCTGGGTAGCAGCTAAAACCTGTTTAGCAATTTCTTGGGTTTTCGCTTCGTAAGTGTTGTTTTCTACTTGTAATACCATAAATTTGTCCGTTGTCCGTTGTTAGTTGTCCGTTGTTTCCAAGGGACATTTTTTTTGAGTAATGTTGAATGATTGCGTAAAAACTAACTATGGTGTTACTTGTAACTTAGAAAACACCATTTTGTAAACCTTCCTAGTAATTTTGAATGTGATTTTATTGAATATTGGGAAAAACTGGACTTTAGTAACTTTGGGTATAGGTATAGTTTGTTTGACAGGTTGTACAAAAAAGCCGACAAATGCACAATTAGAAGGATGGCTGAAAGAAGCAAGCGATGCCAATGCGGAAATTCTAGCAGATAAAACCAAAAAAAACCCACAGCGGCAATGGAATTTAGTTATTCAGGGTCAAACAACAGATTTTAAATCAGATACATTGAGTTGGCCGGAGTTGCTTAAATTAGCTACAACAAATATCAACACCATTGATGCCAATAATATTGTTAACCCTAATCAAGTATTTAAATTTCAAGGAATACAGATATCTAAACTTTTAAAACAGTTTGGTGTTCCCCCTGGAGTTACAGAAGTAACCTTTGTTTGCTACGACGCTTATCATGTCACAGTCAAAATAGAAGACTTACACACCTACCCAATTATCTTAGCACTGACTAAAAATGATAAACCAATTCAACGTGACCAAGGTGGTCCGGTTTATTTAATCTATCCCTATACCCAGTATCCCCAACTTCGACAAAAATATAATGAGGGAGATTGGGCATTTTATGTGACTCATATTATATTTGGTACAGAAAAAGTATCACTCCGAGTAGGCGATCGTCAACTCAATTTAGCCGAACTTGATAAATTGCCACAAGTTACCCTTAATCAAAACGTAGGTTATCGCGTCCGCTGGCCTAGTAACAAAGTTAAACTACATGGTGTCAGAATCAAAGACGTGCTTGCTTTAGCTGGGATAAAACCTCAAGCTTCTGTAGTCGTCACAGGGAAACCACCAATTTACCGAAGAACAACGGAAGCCATAGAATTATCATCTACAGATATAAACAAATGTAATATCATTTTAGCCACTAGATGGGGTGAAGATAAACAGCCAATCCTAGCAAAAATGGGAGGTCCTATAACTTTAGCTTTTGGTGATGATTGTTCACAGGAAACCAAAAATAAACGCTGGGTAACTTTCGTAGAAGAGTTAATTCCACAATTATGAAAATATTGACTTTTCGTTCTATTCGTACTCAAATTATGACTTCAATCACCTTACTGATTCTAGGTTTGATTGGTGCGATAGTGACGGTGTGGGCAAAAAGTGAAAATACCCTCTACCGCGAAGAAAAGTTAAATGATGCTAAAAGTATTTCTAAAGTCCTCAGCTATACATACTCTAACGAATTATCAGAAGAAAATTGGAGTCAAATTCGTCTAAATATAGATTTTATCTTGCGAGAAAATGAAGATTTTGTCTATGTCTTGGTTTCAGATATCCGCCAAGACAATCAAATTGTGGCTGCTTCCCCTAACGAATATCAAAACCAATACATTCCTAATATTGTGCCTTTAATTGTCACCAAAAGTGCATTAAAATCCTCTAAAACAACTCGCGTTATCGAAACATTTATCCTCAAAGATATTTATTTTGGAGACAAATTACGGGCTAAACGAGGTGAACCAGTAATTGAAGTAGCTTCGGATATTCGCACAATAGCAGGTAAAAACCTTGGTGTTTTACGAATTGGTTTATCTCTGCAAAAAGTAGATCGTGCTGTTAATAATGCAGTCAATCAGGCTTTAATAGTAGGTTCTATAGGATTGGCTGTAGGTTGGTTATGTGCCTACATTTTAGCACAACATTTAAGTGATCCCGTACGGCGTTTACAGTCTAGTGTAGCCCAAATTGCTGGAGGAGATTTACAACATCGTGCCAATATTAATCATCGTAGAGATGAAATTGGCGCATTGGCAAATTCCTTTAACGAAATGTCAGCAACATTGCAGATATCTTTTAGCAAATTACAAAAAACCTTAGACTCATTTGAGAAATTTGTACCCGATAAATTTGTTTCTGTCATTGCCCCTGAAGGCATAGAAAATATTACAGTTGGTATGGCTTCTACCCGAAAAATGACGATTTTATTCTGCGATATTCGCAGTTACACTTCTATGTCAGAAGCTATGGAACCCATAGAAATATTTACATTTTTAAATGACTATTTAGCCTGTATGGGAAAAGCCATAGATGAATCTGGTGGATTTATTGATAAATATATCGGTGATGCCATCATGGCATTATTTGATGATGATAGTACAGACTGTGCTATCCAAGCCGCAATTTTGATGATTAAAGCTTTAGATAAGTTTAATCATGAACGATCAAAAAAAGGATTACCAATCATTGCTACAGGAATTGGTATTCATCGGGGTACAGTAGTTATGGGTACAGTTGGTTTTACCTCCCGCATTGATTCCACCGTGATTGGTGATGCTGTCAATGTGGCTTCTCGGATTGAGGGATTAACAAAGCAATATAATTGTAATATTTTGATTACAGAATCAGTAGTGAATAGCTTATCTAAGCCTGAATTGTTTTCTTTAAAACTGGTAGATGAATCCGTCAAAGTTAAAGGTAAAGATAAAGCTATTTCTATTTATGAAGTTCTGATTGAATAGGAGGAGTCAGAAAAAAGAAAATTAACCAATTACTAATTACTTATTCCCCACATCTACTATATTACAATTAGTCATTCTCTTTAATAAAGCTGAAAATCTTGCTATCTTAGCTGCTAACTCTATGGAATATCAAGCATACTCTCAAGCTATTCGACAAGAATATGCTTGGGTATCAGAATTAGAATATATCATTGGTAGAAAACAAGTTTTAGAAAGATTTTGGCAGCGAGAAAAAATTTATTTCACCCCCTTAAGATTATTGATAGCTGTGAAAAGTTGGGCAACTGCGGTTAAGCGATTTAATGATGAATTGTTCATGGAGTTTGACTTTTACAGCTTTGTCTGGATAATCACTAAAGACACCATCTACACCTAAGTTAAAAAATAATTGATATTCTTTTTCAGGATTTGCTTGACAATCTAAGGGTAAGAAAAAATCCTCGTTTCTAAAAGTCCAAGTGTGAACTTGTAAATTAGCTGCATGAGCATTTATAATTAAAGATGTTGGTGATAGTAATTGACCATGATTATCTCTGGGAATCAATAAGTTTTTATTTACACCTATTGCTTGGGCATATTCAGTAATTTCTTTTAACCCTTTTTGATTTAATAAATCTGTATAAGTTCGAGGATCATGATTAATCACAAAATCGTAAGGTTTACCAGTTTCATTAATTAGTTGGACTAAAGGTAAATCTGTTTTTTGAGATAATTGTTTGAGGTTACTAACTTCAAAGGATTGAATAAATATAGGTAAGTTAATTTTTTGTAAGTTGCATAATAAAGTGTCTTCTAATGGTAAACCAATTGTTTGAAAATAACTAGGATGTTTTGTTTCGGGATAAATGCCAATTTTGCGTCCAGTTTCTTGACTTTTCTGCTGGGCTAAATCAATGATTTCTGTAAAGGTGGGAATAGGAAATATGCCATCATAAACTAGGTTTTGCGGGCGTAATTGGGGAATAGGTTCTTTAGCTGTTAAGGTTTTGATTTCGGCGATGGTAAAATCTTCTGTAAACCAACCTGTTTTAATTTCATTATCAATAATTTTCGTGGTTTTTAAATGAGCAAATTCGGGATGATTGGCAATATCACTAGTTTCAGAGATTTCATTTTCATGACGGGCAATTAAAATACCATCTTTGGTAATTACTAAATCGGGTTCAATATAATCAGCACCTAAATCAATTGCTAATTCATAACTAGCTAAAGTATGTTCGGGACGGTAGCCACTTGCACCACGATGAGCGATAATAATAGGGGGTTTGTTTGTGAAAGTTTGAGTCATAATTATGGTTTGCTACAAAAATTTATCTGTGAGGGCTAGGAGTCAGGAGTCAGGAGGAAGAATTAGAAGGAAGTCAGAACAGTCTCAAAGTTGAGAAAGTGATAGTCAATGAATAGTTCTTTCTAACCTGAAAAACCTTAATTTGTTTAGGTTTTCGCTTTATCCAGCAATGCCCAAAACCTCTTTCCTGTTCCCTTGCCATAACGACAATTTCTAACGCCAACCCACTTATTATTTTTTGTTATGAAACTGATAATGTCAACTCAGCCGGAAGTAAAACGTATAGAAGAGTTACGAAGATTGTTGCAACAAGCTGGCTATGCCTATTATGTTTTAGATGCGCCAATTATGGAAGATACTGTATATGATCGGCTGTATCGAGAGTTGCAAGAATTAGAAACGCAAAATCCCGAATTAATTACTCCCGATAGTCCAACTCAGCGTGTTGGCGATCGCCCTGCCACCCATTTTACTTCAGTCCGTCATAATATTCCTCTATATAGCCTGGAAAATGCTTTCAATATTGAAGAATTGCAAAGTTGGGATCAGCGTTGGCGGCGATACTCACCCATTCAGTATAATAACGTAGAACTGGAATATGTATCTGAGTTAAAAATTGATGGTGCAGCCTTGGCTTTAACTTACGAAAATGGTTTTTTAGTCAGGGGGACAACGCGAGGAGATGGGGTCATGGGTGAGGACATTACCCAAAATGTCAGGACTATTCGCTCAATTCCCCTGCGTTTGAATTTTGACGGTTTAGAAAATATTGCTAAAGTCGAAGTCCGAGGAGAAGCATTCCTACCGCTACAGGTATTTAAGGAAATTAATGAGAAGAGACAAAAAGCTGGGGAACAATTGTTCGCTAATCCGCGTAATGCTGTGGCGGGTACGCTCAGACAATTAGATTCACGGATTGTAGCACAGCGACAGTTAGATTTCTTTGCTTATACTCTGCATATTACAGGTTTGGATGATTCTAGTATTGCGAATACTCAATGGGAAGCTTTGGAATTGTTGCAAAAAATGGGTTTTCGAGTGGATACCAATCATAAACTTTGCCATTCTATTGCTGAAGTTGCTGAATATTACCAATATTGGGATACAGAACGGCTGAATTCTCCCTATATGACGGATGGTGTTGTCGTTAAATTAAATACATTTAGACTCCAAGAACAATTAGGGTTTACACAGAAGTTTCCCCGCTGGGCTATAGCCTTAAAATATCCGGCGGAAGAAGCCCCGACCCGTGTAGAAAAAATTACTGTCAATGTTGGCAGAACTGGGGCATTAACTCCTCTAGCAGAAATGTTGCCCGTACAATTAGCAGGAACAACTGTTTCCCGTGCTACCTTACATAATAGCGATCGCATCGAGCAATTAGATATCCGCATTGGCGACACCGTGATTGTTCGCAAAGCCGGAGAAATCATTCCCGAAGTCGTCCGGGTCATCAAAGAACTACGTCCCGCTGACACTCAACCTTTCATTATGCCTTCCCATTGTCCCGTCTGTGGTCAACAGGTAGTCAGAGAAACGGGCGAAGCTGTTACTAGATGTGTAAATTCTTCCTGTGCGGCGATTCTTAAAGGTGAGGTTGAACATTGGGTCAGTCGTGACGCTTTAGATATTAAAGGTGTGGGGGAGAAGTTGGTGTATCAACTTGTAGACAAGGGCTTTGTACATTCCATTGCTGATTTATATGAATTAAAGACAGATAAATTATGTGCATTAGAACGCATGGGACAAAAATCTGCGGAAAAATTGGTGAAGGCGATCGCTCAATCAAAAACCCAACCCTGGTCTAGAGTATTATATGGTTTAGGCATCCGTCACGTTGGCAGCGTCAACGCCCAATTACTCACCGAGAAGTTTACCACCGTTGAAGAGTTAACAGCCGCCAGACAATCAGATATTGCAGGCGTTTATGGTATCGGTGCAGAAATCGCCCAATCAGTCTATCAATGGTTTCGCACCCCAGCCAATCAAACCTTAATCTCCCGGATTCAGACCATTGGCTTACAATTAGCCAACAGCACCGAAACCAAAGCAGTAGAGAAAATTAATCAAAATTTTGCTGGGAAAACCTTTGTCGTTACCGGCACATTACCAACCTTAAAACGGGATGAAGCCAAAGCCCTAATTCAAAAAGCAGGTGGTAAAATTACTGATTCAGTTAGCAAAAAAACAGACTTTTTAGTTGTGGGTGCAGATGCCGGTTCTAAACTAGAAAAAGCCCAGAATTTAGGAATTAGCCAATTGACAGAGGCACAGTTATTAACAATGCTGGCAGAATAGTTACAAATGAACATAAATTGTTAAATTCTGTTACAATTTTGGTAGTGAATTTCAACTAAAACTTGTGGGAGCGAGAAATCATGAATTCCATTTTTGGTAAAACACTTGCTATCGCTGTAGCTGCAACCACCCTTTTCGTCAGTGTTCCTGCTTTTGCAGAAAGCCAACCTGCGCCCATGAGCAAGAAAGCTGATAATAGTAAAACCACTGTAGGCACAATTATTGATGTTGCCAGTGGTAACAGTTCTTTTAAAACCCTGGTAACAGCTATTAAAGCAGCAGGTTTAGTAGAAACCCTATCTGGTGAAGGCCCATTTACCGTATTTGCACCCACAGACGCAGCCTTTGCTGCCCTACCAAAAGGAACTTTAGAAAAACTTTTGAAGCCAGAAAACAAAGGAACTTTAGTCAAAATTCTGACCTATCATGTAGTTCCGGGTGCAGTTTACGCTAAAGATATCAAACCTGGTGCTGTAAAAACAGTTGAAGGTCAACCAGTAAATATAAAAGCTAAAAAAGGCGTAGTGTATGTAGGTAACGCTAAAGTTACTAAAACAAACGTTAAAGCTAGTAATGGCGTAATTCATGTAATTAATAAAGTGCTACTTCCTCCTAATGTGAAGTTGTAGAATTGGCAATTTTTTTAGATCAGGCGAAATGCTGCATTGTTTCTTTTATTGCCTAATATTATAGCGATCGCATCGAATCATAGCACATATAGGTGATAAATCAATGCGATCGCTGATTATTTAGGCGTTGCTAATTAGTTTCAGGGTTAAAAAAGTGAATCAGGCACCAGGAATAAGTAACGCAAAAACTCTCTCTATTTCTTCTCTCTCTGTGTTCTCTGTGCCTCTGTGGTTCTTTTATTGGGATAATTTTTTTCTTGGAAGTTCCTAATTTGAAAACTCTCTTGAGTTTAAACTTTGGTTTAACACAACTTTTATTTTAATTGTTTGTAATGTTTTATAGCAGGAGTCAGGAGTCAGGAGTTTAGAAGGAAGAAGGAAGAAGGAAGAAGGAAGAAGGAAGAAGGAAGAAGGAAGAAGGAAGAAGGAAGAATAAAATTTCTTACCCATTAGCCATTCCCCATTAGCCATTCCCTAATCTCACCCTTTCCGACCGGCAAAGGCAAAAAATTCACAGAAATTTAACAATGTGTACCAATAATTTGGTAACTTAGTACATAGTTTGCAACAATTAGGGAAAAATTACGTTGAGTTACCATCCAGATGCTATTGCCGCCCACGGTGGAGAGTTAATTAACCGGGTTGCTTCCTCAGCACAAAGAGAACTATTTCTCTCCAAAGCTGACTTTTTACCGCGTGTGGAACTTGATGAGCGAGCAGTTTCCGATTTAGAAATGATTGCCATTGGTGGTTTTAGTCCTTTGACTGGTTTCATGAACCAAGCAGACTATAACCGAGTCGTCACAGAAATGCGGTTAGCTAACGGTATTGTCTGGTCAATTCCTATTACACTGTCTGTAACCGAAGAAGTAGCAGCCCCTCTACAAAAAGGCGGTTTGGTGCGTCTGGATAACCCCAGAGGCGAGTTTATTGGGGTATTGGAACTGACCGAGAAGTATACCTACGACAAACAACAGGAAGCTATCAATGTTTACCGCACTGATGATCTAAAACATCCTGGGGTGCAGGTAGTTTATAACCAAGGTTCTATCAACCTATCAGGTGATATCTGGTTATTGCAACGTGACACTCATCCCCATTTTCCCCGCTACCAAATTGACCCCGCTGCTTCACGGGAAATGTTTCGAGAAAAAGGCTGGAAAACAATTGTGGGTTTCCAAACTCGCAATCCTATCCACCGCGCCCATGAATATATTCAGAAATGCGCTTTAGAAACTGTAGATGGTCTATTTTTGCACCCACTGGTAGGGGCAACTAAGGAGGATGACATCGCCGCTGATGTGCGAATGCGTTGTTATGAAATTTTACTAGAACACTATTACCCTGTAGATAGAGTAATCTTGGCAATTAACCCAGCAGCCATGCGCTATGCAGGTCCAAGGGAAGCCATTTTCCATGCTTTAGTGCGGAAAAATTACGGCTGTACACATTTTATTGTTGGACGTGATCATGCGGGTGTAGGTGACTACTACGGCACTTATGACGCTCAGTATATCTTCGATGAATTCGCCCCTGAAGAGTTGGGAATTGTGCCAATGAAGTTTGAACACGCTTTCTATTGCAAGCGCACCAAACAAATGGCCACAACTAAAACCAGTCCTAGCAGTCCAGAGGAACGAGTTCACCTGTCAGGAACAAAGGTACGGGAAATGTTACGTCGGGGTGAATTACCACCACCAGAATTTTCTCGTCCAGAAGTTGCGGCTGAGTTAACCCGGGCTATGAAAATTTCACCTGTATTAGTTTAGCTGAAACAGCAATAAGCCTCACACCTGCCCGATAGGGAGGTGTTGAGATGAATTGCGTAGCGTGCCGTAGGCTTGTGAGTTGACGACAGTCTTCCGACAAATGCCGTAGGTGTTCGTGGTAGCGTCTCGTAGAGAGGAAGGAAGACATGGAGGAAATGAGCAAAATATTTTAAATTTGGTATAAGGTATAATAGATTTGGTTGACTTCACCCCTATTGGTGTCTGATAAGCCTCTGTCCAATAGCATTGCGATTATTGGTAAGCGACTCTGTTGCACAGCATAGAAGCAAGTAAGCACATATTAATTAATATAAATCACCTCCGGGTTTGTCCTATAGCGCAAATAAGCCAGCATTTCATCCAGGACAGTAAAATTTGTAGGGTACAAGGTAAGAAATTGCACAGTCTGCGGAGGGGCTTCTCGTGGACTTAAAACAAAGCTCAGTTAATGTCTTCATAGAAGAGTCGCTGAGAAGCCTACACTGTATGCTTGCACCAGTGTAGGAGTATGTCACATTAAGATCAAAAACTTTACTGTACAGACTTTAGCCTTTAATATTAGCTAATGGGCTAGGGTATGATAGCTAACTATGAAACGGCGTAGGTTTTTACAACGGATTAGCGGCTTATTAGCGGCATTGGGAGTGGCGGAAACTGAGTGGTTGAGTTTGGGAAATCCCTATTACCAAGCTTTAGCACAATCTCACCAGCGGAAGTTAGCATTATTAATAGGTATTAATCAATATCCACAAAGTCCTGCCCTGGGGGGTTGTATAACTGATGTGGAATTGCAAACAGAACTGTTAATTAATCGTTGTGGCTTTGCAGCAGCGGACATTTTGACTTTAACTGATGAACAAGCTAGTAAAGATTTTATTAAAGCGGCTTTTTTAGATCACTTGGGTAAGCAAGCCAAATCTGAAGATGTGGTAATTTTCCATTTTTCTGGCTATGGGACTTGTGTGAATTTGGGAAGGGGAATCTTAGAAAATGCCATAGTTCCTGTTGATGAGAATAATTTATTAGGCACAAAATCGAGAAACTATTTATTGACAGAAACTCTGTTATTATTATTGCGATCGCTCCCTACAAATCAAGTTACGGCAATATTAGATACCAGTTACAATCATTCTCATGGATTAAAACCCACTGGTTTACGAGTGCGGACTCGTCCAGAATTATCAACAGCAATTTTACAAATACAAGAATTAGAGTTTTTATCCCAACTGAAAAATCAGCAATTAGCTAATAATCATCCTCTAATTATCAACGCTACCGCAGCACCAAATCAACAGGCAGGAGAATTTATTTTCTCTAATGGCACTGCGGGATTATTAACTTATGCTTTAACTCAATATTTGTGGGAAACTACCCCAGCTAAAACCATTTCGGTTTTTCTTTCTGGTGTTGCCACTTCCATGTATCAGTTGGGTGGAAAACAACAACCAAGTTTATTAAATGACTCAAAAAAATTTCCCAATAATTTAATTATTGATTATTTTCCCATTGATAACTTGAGAAGTATTGGCGTGGTTCAAGCCATAGAAGAAGATGGTAAAATATTCAAGTTATGGTTAGGGGGATTACCTCTCCACGTTCTCACTAATTATGGCGTAAATTCTCGGTTAATCCTGGATACAGGGGCAGAATTAACTGTTAAATCACGAAGTGGGTTAGTAGCTAAAGCTAAATTGACAAATAAGGAAGTTACCAATCTACCTCAAGTTGGGCAAATAGTCCAAGAAAGTATTCGCATATTACCCCGCAATATTTCCGTGAATGTGGCTTTAGATGAGAATTTGGAAAGAATTGAAGTGGTAGATGCTACTAGCGTTTTTTCAGGAATTAGCCGCATTGCTAATATTGTTACCACCCAAGAAACCGCTGATTATGTGTTTGGTAAAGTTGCCCAAATTCCTAGCCGTTATGGTCTTTTTTGCCTGGGTGGTGAAGCGATTATTAATACTATCGGGGAAGTTGGGGAAGCGGTGAAGGTGGCAGTACAGCGATTAACACCGCAATTTTCGACTTTGTTGGCATCAAAATTGTGGCAATTGACAGAAAATCAAGGTTCTTCCCGTTTACCTGTGAGGGCAACTTTAGAGGTTGTGAAGAGTATTGTCCCCCGTGTGTTTATGGTGAGAGATACTTTGGGAATTGCTAGTCAGGATAACATTTTGCAACCACCTGGCTATGAGCGAATTGCTATGCCGACAATTCCTGTGGGTAGTCGTTTGCAATATAAAATCGAAAATTTGAGCGATCGCCCTATATACTTAATTTTAGTGGGTTTAAATAATAATCAAAATGCCTTTGCTTTTTATCCTTGGGAAGTTTTTCCAGAAACAGAAATTCCTCCTACTAAACCCCAACTAATAGAAATTCTCATTCCTCCAGGCCAAACTATGAAAATCCCAGATAATCAATCTGTCTCTGGTTGGTTATTACCCACACGTTATACTTTTTGTCAACACCAAATTATTTTGAGTACAGCACCGTTTCAGGAAACTCTCACGGTATTGGCGATGCCTTCGGCCAGCGCAGCTATCGCTAAATATCCTACCACAGATCAACAGGCTATTAGTCCCATAATCAACCCTTTGGAAGTTGCCCAAGCTATATTACAAGATATACATAATGCTAGTAAAGTCAAAACTGATATTAATATTACTACCAATGATGCCTATGTTTTGGATGTCAATAATTGGGCGAGTTTGAACTTTAGTTTTCAAGTTGTTTAGAAAATCACCGAGTCAGGAAGTAGGGATCTCGTTATCAACTCGCTAAAGAAACTGCCTTAAAACGTTTGGAAGAGTTAGAAAAACGCCTTCGAGATGCTGGCATTTCTGACTAATTTCTATTCAGATCCAAATATCCCCGACTTTTTAAGAAGTTGAGGATATTTTACTTTAACATCCAGAATATGGCGATCGCCATCGTCAATTCTAATTAGCAGGATTAGTTTTACCCTCATCCCCAATCCCCTATTCCCTTACAAATACTTCTCCAATAACAAAGCCAACTTCTCCTTAGTTGCTGCTGGTGCATTTGCTAAATTCGTCAAAATCGCATACTTCAAAGCCGAATGCGCCTCACTAGCAGGGGGATTTGCACTCAACCGCTTCACAGTTTCTTGAATTACCTTTTGTGCATTTACCGCATTTTTGTGTAAATTACCAATTACCATTTCCACCGTCACACTATCATGATCGGGATGCCAGCAATCATAATCCGTCACCAGCGCCAACGTTGCATAGGCGATTTCCGCTTCCCTGGCTAACTTCGCTTCGGGTAAATTTGTCATCCCGATTACCGTAGCATCCCAACTTCGATAGAGATGAGATTCAGCCTTAGTGGAAAAAGCCGGTCCGTCCATACATACGTAAGTACCACCATCATGTAACGTGACATCTGGTAAATTTAAAGAAGCGATCGCATCCCCCAAAACCCCAGCCAAATTCTGGCAAATCGGCTCACTAAAAGCAATATGCGCCACAATCCCCTCACCAAAGAACGTAGAAATGCGATTGTTGGTTCGATCAATAAACTGATCAGGAATTACCATATCCAGAGGTTTAGCTTCAGCCTTCAAAGAACCCACAGCGCTCGCAGAGATTAAGTATTCTACCCCCAATTGCTTCATCGCGTAAATATTAGCCCGAAATGGCAACTCAGAAGGTAACAGAGTATGATTACGACCATGACGCGCTAAAAACGCCACGCGAGTTTCCTCTAAAGTTCCGAGAATAATCGCATCCGACGGTGAACCAAAAGGGGTATAAATCTCTACTTCCTCCACATCTTTCAGCGCTTCCATCTTATATAACCCGCTTCCACCAATGATGCCAATTTTAGCTATCGTCATAAACTATCCACTTTCTAATTAATTGAACTAACAAGTAATTTTACCGAAAACCTGTCTATTGATAAATGCACAAAATCCACAGATACTGATTTTTGATAATTCCGTAGGGATGCTAATACAAAAATCTCTGAATTAATATACCTTAGTTTTATAACCGATAAAAAATAAACTTCGTGATCAAGAATATGCAAAATCATAATAACTCCGCTCCAATATTATTGGAAACAGTCTTACAACGCATATTTTCCATTCGCACAATTACAAAACAAGATCAGCAGCTACTCATGTCTAGTACAGCACGGCGTAAATAAATCAACCATTCTTAATCGCCAAAAAGCTTGCCCAATATTGCTTTTGACTTTTGACTTTTGACGAACGCCTTGCGGTACTAGCCTATTATCAAAAGAAGGATTAGACGATCATGATCGTAAACAAATCGGTCATGTATTTGATGGGTTTAGTGGATTGATTAAAGCAGTAGATTAATTTTTGTTGCTACATAAATCAAGGAAAATATGTATAGTTATTTGCAATTCTTCTTCACAAAGATCCCTGGATTTTTCAACAAATTAGGGATCTTTAATTTATTTGAGATAAATTAATAAATTTAACCCAGGAATCGTCCGCGAAAGAGTCCAGCCAGAGAGAATAATATAAAGTAATCCTAAACTCCACTGATACCAAGCCAAAATAGAAATAATTCCTGGTAAATGTTCATCACGTAACCGAATATCATTAAATCCTAATCTTACCAAATTATTCAAACTAAAATCATAATAATTCAGCCAATTCCAACGCCTATCCCATAATAGCGGCATATATCTTTCCCGAAAACTAGGATTTCTAGGAATCACGGGTAATCTCCCAATTAATAATCTTAGCTGTCTTAATGTTCCATCTTCTCGAAAATAAGAGATATCCATTAAATCATGATAACGTCCTTGTTTATAAAGTCGCCACAATAAAATCCCTGGTAGGGGAAAAATAATCATAAATAAACATAATAAAGTTAACCAAGGACTACCAGAATTCCGAAAAATTGCTAATAGACTACCAGATATTAAACCAATAAAACTAAATAATATACAAACAGTTTCATAATATCTAGGAATAATTGCTACAGGAGACAAACGACGACAACGATCAACTAACCAAAAGAATACACCAAAACAGGAAATAACTACACCACCCACACCAAATACTAACCAAAAATTTGTCCCATAACCACTTAACAACAATAATAAACTCAACAATAACCAATTTAAAGATTTAAGTACCCACCCACTCAAAACTAGAGGTTCAGTAGCAACAATTTTCTCACTTAACTGATTATATATGTCCAAATCCACATCAGGTAAAACTAGTAACTCGCTAATATTCCGAAAATGTTTGATTTGACGATATTGATTAATTTCCGCCGCTTGAGTTGGAGAGAAACCTAAATTTATTAACCTATTCACAGCAGCAGTATTAATATTGATAGCTACCAACTGATGACTTAATTCAATTAATCTTAACCGTTGTTTTGTATATTCCAACTGATTTGCATCACTAACCTGCTGTTGTAACCGAAAATTTTGACTTAAATTCCGCAAAATATTTTGATTACCTCGTAATGTTTGCACAATCAACTTTTTACCAATTTCGCCAACATTACCTAAAATTTTTGCTTGATTAGAATTAAAAACCAATCCAGAAACATTTAAAAAAGCGGTTGCTGCAAACTTGACATCACTAAAATCAGCTTGATTAAGAATACTTGCACTCTGCAAATCCACAGATTCATTAAACTCAGATTCTCTAAAAATTAGAGCTTGTTTAAAAATAGCATCTTTCATTAATAGAGATTGATGAAAATTCACCTGATTAAAATTAACTTGATTATTAAAAATAGCACTAGAAAAATCAGATTTTTTCTGCCAATAACTACTATTAAACCTAACTATTTGTTGAAATTTTCCTTGATTAAATTTTACATCCTCACAAAATACATCACCTTGAAAATCAGCAGCATCTAGAAACTTAATATTTTGGAAGTTGGCTTTTTCAAAGAAAATGCTACCTCGAAAACTACTCAGTGCGTGAAAAATAGTTCCATTGAAACTCACAGTTCTGCCAAATCTAGATTCATCCCAATTAGTAGGGTTTAAAAAATTTGCTCCTTGAACATTTACAGATTGGAGAAAGAACGTATTCGGGAATTTTACTTCCCCATTAAAACGACTTTCTACCATGATTAAAGCCCCACGAAATACAGCAATACTACTAGAATTATTAGGCTGATTATTCAACAAAGATTTACAATCTTTAGCATTAGGAAAAGCTCTTGCTAAAGATTGCAAACATATTGAACGTAAACTTTCTAACTGTTCCTGTTCTGTATGTGTGAAAATTTGGGCTATTCCTTGAGCATAAAGAGGAGTTCTTAAACCCAAATCACTGCCATAAAAATCACCTTCAATTACAGAATTACTCAAATCTAAACCCAAAGCCGTCGCCCCAGTTTTTTGTAATTCTTTTCTGAGTAATTGATAAAAATTATCCCGAAAAATAGCATTTTCTGGACGTAAATCAATCACCATTTTTCTTAAATCTACAGTTAAATTACCATCTCGTAAAATTGGTGTTTTAACTCGTTCTTGTAATAATTCCCAAGTTAGAGTTATGGGTTCATTGGGAACTGCAAAAGTAGAAACAGGAGATAAAAATATAGCAAATATACAAACAAACAATATTACTGCGGATTTAGATATGATGATTTTTCCTAATTCCGCAGATAATAAGTTTATTTTTTTAACTGTGTTTTTTATTTGCCAAAGTTGCGCAAAATCCCATCTTTGTAAATAGCTAAAGTGACAAAATAATCTCAACAAATTCCCTACTTAATGATTAATTCAATAAAACAACCTTACCCAGTACCGAACCAGTTTCCACTAAAGCGTGTGCTTTTGCTGCTAACGCTAAAGGGAAGGTCTGACTAACTTCAATTTTTAACTTCCCTGCATCTATCCAATTAGCACATTCTTGTAAAATCTCCCCATGATGTATTAACGATTCCACATTTCCTAACAATAAAGGTGTGAGCATTAATTCTAAACCAATGCGGAGATTTCTGTTTCTGGCAACTTTCCAAACAGTGTTAGCTTTTGGTTCTAGAATAGTCACAATATCGCCATAAAGTCGCACCGCAGGAAAAGATTTTTCCAAAGTATCCCCACCCACCGTATCAAAAACTAAATCTGCACCTTCACCATTAGTCCAATCTAATACAGATTCAACAAAATCAGTTTCTTTGTAAAAAATCACCTTGTCAGCACCAAGTTGAGTGACAAAATTAGCCTTTTCTTGTGAACTAACCGTAGTCGCTACTTCAGCACCTTTGAGTTTAGCCAATTGAATAGCCACATGACCAACACCACCCGCACCAGCATGAACTAATACCTTGTCTCCTGGTTCAAGTCTTCCCCGTTCATATAAAGCTTCCCAAGCAGTAATTAAAACCAGAGGTGCTGCTGCTGCTTCTGTAAAAGAAATAGATTTGGGTTTCAATGCCACACATCTTTCATCAACAATGATATATTCAGCATAATTGCCTGGACTTGCACCCAAACCACCATAGCAAAAATATACTTCATCACCAACGCCAAATTTTTGGACATCATTACCCACAGCTTCTACTATACCTGCACCATCACATCCTAAAATAGCTGGCATTTGTTCCGGGAAAAATGTCCCCCTTTGACGTATTTTAGTATCAATGGGATTAACACCAGCAGCAAAAATTTTGACTAAAATTTTTTTATTTGTGGGTATGGGTTGGGGAGCTTCCCGTAGTTGTAAAACTTCTGGTTTACCTAATGCGGTCATTAATATTGCTTTCATGATTTTTCTCCTAGATGCAATTTTCTAAGTTTACCTAAAAATATCCCCATAACTTCCTAATTGTTAAGGAAAATATGGGGAAAAAATATCGAAAGTTTCTCACAAAATGGTTTTAATTTTGAGGAGAAGAATTATTTGTTCCTGGTGTTACAGGTGTTTGAGGTAAAGTACCGGGATTAATTCCATTCCCAGGTGTGGGAAAAGAATTTGGGTTAATCGGTGGTAAAGACCTCAAATTTTCCGGTGAGTTAATTTCTGGGGTGGTGGGATTATTAGGTATGGGAGGAGTAGGAAAGTTGGGTGAATTTGTCACGGGTTGAGATGAACCGGGAATAATTCCCAAAGATACACGATTTCCTCCTACTTTTCTCAGCAAGTCTAAGGTTTGAATTACGTCGTTATAAGTAGCTGTCCGCGACGCATTCAATACTAAAATCCCGTCTGGATTTGTTTGGATGTATTGTTTTAAACGTGCTTCTAATTCCTCCCGTTTCACAGGTTCTTTTTCGATGTAAGTTAATCCAATAGCATCAATTGTTACAGGTAATATTTTGCTTTTGATTTGGGAATTAGCCGCAGAATTTTCGCCTGTACTAGCTTTGGGTAAGTCAACATTAATTGCTTGCTGACGGGTAAATTGTAAAGCTGCTAAGAGAAAGAATGTCAGAATACAAAAAACAACATCAATTAGGGGGATAATTTGAATCTGAAGGTCTTCACTGGGGGTGTCTAGCTTAACTTTCATGTTCTTGTTTTTCTCCAGAGTTCAAATTGGCATTATCACCCTTGTTATCGGGCGAATCTGCTAAATTTATAAGGTTTAACCCGTAATTATCAATTGGATCATTTGGCTCATTTTCTGGTTCTTGAATAAATGTTTTTGATTCTAACTGAGAAGATGAATCGAAATTTGTAGAGGTGCGTTTTGAGAATCTGTCTGTGTTAATTATTTTAGGTTCGGGAGGATATTGACGGTAAAGCAGTTCCAATTCATTGCCGGCTTTGTTGAAAATTTTAACTTGGTTAACAACAAAACTTTGAAATAGGCGGTAGAATACTAAACTGGCGATCGCTACTATTAACCCGGCTGCTGTACTAATTAACGATTCCCCAATCCCTGTGGTGACACCGGCTGTAGATTCAGTTCCCAAATCACCAATGCGAATTGCACCTAAAGAACGAATCAAACCTAAAACTGTCCCCAATAATCCTAACAGTGGTGAAAGGGCAATCACAGCTTCTAAAAGTTTTTCACCTCGACGCATTCCCGCTATCTCGTCGGCTGCGGTAGATTCTAGCGCTAATCTAAAGGTTTCTGGATCACTTTTCTGTAAGCTTAAAGGTGCGTATAAAAACCTGCCAACGGGCTGTTTTATAGATTGTTCAGCTATTGCTTCAGCGATTCCCCAATCCTCACCAGCAGCATCCAGAACCCGATTGACTATTTCTTTTTCCTGGGCAAGAATCCGTAACCAGAACCATAGACGTTCAAAAATCACACTTAGTGATAGGACTGATAAAACTAGCAAAGGCCACATAGCAGGCCCGCCCTTCTTAAACAAATCTAAAATATCCACTGTGTAGGTTTCCTCTCTCCATTCCGAGTAGTCAAGGCATTTTCATTTTAGAGAGTTTTGTATGACTCACAAACTTTTCTTATTAATTACTCAGGAGTAACATCTTCTATACACAATATGGCGGTTATTCCCACCGGGAGTTTAGATGATTATTTGCCAAAATAAAAAAATCACTGGAGGTTAAGAGTATGAACTTCTCAATTCAATCCCTTTATACATGGTATCGGAACACACTACGCAATCCTAAATACCGTTGGTGGATAATTATCGGCACTGTAGCCTATTTAATTAGCCCCTTAGATATCTCTCCAGATTTTATTCCTATTATTGGTCAAATTGACGATGTTTTACTGTTGAGTTTATTTGTTTCCGAAGTTTCTTCCTTAGTTCTTGATGGTTGGAAGGCAAAAAAAGGGACTGTAGAAAATAGTACCACCAATCCCGCTAATCATACCCCTGCCGCTGGCGAAACTGTGGATGTTGATTCTATCCCTGTTAAGTAGTATTTGTCTGTTGAGTTATTGTAGGTTGGGTTGACGCAAGGAAACCCAACACCATTTATCAGATTTATTGGTTCATACATCAAAATGGTACTTTGTCAATAAGCTTAGTAATTTTTGTATTTTTAAAATATTTCACTCACATTAATATGCACATCAGGAAAAGCTAAAATTGATAAAATCTCATTTTTTACTAACTTCTGTACATCTTGATAAACTCCCTGGAGAGGATTTCGATATACTTCTACAACTTCTTGATTAACATCTACTAACCAAACTTCAGGAATATTTGCTTCTGCATACAAAGGAATTTTCACTTCCCGATCATATTTTACAGTTGTATCGGCAACCTCTATTAACAAAAATATATCTTCTGGTTGGGGGTGTGAATTTCTATAAAAATCTGGACGTGGTTTTAATAATGCTATATCTGGTTGGGGTTCAGAAGTTTCATCTAATTCTACAGGATTCTGTACATTAATTAAAGCCCGTCCTCCTAATAGCAAAATTAGTAAGTTACTTAAAAATAGAACACAACCTGCGTGTCTTGTCCCAATAGGTGACATATCAATCATTTCCCCCCGAATTAATTCTAATCTATCATTTTCTGACAAAATACCAGATTCAGCCATTTGGTGAAATTGCTTAACTGTAAATTGGTGTCTGACTAATTGTAAAACCATTGTCACCTCTATTTGGATTTTAATTGAGATGGATAAAACTAGGGAATATATTAGCTATTTTACATTTTTATGTCTTAACTATATCATTTAAGTTGCTCAGAATATTCATACTCAGTTTACTATCTTGATAGTAAAGATAAAATCATTATACATAAGTGTTATGACAATCAATACCTTGTCCAAATTAGAAAAAGCCTTGATTTGTAGGTTGGGTTGTTCGCGTTAGCATTGCGGAGCAATTAGCATGAAACCCAACAAATGCGTTGGGTTGCGCTGTCGCTTAACCCAACCTACAGGAAATGGACAAGGTATTGACAATACTATCAAATTTAGTAATTCAGGATGCTAAGATCACAAAATACTTACTGGTGTATCAGCCTAAAAGTGATAAATCAGGATATTTGGCTTTAGCCGGATATAACCTATATAACTGGGAAGTTCTCAAGAGTGATATAATAAAATAAAAGCTGTGGAATGTCCTGAAATTGCAGATGTTACCCCAACTGGTTATGGAACTCAGTTTACTGTTAAAAGTCAGTGGCATGGTCCTAATGGCCGCTTACTTAGGGTTATCACTATCTGGCAACAGGATGGTTGTATTATTATAAATTGTATAAATTATCTCATCATAAAGAGCGATCGCACAATTATCTAAAGGAAGAGTGAAATATTTTCCTATGGTTCAAGAACTTGAAGCTTGGTTATTAGTTGATTATTTGGGTATATGCTGCTTTTTCACAAAAAATGCTGATCATCGAAATAATCAAGAATGGATAAAATTCGCTAATAGTAAACAACGTGGACAAACAGATTTGATAGCAGAAGCTGAATCAGGTGGAAATGGTGTCAAGGAATGTTTAGTAAAGTTATAACGCGAAATATTAATTAAGCATAATCCTAATCTCCAAGATAAACCCAAAAATTTGAAAGAACGGCAATATGAAGAAAGCCAATCATCTAAAATAGCAGCATATATTGAAATTAATAACCAGACTCTGAGAAAAAATAAATCATTGTTAGATTTTGCGAAATGTTTACAACAATTAGATATAGATGAGAATAAACAAGTATTTCTAGATGATATTAATTAGAAGGGCGGGGAAACCCCGCCCCTACAGTGAATTTTGCCGAAATTAACAACAAGAATTAACTTGAAAGCCTAACCAAAAGTGTCTTACTTCTGAGCTTCAGCAATGGGAACCCACTCGGTGTGGAAAGATCCTTCTTTGTCGGTACGTTTGTAGGTGTGAGCACCGAAATAGTCGCGTTGTGCTTGAGTTAAGTTTTGTGGCAAGCGATCGCGGCGGTAACTATCGAAGTAATCTAGAGAAGCACTAAAAGCAGGTACAGGAATACCCAACTTAGCCGCAGTCACAATTACTTCCCGCCAAGCAGCTTGTCTATCCAGAATTGTTTGCTTAAATTCAGGTGCTAACAACAAGTTAGGTAAAGCTGGATTTTCGTCAAATGCTTTCTTAATCTTATTCAAGAAGCCAGCCCGAATAATACAACCACCTTTCCAAATCCGCGCCATTTCGCCCAGATTTAATTCCCAATTGTAAGTTTTGGAAGCTGTAGATAACAGCGCCATACCTTGAGCATAAGAACAGATTTTGGAACAATAGAGAGCATCACGCACCATGTTCACAAAAGCCCCAATGTCGCCACCATACTTAGCATTTGGTCCAGTGATGACCTTAGAAGCAGCAATCCGTTCATCTCGAATTGAAGAGAGAATTCGAGCATTTACCGCTGCTGTAATTGTCGGAATCGCTACACCCAATTCTAAAGCAGTTTGTACAGTCCAACGACCAGTTCCCTTTTGACCGGCTGCGTCAACAATCAAGTCAACGAGAGGAATCTTGCTTTCTGGATCTACGTAGGGGAAAATATTGGCTGTAATCTCAATCAAAAATGAGTTGAGTTCGTCAGTTGTATTCCATTGAGCAAACACTTCGTGGAGTTGTGCTGCACTTAAACCAGCCACATTTTTCAGCAAATCGTAGGCTTCTGCAATTAATTGCATATCGCCGTACTCAATACCGTTGTGAACCATTTTTACATAGTGTCCAGAACCACCAGGACCAATGTAGGTTACACAAGGACCATCATCAACTTGAGCCGCGATTTTGTTGAAAATGGGGGATAGGTACTCATAGGAGCTTCTTGTTCCACCGGGCATGAGAGAAGGTCCATTTAAAGCTCCTTCTTCACCACCACTCACACCCATACCGATATAGCGTAAACCGATGGGTTCTAGTTCTTGAGTGCGTCTTTCGGTATCTTCAAACCAAGAGTTACCACCATCAATAATAATATCACCTTCTTGGAGTAAAGGCTTAAGCTGTTGAATTACCGCATCAACAGGCTTACCAGCTTGTACCATCACCAAAATTTTGCGGGGACGTTCCAATGAGGCGACAAATTGTTCGAGGCTAAAAGCGGCTCTAACGTTCCGTCCTGGGGCGCGGTGCGCCATGAAGGCATCGGTTTTTTCACGAGAGCGGTTGTAAACTGCAATTGGGAAGCCATTTCTTTCTACGTTAAGTGCGATGTTTTCGCCCATAACTGCTAATCCAATCACACCAAAGCTTTGTAGTGTCATAGTTCAGTTTAAATCTTTTGTTTGGGTTTGGCTCTTTCTCGTGCAGATCCTTTCTCTTTAAGGGTAGTCCGAGATTTTGGCTTCACTCCTAAAGAAGATATTAAGAGTTTTTGTAGAAGTGAAGAAATCATCACCCAGATCAATAATTGATTTTAGCTAAATCGCCGTAAGGGCAGAGAACATTTGAGGTTTTTCCAATATTATGTATTTGTATGACACTTTTATCAGGAATAATATATCCTGCTAAACTAGATATATCAAAGGAGGTGATTTAAGTGCTACACAAAGCGGTACTAGTCCGGTTATACCCATCTAAAGAACAGCAAATACTATTAGCCCAAACCTTTAGTTGCGCTCGTTGGTGGTGGAATTATGCTCTGAATAAATCTATTGAGACTTATAAAGAGACGGGTAAAGGACTTAGCCGTGCAGCACTCAACGCATTTCTCCCAACACTCAAAAAAGCTGAAGATACTGCATGGTTAGCTGATTGTTACAGTCAAGTTTTACAGGCGACAACACTAAATATCACTACAGCGTCTTTCTTTGAATTAAATAGCAAGGGGTATTAAAAAATGCTGGCTTATTTTCTAGCGTTGGTAGTTGCTGTTGGCAGTCTCGCCATTTATCTATCAGCTTTCTTGTTTCCAGAAATCCATCGCAAGAATGATTTTATCTGGAGTGGTGTTGGACTATTCTACGCTTTAGTGTTATGGATTTTTGCATCTCGAATTACTGGGGGGCTGTTACTAGGTCATGTAGCTAGTGTGGCAATGTTGGTATGGTTTGTGGCACAAACCCTTTCATTGCGGCGACAACTTGCCCCCGCAGGACAACAAACTCCTCTCCCCAGTCCTGAGCTAATTAAGGTGAGTTTTCAAGAACAAATGTCAAAGTTTTCTGTAAAAGAGAAATTTGGACAGTTATCAAGCTTTGTTGCTAGTGTGTTTGGTGGTGCTAAGGCGAAAATACAGCAGACTGTGAATAAAAAGCCTGTAATTAAAACTGCCGCAGAGATTTTGCAAACAAATGGAACTGAAGCAACGCCACCATCATTATTACCAGATGAGTCGGTAACTGCTACCCCAGCAATTACAACTGAAACTTCGTCTGAAGAGACTTTTGCTCAATCTTCTATGTTGGAGGTGGTAGAAGTAGCACCAACTCCACCCACTGTCATAAAGGAAGAACAGGTAATTCCACCAACAGCACCGGAAACTGTGGTAGAGATCACTCAAACTGAGGTGGTGATTTCCGAGTCGTCTATCACAGGAGAAACTGAAACTGTGGTAGAGATCACTCAAACTGAGGTGGTGATTGCCAGAGAAGAAACTAGCGAAATGGCAAGTGCGCCAGAAGTAAGTTCCCCAAATTCAGTGATATCGGAGTTATTGGCGGCAGAAGCAGCCGAAAAATCTGATCTGACTGTTGAGGAAGTTAAACCAGTTGGGGAAGCATTGCCAGAACAAATACCTTTAAATAAACCAGTTGAGGAGTAATTAAGGGGATTTACGCTGCTGATTCTGATAAATCAAGGGAATCTGGACAATTTTATGATAATGCTGCCGCTGGATTGAATCCCAATTGGGATAATAAGCGGTCAATATCAAAATGATCAGACATAAGAGAGCGAATGCACTCTATTTTAATTGGTTCATGGACGCGGACTTGACCAAAGGTGCGATCGATGATCTCTACTGTTGTGAGAGTGTCTAAATCCACTGATAAAATCGGGATTTCTAACTCTTCGGCCCGGTTGAGGATAAATGGAGGAGGTGGCAGTTGTCCAGTCAGGATGAGGCATTGGGTAGATGTTTCTAAGGCTGCTTGTTGAATTTCAACGCGATCGCCTCCTGTGACTACTGCCATGTTCTGACGTTTGCGGAAGTATTTGACGGCGGAGTTGACGTTCATCGCCCCAATTGCCAGACTTTCGACTAATAAATCTAGGCGATCGCTCCGACAAAGGACTTCCGCGTTTAACTGCTTGACTAATTCCCCGACGCTCACACTGCGGAGGATATCGCTTTTGGGTAATGTTGCGAGGACGGAAATCCCCTGTTTTTCTAAGAATGGGCGTAAGAGTGTATGAACTACCTCTAATTGTTCGTGAGGGACTTCGTTAATCACGACACCCATTAACCTTTCACCTAATTGCTGTTTAGCAAACAACAATGACTCAACAGAAGTCAGTGATTGATAACGACTAATTAAGAGTACAGGCGCATCTAATTTTTCTGCCAGTTCCAGCAAGGATAATCCAAATAAATTTCCTTCCGATAAGTTAGCCGGACCTTCTAACAGTACCAAATTACTCTTTGGTATTTGTGAATACTGATGTACTAGTAACTGTTGATAGTTATTTGTGTCTTCTCCCTGTAAGCGTTTCTGGACGGTAATTTCATCCAAAGATAATAAAGTGGGAGCAATGCGGTTGTCTGGCAGGTTAAGGTGATGAGTAATGAACTGGACATCTTCTTCAACTACTGTTCTGGCAGATGTCTTGACAAAATTACCCAAAGGTTTGCCATAAGCAATATCCAAACCTTTTTGTTTTAGCTGATGAGACAAACCTAAAACTGTTGCAGATTTGCCACTGTAAGCTTCAACTGATCCAACCAGCAAATATTTGGCAGGTGTTGGCACGTATGCACTCCTAATTTCAAAAGTTTGTACAACTCAGCTAGGTGTTTACTAATTTTAGTGCAATAGGCGGAAGGTGAATGGTTTTAACAATGCTAATTGTCTAAATTTTAAAAAATAAATGGGAATAAATCGAGTTGTTGTCAGCTTTATAACAATTTTGATTGTGCAACTTGTGTACACAACAGTTATTTAATTGTCAATCTACGCAAAGAGGTATAAACTCTCAATTGAACAGATTTTATTTGGTTCTTCGGTACTTACTATGCTAAATAATTTTGTCAAACCCTAAAATCCTTATACCGTAAGGATTTTACGTTAATTCATCGGTGAATTTGATATAAATTTGGCATCAAAAACAATGAAACCCTTTATTTATATGGGTTATGGGGTAAATAAACTCATATTTGGCAGGTCATCAGGTAGAACGCATTGGTAATGGTAGAGAACTGGCACGAAGGTTAGCAAATAGCGAACAATGGGATTTAGTATTTAGGGCTTGCTGAAGGAGTAAAAGGGCGATCGCGTGAAGCCCAAGTTCCCGCAGTTTGTGAGTTATTTGACCAGCCTTAGACATTTTCTGATCCTCTCACATGTGCCTTGACCTTAGATGAAGCATTGGCTAAAAGAATAGTGTGCGATCGCAGTTTACCAACAGCCCCCTTTATCGCAATGCTACTAGTGCTACTACTCTTACTCCGTAGCCACTTGGGTTCACATCTTCTGGTAATACTGCACGAGTTTTAGTACCACATCCATTACAGGTCAACTGATGTAGACGATGTTCTATGACGATGGGATTGATGGGAGGAATTTCTACTATTTGATTCAGTTTCATCTAATACTTTTCAAACAACCTCTAAAGCGTTTGAAAATGGGCATGAAAAATTAGGTTTTTGTGCTATATGGGAAATATTAGACAGAAGTTTCTAAACACATAGTTATTGAGCGAATATTTCATTAAAATTATCGTAAAGGAGTAGTTATGGCTGCAAAATACTTTAATCCTTATACAGATTTCGGTTTTAAGAAACTGTTCGGTGAAGAAGGCAGTAAAGATTTACTCATTGATTTTCTCAACCAACTTCTACCAATACATCATCAAATTCAACAATTAACCTTTAAAAATCCAGAAAATCTAGCTGATACCATAGCAGAACGTAAAGCCATATTTGATATTTATTGCGAAAGTAAAACTGGTGATAAGTTTATTGTGGAAATGCAAAAAGCAAAAATCAAGCATTTCAAAGATAGAGCCTTATTCTATTCCACATTCCCCATTCGTGAACAGTCGGAAAAAGGCGATTGGAATTTCTTTTTACTACCCGTCTATTTTATCGCCATTTTAGATTTCGAGTATGACGAAAATACAACATCTAAATTTAGGCGCGATGTCTGTCTAAAAGATCAAGATGGTGATATTTTCTTTGATAAGTTAAACTTTAAATTTCTACAAATGCCGTTATTCAATAAACAAGAGAATGAATTAATAACGCATTTTGATAAATGGCTGTATTTTTTGAAGAATCTAGAAAGTTTTAATCATATACCCGCGATATTAAATGAACCAATATTTAAAAAAGGGTTTGAAATAGCGGAAATATCTCACTTAAATGTGGAGCAGTATGAACAATATAAGAAGAGTTTAGTGCAGTATTTAGAAGTGAAAAATGTATTTGATACAGCCTTTGAAGAGGGTGAAAAGGTTGGTATTGAGAAAGGAATTGAGAAGGGTATTGAGAAGGTTGCCAAAGCATTGAAAGAGCAAAATATAGCTATAGAAATTATTGCAGAATCAACTGGCTTATCATACGAGGCTATTAAAAGAATTTGAGCGAATAATGCCAAATGATAGACTTGCGCCCATTTTTTGTGGTATACAGGAAATATTTAGACAGAGTTTTCTAAATACATAGTTATTCAGCGAGTATTTCATGAAAATAATCTTGAAGGAGTAGTTATGTCCGGAAAATACTTTAATCCTTATACAGATTTCGGTTTTAAGAAACTGTTCTGTGAAGAAGGCAGTAAAGATTTACTCATTGATTTTCTCAACCAACTTCTACCAATACATCATCAAATTCAACAATTAACCTTTAAAAATCCAGAAAATCTAGCTGATACCATAGCAGAACGTAAAGCCATATTTGATATTTATTGCGAAAGTAAAACTGGTGATAAGTTTATTGTGGAAATGCAAAAAGCAAAAATCAAGCATTTCAAAGATAGAGCCTTATTCTATTCCACATTCCCCATTCGTGAGGTGATATTTTCTTTGATAAGTTAAACTTTAAATTTCTACAAATGCCGTTATTCAATAAACAAGAGAATGAATTAATAACGCATTTTGATAAATGGCTGTATTTTTTGAAGAATCTAGAAAGTTTTAATCATATACCCGCGATATTAAATGAACCAATATTTAAAAAAG
Source organism: Dolichospermum compactum NIES-806 (assembly GCF_002368115.1). Lineage (NCBI taxonomy): Bacteria > Bacillati > Cyanobacteriota > Cyanophyceae > Nostocales > Aphanizomenonaceae > Dolichospermum > Dolichospermum compactum. The sequence continues at coordinate 3,180,304 of NZ_AP018316.1, read as the reverse complement.
GGTTTGAAATAGCGGAAATATCTCACTTAAATGTGGAGCAGTATGAACAATATAAGAAGAGTTTAGTGCAGTATTTAGAAGTGAAAAATGTATTTGATACAGCCTTTGAAGAAGGTGAGAAAGCTGGTATTGAGAAAGGTATTGAGAAAGGTATTGAGAAAGGTATTGAGAAAGTTGCTAAAGCTTTGAAAGAGCAAAATATAGCCATAGAAATTATTGCAGAATCAACTGGTTTATCATACGAAGCTATTCAAAGAATTTGAGTTAATCATGCCAATTGATAGACTTACGCCCATTTTTTGTGCTATACAGGAAATATTAAACAGAGTTTTCTAAAGTTATTCAGTGAGTATTTCGTTAAAATAATCTTGAAGGAGTAGTTATGGCTGCAAAATACTTTAATCCTTATACAGATTTTGGCTATGAACAATATAAGAAGAGTTTAGTGCAGTATTTAGAGGTGAAAAATGTATTTGATACAGCCTTTGAAGAAGGTGAGAAGTCCGGTATTGAGAAAGTTGCTAAAGCTTTGAAAGAGCAAAATATAGCCATAGAAATTATTGCAGAATCAACTGGCTTATCATACGAAGCTATTCAAAGAATTTGAGTGAATAATGCCAATTGATAGACTTTGAGATCGCATTACCGACTTTAACCCCACAGAAAGCGATTCCTAGGTCGCGCTCTGTTAATTAATAATTAGGCTGTTACGATTAACTTCTGTTTTTTAGGTTCGCGTTTGCCATGATTTTGGATCTCTTCGACTGTGAAAAATTGCTGTCACAATCACACGACTTGACACAATTCGGTAGTATATAGCGTAGGGAAAACGTCGCACCACTGTTCGTCGAACATCAAGATACACAACTGCATAGGATTCTGGCATTTGACAAATCCGATTTAGCATATTATCCACGCAGTCTAAAAACTCATCACCAAGTCCTGTTTGCTGAGTTTGATACCAGTTATACGCATCATCCAGTTCTTCACGAACTTCTGGACGAAAAACTAGGACATAATTCATTGTTGTCCTCTAATTGACGATTTAATTTCCTCCCATGTCATGACATTATCTGGATTTGCTTCATAATCACTAATCCGACGATCAAGTTCTCGTTTTTGTGCTGTTGTTAAATCGGGATAAGCCTGTTCTGCTGCGATACTTTCTAAAATATCTTGTACAATCCGAATTCTATCTGCAATACTCAGGGCTTTGATTTCATTTAAAGTTACACTGATATCCATGTTAACTGACCTCAATAGGAAGATAAGGTATTTATCTATTTTCTAGGATAAGCGATCGCTATATAGTATTCTTGTGCATAAGGTTAAGATAGATCAAATTCAATGTTAATACTATACATAACTTTATTCTTGTTTTTTAAAACATCCTTTTGCATACAATAATACATAATACAGCAAAGATAACGAAGTAACTAGAATAATAAGAGTTACAACGAAGATAATAATCGAAACTCCAAGATTGAATATAGCTCCAAACAAATCAACTAAATTAGCTGGTCTATTAAAGAAATAAATAATTGAGAATAATTCATTGAAAGTATTAGCAATATTGCCAATCAAATTTAATAAATCTCCCCAAATTGATTGAAAAAAGCCTGGTATACTTAAGCGATTATTGACTTTTAATCTTTGACGCTCTAACCAGTAAGAAGATGCATTATAGCAAGTTTGATTGGGTAGTTTAACTTTTATTTTAACAGCTACTCCTTTAGAATAATAATCACAGACAATAAAATTGTCCTGATTTGTGTTAAAGTACGTAACATATTCATTTGTTCGACGGACAAAATTGTCTTGCTCACAAGACCTCTTGAAATACCAACGCTCATTATCACAGTTATTTGCTGACACTTCAATTGGGTGAAAAGCAGCAAAAATTACTGTCCCACAGAGTATTAAAGTTGAAGCTATAAAAAACTTACGCTTTTGCATAAAAACCTTAAAAAAATCACTTAACTATTTACTATTTTTACTTCTATTCTAAGAGTAGAATTAAATTAAAGCACTTTGCGTGTCTATCTAGTACAGTCCATAGCTCATTTTCCATTTGATGTAATTGTATGTCCTAAATTCTTGTACCTAATTGTTACGCAAAGTGCTGTAGTTAGTATACACTAAGACAGAGGCTGAAGTCTAGATACTATTTTGCAATACTATTGCCAATTTTCCAAAATATGTCTGAAACCCAATAAAATCGTGACGATATCAATAGGGTTTCAGGGCTTTGGCAATAGTATTGATTTTGGGATCGGCTTACATTGGGTGGGAAATTTCAAATCACTGAAACAGAATTTTATGATTTACTGAACGAGACTTAAACATTTTTGAAGAGGAAATAAGCCTCAAACCATTGTGAGGTAAGGAAAACACATCAACAGCTAACCATAAACTTCTTTGTCAAACAGGAGTTTCAGCCCCAATTTTGTGTAATTAATTTTGTCTTATCATTTAAGAGTAATAAAGATAACGAACTCATTAACTTTTGACATCATTTGATTTGGATGGACGGGGTGGTATCTTCTCAGAGAAAGTTTTAGCTTGATTTGAATGGATAAAAATAGTTTCAATGAGATTTTCTGCAATATCCATACAGTTTTCTAATTCTTTTAAAGATGGAGAATATGAACGATGAATAGTAGCATTTCCTGCTTCTATAACTGCTGTAATAATCTTCTTTTGCTCATTTGAGATATATCCTTGGTTTGCGAACTCATCCAGATTTTTTGTAAATGTTTGATTGTCTCCAACTTTTTTAATCATTATATGCTCAATTAAAGCTCTAATACCCATAGTTGCAAGTTTTATGCAATTAGCATGGAGTGCTGCATAAATTTCTTTCATAAGACTACGAATATCTTGCAGATCATCATTTCTACTATATTTATTCAACCAAATTGGCTGCTGCCGATGAATATATGGTGGATAGTAGTAGTATGTAGGCCATCCGTGATCAGCAGAATCTTCTTCTAATCTAAAGATAACGTTTTCACATCCACAGCAACGTAGCACTGCGTATCTCTTTGTTTCCCAAAACTCTGAGGAATAATATACTTCTCCATCTGGTACTTTAATCTCATGAAGAATATCATGATTTACCTCTCCACGACAGTTATTGCAACGAGCTTTTGCTTTGCTGTTGGCATAATTGGATAAATTTGACATATAAGCTGATTTTATAAACTCTTATTTTCAGCATAAAACAAGTTTGTAAAACCGGCAACTCAATTAATAACAGTAATCACTAAATTAAGCTAAAATAAAATAAATAGTAAAATCCTCACCAGTATATGGTTACATCAACACAACCCACAACTCAAACCTTATACGATCAAGATTATTACCTGTGGATAAGAACAACCATTAACCAACTTCGCACAGGACAATTTTCTGCTGTTGATTTAGAGAATTTATTAGAAGAACTAGAAACTATGGGTAGAAGTGAGAAACGAGCAATTGAAAATTTATTAACTAAGCTGCTTGTCCATCTACTAAAACTCAAATGTTGGGATAGTGAAAGAGAACGTAATCAAGGACATTGGTTAGGGGAAATTAGGACATTTCGCAAACAGATTAAGAATTCTCTTAAAGATAGTCCAAGTTTAAAACCTTACATTTTAGAAATATTTGATGAATGTTATCAAGATGCTAGATTAGAAGCAAGCGATCGCTCTCAACTTCCCCTGGATATATTCCCTCTTATCCTCATTGGTTCACTAGAACAAATTTTAGATGATTGGTTGCCAATACAAAAAAATGAAGGATGAAATTTTGTACCATTTGTGTAAGTCTCCTAAAAATTAAGCTGCTGATAAAGACTTACCTAAAGTTTTTGGTTCTGGGAGGGGTTCACCATCTTGTAAACAAGATTCAATTAACATTTCTAAGACTTCCTGAGCATTGTCTAAAGCTTCTTGATATGTGTCTCCATGTGTATGACAAAACTCCCCCCATTCAGGCAGACTGACAACAAAACAATTATCTTCTTGAGACCATTGAATAATTACCGTGTAATGATAGCTCATTCTTCTTCTTCCTCTTGAATCTTTTTAATTTCTTCTATTCTTTTGATAGCGTTATTAACATCTTTTTCTTGATATTCTTTAGCGTCTTTTCCATCTGCACTACTAATTTAACCGCAAGTAGTGTACAAGATGTGGGGATAAAGAAGATAAATATTAAGATTCATCACAAAAAAATGAAGGATAAAAAATTCATCCTTCACTCTACAAACTTTATGGTTTTTATTTCCTTATTTCTCAACACCTGTATGGACAGTTTTCACCCATTTGAGGCGTTTTGGTCGGAAGGACATTCGCGCCGTCGTGCTACCCATAACTACTAACCAATGCAACATATATAAACTGCCGCGAAGGGTTTGTAAAAGTACCATTAAATAGGTAGATGGTTTAAATTGTTGATCGGAACGAACGTGCTTTAAACCGGCAAACATTCCTACTACTGACATCCCCAAAGATAAGCCAGTTACAGAACTTAACATGGGGGGACGATGACGAGCGATCGCCATGAAAATATCTGGTATTGCTGCTGTCGGTAAAATATACATTGTCACCATAAAGATTAACAAATCCCAGGTTTTCCTTGTCCCCATGCGGTTTTTGAGGATGAGATCCCAGTAGTCTAAATAACGTTGATAACCACCTTCTGCCCAACGGTTACGTTGATGCCAAAGGGCTGTAGCATTGGTGACACCTTCTTCTTCGACGGGAGGATGAAAAACACATTCAATATCCCATTTATCCAGATGTAACCGGATAGTTAAATCCAGATCATCAGTGATAGTTTCCTCATTCCAACCACCGCAACTTGCCAAAGCTTGACGACGGACAAATTGACCATTACCTCGGAGTTCACCAATCCCACCAATAGCAGTGCGCTGTTGTTGAAACCAAATATCCAACAACATTTCTGCCATTTGTCCCTTAGTCCAAAAATTTTCCTTAGCATTGGCGATCGCTTTTCGCATTTGTACCGCCCCTACCCGATCTTTTTGAAACAACGGAACTATTTGTAATAGCAAATCCGGTGTCACTTGGGCATCAGCATCAAATACAGCAATAATCTCTCCCTTTGTCAGTGGTAATACTTGATTTAACGCCCCCGATTTGCCCCCACTAGCGTCAGGATCACGCCTAAATACATTAAGTTGTTGATATTCCTGCTTGAGTTGGGCTAATAATTGAGGTGTACTGTCCGTACTATTATCATCAATAATCCAGACTTCATATTGACCATTACCGTATTCCAAATTACACAAATTTTTGACTAATCTGGCAATTACCGCTTCCTCATTTTTCGCAGCCACCAACACAGAAACAAAAGGCAAATCTCCCTCTATCTCCTGAGAATGGTGACGGGGTTTTGCAAAAATAATCCCCAAAGCATGAATACCTAGCATTGTTGTTAGTCCCAGGACAAATATCGAACCCCAGGAAACTAAATGCAGGGTAATAGTGCCACTCCAGACTATAGTTAAAACTAGAGCAGCTTTACCTCTACGGCCTTTAAATCGGCTTGGTGGTAGAGACCCGGAATCTGTCCTTACTTCTGATTCCTCATCTACTGATAGGTCAGTAAAGATAGAGTCAAGGGGATCAGAGTTTCCGTTATACGCATCATTTTCAGGACAGGAATTCGCTGGCATAGGTTACATAATTCAAAAACATCTATGCTATGTAGCTTTTATTTACAGAATAATACTGTAACAGATTACCGGCTACCTAATTAGAAATTGCGGAAAAGTTTTTACTCAGGAATAGGAATCATCCCAATTTTATATGAAGCTGCACAGAATCAGGAAATCCCTTAATTCATCCGCGTTTATCTGCGTTTATCTGCGGTCAAATACTCTGAATATCTTATTCTATACAGCCTCAAAACCCCATTTAAAATCTAATTTCTGCCCTCAATACAGTTGTATCACTTGTAGTTCCAATTTGGAAACCAAGGTTTTCACATACGCGCTGCATCCCTGAATTATCAGCTAAAATATCAGCATAGATACAACCAATTTTTTCATTTTTACCAACCTCTAATAATCTTCTGAGTAGTTCTGTACCTAAGCCTTGATATTGGAACTTATCACTTACTAGCATCGCAAATTCTGCTGCATTATTTTCATGTAATTTACTTAATCTTCCTACTGCCAATATTTCCGATTTTTCCGTATCAGGATTTTGGTATTCTGCCACTAAAGCCATTTCTCGATCATAATCAATAAAACATATTCGCGTTAGTCGTTCATGGGTAATGCGTTGACTTAATTTAATTAGGTGAAAATAACGAAAATAAACACTTTCTTCTGATAGAGTTTTGTGGAATTGCACCATTAACGGTTCGTCTTCTGGACGAATAGGACGAATCGTAACTGGTGTGCCATTTGCCAATTTCCAACTACTAACATATTGACTAGGATAGGGACGAATTGCAAATTTTGGTAATTGACCTTCTTGAATATCAGCAGAATGTAAAACTATCCTGGCATCTAAAGCAATTAATCCTCCAGGATGTATAGGAGTAGGAGGAATAGCTAACAACGGATTTATATCAATTTCTTTAATTCCAGGTTGTTCCACAACTAATTGACTAAATTCAACCATTAATTGTTCAAGAGCAGCAATATCAATACTTTTCCGGCCTCTGACTCCTTGCAAAGCTTTGTAAATTTTAGTTTGTTCCATCATCCGTCGTGCTAGGGTAGTATTGAGAGGAGGAAGAGCGATCGCACTATCTTGAAAAACTTCTACCAATTGTCCTCCTGCACCAAATAATAATACTGGTCCAAATTGCGGATCTAAACTACTGCCAATAATCAATTCATAACCATCAGTTTTGATCATTTTCTGTACCATGACACCAAGAAATTCTTCAGATTTAGCTTTCTCTTTTACCGATGTTTCAATATTTTGAAAAGCACGTTTTACCGATTCCGCATTTTGCAAATTTAATTGCACACCACCCACATCAGTTTTATGGGTAATTGTCTGAGAATAAAGTTTTAAAACCACCGGATAACCCAAATTTTCCGCACATTCAACCGCTTTATCTACAGTTTCCGCAATGCAACCAGCCACCACAGGAATACCGTAGGCGGCTAAAATTTCTTTAGATTCAAATTCCGTGAGAATTGTTCTTCCTGCTATTTTTGCCGCTTGAATAATATTTTCCACTTTAGCACAATTGCGAGTATTCACATCACAAATTAATGTTGGTAAAACCGGAGTTTCATAAATACCACGCAGGTTATAACTCGACTTCCACATATAACTAAATACTCGCGCTGCTGTATCAGGATAAGCATAAGTGGGAATACCTTGATTGTTAAGAATTTGTTCTCCCTCGGCTATATCTGCACCACCCATCCAACTAGCTAAAATCGGTTTATTTGACATTTGTGCGTAGGGTTTTAATTGTGCCGCTATTTGGGTAGGATCTGTCATTGATTGGGGTGTTAAAATCACTAACAAACCATCACTATTGGGATCTTGTGCCGCAATTTCTAAAGCTTTTGTATAACGTTGTGGATCAGCATCTCCTAAAATATCAATCGGATTATTATGACTCCATTGCGGTGGTAAAACTTCATTCAAAGAAGTCATTATTTCTGGAGAAATTGCTGCTAATTCTCCCCCACTTTCAACTAATGTATCCGTTGCTAATACTCCTGGACCGCCAGCATTAGTTAAAATTGTTAACCGGGGACCCTGGGGACGGGGTTGTTTTGCTAATACTTCTGACATATCAAATAAATCAGAAATACTATTTACTCGTAACACCCCACAACGGCGAAAAGCTGCATCTAAAACAGCATCACTTCCTGCTAATGATCCTGTGTGAGAAGCGGCTGCTTTAGCTGCGGCTGGTGTCCGACCAGCTTTAATCACAATTATCGGTTTTGTTAAAGCCACTTCTCGCGCTGCTGATAGGAAGGAACGCGCGTTCCCAATGGATTCCATATAAATTACAATACTTTTAGTATGGTGGTCATCACCAAGATAATAAATTAAATCACCCCAACTTATATCTAACATTGAACCAATAGAAATAAAGGCACTAAAACCTACATTTTCTTGAAAACTCCAGTCCAAAATTGCTGTACATAAAGCACCACTTTGGCTAATAAACCCAACATTTCCCGGACGCGCAATTTTACTAGCAAAGGTAGCATTTAAACCAGAAGTTGGATTCATTACTCCTAAACAATTAGGACCGATAATTCTAATTTTTCCTCTTTGTGCTTGTTGGATAATTTCCTGTTCTAAAGCGATACCTTTTTCTCCAGCTTCTTTAAAACCAGCGGAAATAATTATTGCTCCTTTGATTCCAGCATTAACGCAATCAGATATAATTTGGGGTACAGTTTGTGCTGGTGTAACTATAACGGCTAAATCTATTTTTTCGGGAACATCAAAAATAGTCGGATAAGCTTTAATTCCTAATACGCTATGACGGTGAGGATTAATCGGAAAAACTGTTCCTCCAAAGGGATTAGTGATTAAGTTCCAAAGTAAAGTTCGTCCTACACTTCCGGGTTTTTCAGTAGCACCAATTACGGCTACAGTTTTGGGAATAAATATCGCATCTAGGGGATTAACGATATCATAAACTTTATTGCTAATTCTTTGGTTAGATGTTTCCATACATACTCCTATGAATTTGTGATTATTTTGTATTTTGCTGAATGAAGGTATGAATTTGTTTCACGCAGAGTCGCAGAGAGGAAGAGAAATGGAATTTTTTATCCTTTATTAATAATGTTAATGATTTTTGTTAAAGCTATACTAATTCCTTGTTCTGCTATTGGTGAAAGACAATCTCCTAATTCAAAGTTAACCCCTGGTACTGTTATTAACCAAGCTGGTGGACTATAACCATAGAGAGATTTTGTTAAGGCTAAAAGATATGTAAGCTTAATGCTATGTCCTATGATCATCCTAGATTCATTAGGTAGTATAGATTCTACTTGCACATTTTGCAATTCTGAATTCAAACTAGCATCTACAAAAATTGCTAAATTGACATTTGCCAAATTTGCTGCTAATTCTGGAGTAAGTTGGTGAACTGCTAAAGATTGGACATTAGATAGATGCCAAAGATTAACTATATTTGCTACCCTACAACCAATACCATCATCACTACATAATTCATTTCCATAACCAATCACTATTGTAGTTTTTATCATTTTTATTCCTCTTGTTAATTCATCCGCGTTTATCTGCGGTCAACTATTCTAGAAATTTTGTTCCCTACAGTTTCAATACTTGTCGGTTAAGAAAATTATCAAGGATTTTGTTGGGTTTCGTTCTGATTGCTCCGCAACGCTAACGCGAACAACCCAACCTACAATATAATGACTTTTGAGGCTTAACCGAGCAGTATTGCCTACAGTTTCATCTTAATTTTGAATATAAGACTAAGAGTAAAATTTGAGTGACTTATGAGCAAACACAAAAATTATCAAAACGAACTTATGTGAACAGAACATTTATTTTCTGACTTATTCGTTATATTATAAATTGGGATGGTTTTCATTAAACCATGAGAATTTTTAGATAAATTGTGAGGCTGTTTTATGCCTGAAGTTAATTTTCAACAACCAATTAATAGTGCTGCTAGGATTTTAGAAGAATATGCGATGGGAAAAAGAGACTTTGAAAGAGCAGAATTAGGCGATGCTAATTTACAAAGTTTGGATTTAAAAGGCTCTGATTTCAGCTATGCTGATTTGAGTAAAGCCAACCTTAGCGGTGCAAATTTGCGAGGATGTGATTTGAGTTTTGCTGATTTAAGTGAGGCCAATTTACAAAATGCAGATTTGCGCGGAACAATGTTATTTTCCGCGAATTTGCGTCAAGCTAATTTAGAAGGGACGCATTTAAAAAAGGCAGACTGTGATCATAACACCCATTTTCCCAATAATTTTGACCTTATTGCAGCAGGTGTAAATATGAGTGAACCATAGATACTGGTGCGGCTATATCAGCCGCTAATTTTTATACTAGTATTATTGTAAATTTTCACTAGAATCCCATTACATCACTTCACAATTAAAATAGCACATTTTATCAATTTTTGCAAATTTTAATTTTATAACTTAATTTTTCCCTGGAAATACTTTAGTTAAATCTAAGATTAATTCCGGGAAAGATGGCAATTTTACGGACTCATTAGGGAGGATAATTGATTTGTGACGATAGCCAAATTTACCTTGTAAATCTTGATATGGGTCACTGTAGCATTCTAAATAATAGGCGATTAAGTTGAAAATCCAATAATCAGAAATACCTGCTTCTGAATATAGGGGTAGTTTCACTTCTTGGTCATATTTTAAAGATGAATCAGCTACTTCAATAATTAGGAAAATATCAGATGAGGTGGGATGATTTAGAAAATAATCATCAGTTCTATTACGGAGGATAGCTATATCTGGTTCTGGTTCACTATTTGGGGCTATGTATATAGGATCTTGAGCTTGTAAAGTGGCAAGATTTCCTAATAATGTTGTTAATTCTCTGATTAACCGTCTATTGTATGTTGAATGTGGTCTACCTTTTGCAGCCATTTTGATAATTTCACCTTTAATTAGTTCAACTCTGTCATCTTCTGTGAAGAAGTCAAGGTCTGCTAGACGGTGATATTCAGTTATGGTAAAGCGTTTAGCAGTAGCAAGAGTCATAAAATTTGGGTAATATCAGTTTAAGTTGAATTATATCATAAAAATACTAGATCCCCGACTTCTTTAAGAAGTCGGGGATCTAAATAACTAACTTAATTACGGCAAATTTGATTAACTATAGTTCCATTTGTGTCCACTACTTCTATTAATAAAGGCATTTGTCCCATTGCATGAGTGGAACAACTCAAACAAGGATCAAAAGCCCTAATTCCGGCTTCAACTCGGTTTAACATTCCTTCTTTTATATGGTCTCCTTGAATAAAATGACGGGCAATTTGGGCAACTGTGCGATTCATGGCTAAGTTATTTTGACCAGTAGCAATAATCAAATTTACTTTTAACATTAAACCATTTTCATCAACTTGATAATGATGGAATAATGTTCCTCTTGGGGCTTCACTAACTCCAACTGCTTCCAGGCAATTAATACCAGCTTCCGCACGGAGACGAGTTGATAGAATATCTGGGTCATCAAGGATAATCTCTATATGTTCAATTGATGCTAAAATTTCAATCAACCGGGCATAATGATAGAAAAATGATGATTTAACAGTTCCGTTTCCATGACTACGAAATTCTTTTAATTCTGTGTCTGCTAAAGGTGTGCCAATATGATTACAAATATTTAATCTAGCTAATGGTCCAACGCGATACATTCCACTATCTAAACGACAATGATCTGTGGTATCAGGATAACCTAAAGGAAGATAATAAGGTGATTTTAAATAAGAATCTGCTTGGACTGCTTCACCAATAAATTCATGATAGTTAGCAGCATCAAGATTATCAGCAACGATGTTTCCTCCACTATCAACAAATCGGATATGTCCATCATAAGTTTCCCATAAACCTTCAGAACTGACTAAACCCATGAATAAACTCGGAAAATTACCAAAGGTTTTTGCTTCTTTTTCATAAGTTTTTAACAAGCTTTTAAATAAAGCTATGGCACTAATTACAGTGGCTTTGGCTTCAGGAATTTTTTGCTGAATGTGGGTGCGATTTTCTGTGGTTAAAGGGTCACGAACTCCACCAGGAACAGCCCAGGAAGGATGAATTTTTTTTCCTCCTAATAATTCAATGATTTCTTGTCCAAATTGGCGTAAACGGATTCCACCTCTGGCTAATTCCGGTTCGGCAGCAATTAAACCAAAAATATTGCGGTTTTCGGGTTCGCTATCCATGCCTAATAATAGGTCTGGTGCGCTGAGGTGAAAGAAGCTGAGGGCATGAGATTGGATGATTTGACCCAAATTCATCAAACGGCGTAATTGAGAGGCTGTTTTGGGAATTGTGACGGCTAAAATGCGATCGCCTGTTTTGGCTGATGCTAATAAGTGACTGACTGGACAAATACCGCAAATTCTCGCCGTAATTCCTGGCATTTCTGGAAATGGACGACCGACACAAAATTTTTCAAACCCACGAAATTCCGTAACATGAAATCTAGCATCATTTACTTGACCTTCATCATCTAAATAAATGCTAATTTTCGCGTGTCCTTCAATGCGAGTAACTGGGTCAATAATGATTGTTTTCATAATTAATCGGTGATTGGTAATAATAAACAATTGTAGGTTGGGTTGACGCAAGGAAACCCAAAAAATCTTTGATCATGTTGGGTTTCACTTCGTTCTACCCAACCTACGTATTACTACATATTACAAATCATAAAACCTAGATTCTGTGAATTCTGAATATTCATCACAGTAATCTTCAAAGGCAGTTTTCAGAGGTTTTTCAGCGAGTTGGTGGGCAATTTCGGCTTGAATTTCTTCTACTACATCCCAAGCTGCTGCACATTCTGCGGAATTGATGCCTTTTTCTGCACAAACAATTCGAGCTTTTTTAATTTCATCTTGTAATTCTTGTTCTAATAAAAATGAGCGCGGTTGTTCTAAACAAGTACTTCTGGCTAAGATATCAGTAAGTGAGATTATTCCTAATAATTTACCACTAATTACAGGCGCACGTCGGAGATGATGATTAGCAAATAATCTGGCTACATATTCTAAACCTAATTCTGGATTAACGACAATACAAGGTTTAGTCATAATTTCATAAACACGGATTTTATTTGGATCTTTGCTATAGGAAATGACTTTATACACAATGTCGCTTTCTGTGATAATTCCATAAGCATCTTGTTCATGACGACGATCTACAATTAATGCTCTCCAATCTCTTGCTTTCATTAAATCAACTGCTTCTTTGACTGTGGCTGAACTGCGAATCATTGCCACATCTTTAGTCATTACATCTGCTGCTGTTAACATAAGTCACCTCGGAAAAATAGGAGTCAGAAAGAAAGGAGTCAGGAGGAAGAAAGAAAATATAGGGGTTATCTGTTGAGTTAAATCTAAGAAGCCCACCCCCAACCCCCTCCCCGCAAGCAAGGAGAGGGCTATAATGTATGTATTTATTTGGTTGTAATTACTAATTAACCAAATTTAATCATTTTTCTGCCGACAATTTGCGGGTTTTCTCCTTTTAATAGTGGTTCAAGTGCGGCACGAATCCGATGTGCTGAAGGGGGACAACCGGGTAAATAAATATCAACTGGTACTACCTTATGCACAGGGACAACTGTATCTAGTAAAGGGGGAACAATTCCCCAGGAATTGGGAATTTGTTGATTAATATTGGCTTCTTGAATGTAAGCTAATTGTAGGGCTGGTTCAGCACCACCGGAAAGATTACGTAAAGCGGTAACATTACCAGTAACAGCACAATCACCAAAGGAAATTATTGTTTTAGTTCGTTCTCTAATTTTGTAAATTAATTCTAAATGTTCTTCATTGGCGATCGCACCTTCAACTAATACGATATCTACACCTTCGGGATATTCTTTAATATCAGCAAAGGGACTATAAACTATATCTACTTGTGCGGCTAAATATATTAACCATTCGTCCAAATCGAGAAAGGACATATGACAACCAGAACACCCACCTAACCAGACTGTTGCTAATTTGATTTTAGTCATTTTTTTACCTTTTCAGTTTTCAGTGGAAATTAATGATTGCCATTCTTTGACAACATGAATAGGAACTGCGATATTAATGAAGTTTGTGCTGGGAAGGGGTATAGATAAAGTTAAAGATTCTGGAGGTAATTGAGGTAAGATTTCTGTCAAATCATATTGACCAACAGTTGGTGCTGGAGCTTCCTCTAAAAATACATCAGCAGCATTCCAAACTTTACCTGTTGTTGAGGTGATTCTTAAAGGTTGGGGATGAATTAACTCACCAACACTAGGAAAACCAACTAGGCGAAGATTTATATTCGATGGTTGATCCGAATACACTTGTTTAAATAATACAACTTGCCAGACTTTTCCTGATTGATCATCTAATTTCACTTGTGAACGATAAATAAGTTCTTCTGGAGGATTTCCTAGCTGAGTAATAGCAGCAATTACTTTTTCAGATGATAGATTTGCTAAACCAAGGAATATAAATGTTGTCAATATTCCTACTAATAGAATTCGCTTAAATATTTGTTGAATATGCTGTAACATGAGAGTTTATTTTAAATTATGCTAATGACTAATGACTAAAAATTCCACTGCTTTTTATTTCTTGCAGTTACTAAAAATTCAATTTTGCCCCGATCATGTTTCATTTCACCGACACTTGAACCTTTATCAAATAACGCTCCTGTGGGACAGGCATTAACACATTTACCGCAGGAAGTACAGGTTTGGGAAGTTCCCCAAGGTTGATTTAAATCAGTAATTGCATGAGATTTTGATCCTCTTCCTGCCATATCCCAAGTATGTGCGCCTTCAATTTCATCACAGACACGAATACAGCGAGTGCAAAGTACACAACGATTATGATCTATGCCAAAAAGATGATGGGAAGTGTCAACAGTTCGCTGAGGATTTTGATATTCTAAGCGGAGATGATCCATGCCCATTTCTATGGCTAAATCTTGTAATTCACAGTTATCATTAGCAACACAAACTGAGCAAATGTGATTACCTTCGGCAAATAACATTTCTACAATTGTCCGCCGGTATTTTTGTAAGCGATCGCTATTTGTATTCACCTCCATTCCTTCTGTAACTTTAGTCACGCAAGCAGGTTGTAATTTATTACTTCCCGCAATTTCCACCAAACATAAACGACAAGCACCAATATCACCTACACCTTCTAAATGGCATAATGTAGGAATATGAATACTAGCTTCCTGCGCTGCTTCTAGTAAGGTTTCATCCTCACGAGCGCTAATCAATTCCCCATTTATTGTTAAAGTTTTTACAGTCATAGTAATTTTAGATTTTAGATTTTAGATTTTGGATTGGTAATTGGTAATAACTACTGACCAATGACTAATGACTAATGACAACTGACTAATTCCAAATATTCATCTCGAAAATATTGCAAAGTGCTAAAAACTGGATTTGGTGCAGACTGTCCTAAACCACATAAACTGGTGTGTTTTACCATGTCGCAAAGTTCCTCCAATAAATCTAAATCAGCTAGTGAACCTTTTCCTTGACTAATCTTTGTTAATAAACCGTGTAATTGCACAGTTCCTACTCGACAAGGAATGCACTTACCGCAAGATTCATCCATACAAAATTCCATGAAAAAGCGGGCGACATCTACCATATTTGTAGTTTGATCCATGACAATCATCCCGCCCGAACCCATCATTGAACCCAAAGCAGTTAAAGATTCATAATCCACAGGTGTAGCAAAAGCCGCCGCAGGAATACATCCCCCTGAAGGTCCACCGGTTTGTACTGCTTTAGCCATACCATTGTCGGGAACACCTCCTCCCATTTCCTCGACAATTTCCTGTAAAGATGTTCCCATTGGGACTTCAATTAAACCCGTGTTGCGGATGTTTCCCGCTAACGCAAATACCTTTGTGCCTTTGCTTTTACCAATGCCGATATTAGCAAACCAATCAGCACCTTTACGAATAATTGGCGCGATATTGGCAAAGGTTTCCACGTTGTTAATTAACGTTGGATAGCCCCATAAACCCGATTCAGCCGGGTATGGTGGACGAGGATGGGGGACACCACGTTTACCTTCAATTGAAGCCATTAACGCCGTTTCTTCACCGCAGACATAAGCTCCCGCACCGATCCGGATTTCTACTTTAAAATCAAAGGGAGAATCAAAGATTTGTGAACCCAAAAGCCCTAAGTGTTGGGCTTGACGAATAGCAATTTCTAGACGTTTAATAGCAATAGGATATTCTGCCCTAACATAAATATAGCCTTGATTTGCGCCGATGGAGTAGGCAGCGATCGCCATCCCTTCCAAAATCCGGTGAGGATCACTTTCCAATACACTCCTATCCATGAATGCACCAGGATCACCTTCATCAGCATTGCAAATTACAAACTTCCTCTCACTGGCGGATTTTGCTACTGTTCCCCATTTTAAACCAGTGGGATAACCAGCACCACCACGTCCCCTTAAACCGCTTTTAGTAATAGTTTCTACCACCTGACTGGGTTTCATTTCCCGCAACACTTGGTAAAGGGCTTGATAACCATCAGCCGCAATATAAGCTTGAATCCGTTCGGGGTCAATTTTACCACTGTTTTCTAGGACAATTGGTAATTGACGGCTAAAAAATGGCTGATTTAAATCACCCTCCTGTAAACTTGTGACTTCTCCCTTTACCCCCGCCATAATTGCTGCTGCATTTTCTGGCATAACTTTTTGATACAGCTTTGATGCGGATAAATTTTCCCGATTTTCCACCTGTACCAATGGTCCCTGACAGCACAAACGCATACAACCGACACCAGCAACTTGTACAGTATCTTGTAAACCCGCAGCTTTCACAGATGCTTCGAGATGATCTTTCACAGATTGAGAATCAGAAGAGAGACAACCCGCAGCAGTACAACAGCGAATTTGCACAGATTTCCGTTGAGAAAGTTCCTTTTGGGCAATTTCTAATAATTCACTTAGTTCCATTTTGCCACCATTCTCCCACTTTTTCGCCAACTGATTCCGGGGTTTGATTACCTAAAACAACACCATCAAAGACTACCGCCGGAGCAATTCCACAAGCCCCCAAACATCTAGCTGTTATCAAAGAAATTTGACCATTTGTGGTAGTTTCTCCTGCGTGAATTTGCGTTAATTTTTCCAACTGGGTTAAGATCGCTGTTGAGCCTTTAACATAACAAGCTGTACCCGTACAAACCACACAGTTATGAACCCCTTTTGGGGCGAGGGAAAACAAATGATAGAAAGTAGCCACCCCATAGACTCGACTAGGTGGTAACTTCAAACTATGGGAAATGTACAGTAATAAATCCAGTTCTAGATAACCAAATAATTCAGAAGCCCGATGTAGAATTTCAATAAGTGCATCTTGTTGGTATTGATGACGCTTAATAGTTGCGTCCAAAATCTTTAAACGCTTGTCTCCACTGGGATGAGTTGAAGAAGGTGGAACTGATGTTTTCATATTTTTTCACAGACCAACTTTATTTAAGACTGCACAGAATCATAAAATCTATTAACTTATCCGTCTTTATCTGCGTGAGTTCGATGAACCTCACCCCAACCCCTATCCGACACGGAGAGGAGCATTTTAACCTCTTATTACCAATACATAATTAGTCCTTTAAGCCTCTCCAGTATTAAATGTTATTCCTTTTCCCTCTCCTAAGAGGAGAGGGTTAGGGAGAGGTGCAAAGGAGAGGTTTACCAGGGGGGTTAAATTATTTTCGTCGAACTCGCGTTTATCTGCGGTTAATAATTCTGGAGATCTGATTCTATGCAGCCTCATCTAAGAATTAGTTACTAACCGTAGTAGCTGCTGAAGAAACATTTACCGCTGGGGAACTAATAGGAACATGAACAATCTGCACCGAACAAGGTGCATGATGTAAAACATAATTACTCACACTACCGAGAAAAAATTCCGCCAGTCCAGAACGTCCCCGTCGTCCCATGATAATTAAGTCAGCATTCCAGTCAGTGGCTAATTCACAAATCATTCGTCCTGGACTACCAGTATTTTGGGTAAATTCTGTATTAACACCAGATGTATTAGCTTGGGCGCTCCATGACTGTAACATTTGCCAGCCTTCGTTCTTAAATTTTTCCCAATGTTCTTGATATAATTTAAAGCTTTGCTCGTTCCAGCCAGGATAGTAGTCAATATTGGGGAAAATCAGCGCCTCTGGACTGCCTTCCTCTTCCTGTGATAAAACGTGCAGTAACATTAAATTTGCAGATGTGATCTTGGCTAAAGATAAAGCTTGCTCAAAAACTTTTACACTCATATCTGAGCGATCTACTGCGACTAAAATTTTCTTAAACATATATACCTCGATATTAGCTTGCTAACTAATGATAATGAGTATATTCGGCTTTTTAGGTTAATGTTTGGTAAAAGCATCCTTAATATTCACTAACAATTGTACAGCGGAAGTCGGGAGTAACAGCCTACTATGGCATAGTTTCGTAATTAAATTTTACACTTTGGATAACTGCAATATCCTGAATTTATCGGTCAATAATTTGGCAATTAGGGTTTGACATTTACACTATACACAAAGGAAAAAAATTGCATCTTATCTAAGATAGATTAATAAATATTAAAATTTATTTCTCTGTGGCGATAATATGTAAATCTATGTGCTGATCTCTAATTAACTCCAGCAAGCGTTGTGTAAAAGAACGTTTAAAAAATCTTTTCCATCGAGGTTGTTGACTTTCGCCGATGACTATTTGTGTGATATAATTGGTTGCGGCAACTTGTGCGATCGCTTGAGCGACATTGTTACTTTTAACATGAAGAAATTCACCACCAAATTCTCGGCATAGTTTCTCACAAGTATGAATATGTAAAGTTTCTTCTTTAGTCAAAAACCGTTCAGGATCAGCAATGAATACAGTATATAATTTAGCATTCATATAATTAGCAATTCGCGCCCCACGTCGTAATAATTGAATCGAATTTGGATAGGTAGATACACATATCAAAACTCGCTCATGGACAGTGCGAATTTGCCCAGGAGAGATGGAAGTATTTGCTTCTTCCTCAACTGTATCTGCAACTTCTCTTAATGCTAATTCTCGCAAAGCAATCAGGTTACGACGTTGAAAAAAGTTTTCTAAAGATTGCTCAATTTTATTAGCAGCATAAATTTTACCCTCCCGTAACCGTTCTTCTAAAGTTTCTGGAGTTACATCAATGACAACCACAGCATCAGCTTCATCCAGCAATCTATCTGGAATGCGTTCTCGGACGACGACACCCGTAATTCCGGCTACTAAATCATTCAAACTTTCTAAATGTTGAATATTCACAGTAGAGTAAACATCTATGCCGGCTGCTAAAATCACTTCTACATCTTGACAGCGTTTTTCTCTAGGTGAACCAGGAATATTTGTATGTGCTAATTCATCAACTAATACCAATTGGGGAGAGCGGTTTAAAATTGCCTCTGTGTCCATTTCTTGGAGGTTGATATTTTTATGAATATTGGCTTTTTTCGGAACTACTTCTAATCCTATAGCTTTGACAGCAGTATCTTTGCGTCCATGAGTTTCGATAATGCCAATAACAACATCAATACCTTCTTGTTGCAGTTGATGTGCTTCTTCTAGCATTCTGTAAGTTTTTCCCACACCAGGAGCCATACCAATGAATATTTTATGCTTTCCGCGACGAGTAGGACGAATATAAGAACTGTCAGGGGAGGGTGTATGGGGATAAGACATAATTGGAAATATGAGAGTAAATCTGTTTTTTTACAAATTATTGGGTCTGACGGATTCTAGAAGCGATAAAATCCAGATGACATCTTCAATTATCAATATGGCTCCTTTACCCGATTATCGTCCCAAACAAATGTCCCTTGGTCCGTTGGAAGCAGAAATTCTCAATATCGTCTGGGAACTGAGTTCTGTTACTGTCAAAGATGTACACGATCGCATTTTAGCTGATCCTAACCGCGAATTGGCTTATACTTCTGTAACTACAGTTCTGCGTCGGCTAACGGAAAAAGGCTGGTTAGCTTGCAATAAACAAGGGAAAGCCTTTTATTGGCAGCCCTTACTGACTAAACAACAAGCAGAGGTAATTAAGGCACATGATCAACTACAGCGATTTTTAGCAGTGGGAAATCCTGATGTGATTGCGGCATTTGCTGATAGTTTAGATCAAGCTGCTAGTGACCAAATCGAAGCGATCGCTAAACGCATCCAAGCAGCACGGGAAGCCAGAGGAGAAAAGTAACATTATGCACTTACTGATGATTGTTACCGCTGTTACCATTGCTTGGTGGTTGCGATTCTTTGGCAAAATCCCCCAAGGAAATTGGTATTTACGCTGGCAGAAAACCCTATTTTTATTCCTTTTTCCCCCCTTACTCATCTTCATGACAGTCACCTCTGTAGTCTGCATGGGTACGCAGGGAAAAATGGGCGGAATGTATACCGACTCTTTTAGCTATCTCCTGGCCTTAATTTT
Source organism: Dolichospermum compactum NIES-806 (assembly GCF_002368115.1). Lineage (NCBI taxonomy): Bacteria > Bacillati > Cyanobacteriota > Cyanophyceae > Nostocales > Aphanizomenonaceae > Dolichospermum > Dolichospermum compactum. The sequence goes on along the minus strand of NZ_AP018316.1, from coordinate 3,160,119 downwards.
TCTGGGATTTTTTAATATCTTTGGTATCAAACTAGCTTTTCAGGGCTGGAAAGCCATTAAATCTGCCCGTGAATGTCCTCAAATTACCCTAGATGGTAAATCTGCCAGACTCCTAGAAACTCAAGCTTTATTTGCCGGACAAATGGGTTTTTGGCAACCTGAATTAGTCGTTAGTCAAGGACTACTACAAACCCTCTCTCCAGTCCATCTAGAAAGTGTTTTAGCCCACGAACAAGGGCATTATCAGTATAGGGATACGTTTTGGTTCTTTTGGCTGGGCTGGATGCGTTCTTGTACCGCTTGGTTGCCAAATACCGAGCCTTTATGGCAAGAATTGTTAGTTTTGCGAGAATTACGGGCTGATAGTTATGCTGCATCCCAAGTAGATCCTCTAATATTAGCAGAATCTTTGTTATTGGTCGTTAGCAACAACTCCATTACCTCAGATATTTGTTGTGCGGCTTTGGGGACAGGCGATCGCTTGGAACAAAGAATAGAAGCCTTATTAACACCACCTGAACCAATACCAGCAGCACAATTGCCATCCTGGCGGATTTTTCTCCTCGCCTTTCTCCCCCTAATTACAGTCATATTTCATACTTGAATGATTTCCTCTCTATTTTCTAGAGAGGAGGAAAAACTCAAGTAATAGAACTACCAATTAAGTTGGTAAATATTATAGATACTTATTCATATAATCTGGCAAAAAGTAATCTTAGATACAGTCTATGTCCAATTTTTAAGATAAATCATCTGAGATAGGTTTATTTTCTCAATGCAGTTTTACCAAGATAATTGGTAACTAATATAGTAGTCTTGGTGAAAGTATACCAAGTTAACGCCAGCACTAAAAATTTCCCCCATCCTGTTTACCAATGAAAAGCATAAAATTATTAGTCTTTATTGCTACAGCATTAGCCACTTTGCTATTGACAATTGGCTTACCCAGCCTAATTTCATCGCCGATTTTCGCACAATCTAATACAAACTTAATTATATCCGCCGCTGCTAGTTTAAAAGAGGTACTAGAAGAAATTAAACCCCTTTACCAACAAAGTAAAACAAACGTCAAAATAAATTATAACTTTGGTAGTTCCGGTGCATTACAGCAGCAAATAGAACAAGGTGCGCCGGCGGATATTTTTATATCTGCGGCAAAAAAACAAATAGATGCTTTAGAACAAAAAGGACTTTTAGTTGCAGGAACTCGGAATATCATTGCTAAAAACAAATTAGTTTTGGTAGTCCCTAAAAATGCCGTTGGTGTCACTAGTTTCTACAATCTTAAAGATGCCAAAGTCAAAAAAATCGCTATTGGTGAACCCAGAACTGTACCCGCAGGACAATATGGACAACAAGTATTAGAAAAGTTGAAAATTTGGTCAGAAATTAAATCAAAACTGGTTTTTGCGAATAACGTGCGTCAGGTTTTAGCATCTGTAGAAAGTGGTAATGCTGATGCAGGGTTAGTTTATATAACTGATGCCAAAATCTCTGATAAAGTCAAAGTTGTAGTTACAGCCGATGAAAAATACCACTCTCCCATTATTTATCCCTTAGCAGTTGTTAAAGGTAGCAAAAATGTTGATACTGCTAAAGAATTTTCTCAATTTTTATCTAGCAATCAAGCTAAAGCTGTATTCAAAAAATATGGATTTATTCTGCCTTAGTCATAATTGAGTTAATTAAGTAGGGTTTCCTGATAGCGCAGCGTGGCGTTAGGGAACACCAAAAAATAAATTACCCAATTTTGTGGGATGGGCATCCTGCCTGTCCTTGATGATTAGCAGGCTTTTCGTCCCGCACCACAAGAAATTTTTGGGTATTTTTTTAATTGGAAGTCCCTTAGCCATACTCCTGAATGGGCGCAGGCCCTGCGCCCCTACCTCCTGATAGTGCAGCGTGGCAGCCATACTCATGAACTCCTGAATTTCTAGCCCTCACAGACAACTTTTATGGCCTATGCCACGCTACGCTATCAGCAAACCCTACTTACATCTTTATTAAAACTATGCCACAGGATTTATCACCGCTTTGGATATCGTTAAAAACGGCTTTACTGGCAACATTTATCACCTTCTTTTTGGGTGTATCTGCTGCTTATTGGATGTTGGGATATCGTGGTAAAGGTAAATCTTTAATTGAGGGGATATTTGTCGCACCGTTGATTTTACCCCCCACTGTGGTTGGGTTTTTACTGCTGATATTCTTTGGGAAAAATGGTCCAGTGGGTAAACTACTAGAACCCTTCAATACGACAATTGTATTTACTTGGTATGGTGCGGCGATCGCTGCTATAGTAGTTTCATTCCCATTGATGTATAAAACTGCATTAGCAGCTTTTAGTCAAATTGATACCAATTTACTGCGCGTAGCCAGAACATTAGGTGCGAAGGAATTGACAATTTTTTGGCGCATTAGTTTACCCCTGGCATTTCCGGGGATTATTGCTGCTACCACCTTAGCATTTGCGCGGGCTTTAGGTGAATTTGGGGCAACTTTGATGTTAGCAGGAAATATCCCTGGACAAACGCAAACTATACCAATGGCGATATATTTCGCAGTAGAAGCTGGGGCAATTAATGAAGCTTGGTTTTGGTCAATTACCATGATGATTATTTCCCTTTCCGGGATTATTCTAGCTAACTTTTGGCAAGAACTTTCATATAAATCAAGATTGACAAAACCATCTGGAAATAAAATAGAATTAGCAAATAAATCTTCCTTTCTATTAAAAGATTATTCTTCAAACAGCTTATTTTTAGATATTGAAAAAAGACTAGCTAATTTTTATCTTCAAGTTACCTTAAACACAGATAATCAACCATTGGGATTATTGGGAGGTTCTGGGGCAGGAAAAAGTATGATTTTGCGTTGTATTGCCGGCATAGAAACACCAAATAAAGGACAAATAGTTTTAAATAATCGGGTATTATTTGACTCAGAAAAGAAAATTGATATGCCCATTCATCAACGCCGAATTGGTTTTTTATTCCAAAACTATGCCCTATTTCCACATATTACTGTGGCGGAAAATATCGCCTTTGGCATACCCAAATCTGTAAATGTCAAAGAAGAGGTAGAAAAGCAGTTAATAGCCATGCAATTACAAGGATTTGGCGATCGCTATCCGCATCAACTTTCCGGGGGACAACAGCAACGGGTAGCATTAGCTAGGGCTTTAGCAAGCAAACCAGAAGCATTACTTTTAGATGAACCATTTTCCGCTTTAGATACCCATCTTCGCAGTCAATTAGAACAACAAGTTACAGAAATTCTCGATGATTATTCTGGTGTCACCTTGTTTGTTACTCATAATATGGAAGAAGCCTATCGGTTATGTCCCAATCTATTAGTATTAGAACAGGGAAAAGAAGCACATCATGGTTCTAAATATGAGATTTTCCAACATCCTGCCAGTATAAATGTTGCCCAACTTACAGGTTGTAAAAACTTTTCCCGTGCGAGTATTTTATCTCCCCAACGGATAAAAGCAATTGATTGGGATTGCAGTCTCCAAATCAGAGAAAAAATGCCTTCACAATTATCTCATGTGGGTATTCGCGCTCATCATTTAATTTTCACCAAAGATCCTCAAAAAGTAAATACCTTTCCCTGTTATTTAGTGCGTACCAGTGAAACACCTCATCGCATGACAGTATTTCTCAAACTACATTCTCCTGGTAATCATCCCCATGATTATCACTTACAAGGAGAAATATATAAAGAAAAATGGAAAAATATTCAAAATCAACCTTTTCCCTGGTACGTACAATTAGAACCTTCGCAATTACTGTTAATGGAGTAAAAACCATCCAGTCTAATTTATTCCCACCTGGCGACTAGAAGTCGCGGTTCATCTTGCACACAGACGAAACCCACCTATTCCTACGGTCCCGTAAGGGATACGTGGGTTCAAAAGCCTTGATTCTTCATTAGTCCACGTAGGTGGACTTTGTTTGTGTAGTAGTGATTTCTAATCGCCATAAACAGTTTCAATGCTTATTACTCACACCTAATTCACTTTTTTAACCCTGAAACTCTTAATTCTCCCTTATTCTCCTTTCTTCTTCATTCTCCTGACTCCTGATTCCTCTCTAAAACCATAGCAAAAGTCCTGAACAACTGAGTATTATTTTTACCACTCAGCCGTCAGGACTATCATTTTAGAATAAATTGACATAAATCTAATTATGGATGAATGCTGAGGGAATGGGACAAATCTCCCCGGTGTCAATTTTAGATCCTATTACTAACTAATTTATACAGCATTCACGACTAGGTTGTTGACAAAATTATTTTTTTGGTGAAATCAGCATCATCATATTTCGCCCTTCTTTCTTCGGTGCTTGCTGAAGTTCACCAAAAGGCTCTAAATCCGTAGCCATTCGTTTAAGCAACGTTTCTGCCAAGTCACTGTGTTGAATTTCCCGACCTCGGAACATCACAGTAGCCTTAACTTTATCGCCATCTTTGAGGAAGCGTTCGGCTTGTTTAACGCGCACATTATAGTCATGTTCTTCTATCTTGTAGCGCATCTTCACTTCTTTCACATCAGCCGTGTGCTGCTTCTTCCGGGCTTCCCGCGCCTTCTTCTCCTGCTCAAACTTATATTTCCCATAGTCCATTATTCGACATACTGGCGGATCAGCCTTGTCACTAATTAGCACTAAGTCTAATTCTTTTTCCTCTGCTAATTGTATCGCTTCCTGAGGAGTTATAATTCCCAGTTGTGCGCCATCAGTGTCAATCACCCGAATTTTCGGGAAGCGAATCCGTTCGTTAATTTGGGGCAGATCGCGAGTTCTTTTTTTCTCAATCACAGGCATTATGATTAGTGGCAGCTCTTTAGTTAAGATTTTGGACTGGTCTTGATTTAGTTAGGTTAGTTTGATATGCCCTTAAAGGCAAAATACAACAGTAACTCAGAATTGGAAAATGAATATCCCTCTCTAGTGTAGCAAATTTATAAGAGAAGTTGAATCAAGTTGTTGACTGTATAGCCTGACTCTGAGTTGATTCCACTGCATTATTTTATGTAAATTACATGATATTTGACACTAATAACTATTGTTACGATTTTCTTCGTGGATACATAAATAGATGATATCTAGAAGATGCTTCTAGGATAGCAAAATTAGGTATACATTGAAGCTAATCACATATAATTTAACATATATAGTTTCCAGCTAATCAACTGAGAGAGAAATGTGACCACCGGAATACACTGGCAGCAAAGAGTTGGTAATCAAAGGGATTGGGTGTGGCGTGGTTGGCAAACCCGTTATACTTATATTCGTCCTGACCATGATTATGCAAAAACAACACCCTTAATTTTACTTCACGGTTTTGGTGCTTCCATTGGTCATTGGCGACACAATTTAGAGGTTTTGGGTAAATCTCACACGGTTTACGCTTTGGACATGATTGGTTTTGGGGCTTCGGAAAAAGCTGCAACTAACTACAATGTGGAACTTTGGGTAGAGCAGGTTTACGATTTTTGGAAAACCTTTATCCGTCAACCAGTGGTTTTGGTGGGTAATTCCATCGGTTCACTGATTTCTCTAGTCGCAGCGGCTAACCATCCTGATATGGTAAAGGGCATAGTCATGATCAGTTTACCTGATCCTAATTTGGAACAGGAGATGATTCCGATTGCTTTACAACCTCTTGTCAGCGGGATTAAAAGTATATTTACTTCCAGATTAATATTAAAACCGATATTTTATTTTGTCCGTCGTCCTAGTGTGCTGCGTCCTTGGGCTAGTTTAGCTTATGCAAATCCTGAAGCCATTACTGATGAACTTATAGATATTTTAGCAAGACCACCCCAGGATCGGGGATCTGCTCGTGCCTTTAGAGCTTTGTTTAAAGCCACAACAGGGATTAATTTTAGTCCTAGTATCAAGAAAATTTTACCAAACTTAACAATTCCCATGCTGTTAATTTGGGGAACAAAAGACCGATTTGTGCCGCCAAAACTAGCAAATCAATTTGTTGGCTACAATGAGAGATTGCAGTTGCTATATTTGGAAGATGTTGGTCATTGTCCCCAAGATGAATCACCAGAACAAGTTAACCAAGCGATTTTAGATTGGATTGGTAATGGGTAATGGGTAATTGGTAATTGGTAAACATCTACTTTCCCTACTACCTATCTTCATCAACAACTTAATTTATCAAGCCCTAATTAATCTAAATCAAATTAACTTGTGTAGTATCAACATCTGTAGTGCCATCAACAGTGCGAGCTACAGCAACTAGTTGATTAAGAATATCCTGACTGGGAACTTGACCTTTTAGTACCACAATACTACCTGTTTGAGCAACCCAGAGAGTATTAATATCATCAAGGTCAGGATCTTGATCAAATGCTAAAGCTACGCGCTTGGCTAAACCACTTTGATCATATTTTCCATTTAATCCTATACGTTCTGGCTCTATGGTTTGTGTATTAGCATCAGCACTAGAAATTGGATTAACTTGAGCGCTTTCCGATTTTTCTAAGCCAAACATTCTTTGTAACCAACCCATAAATACTTTGTTCCTGTCAATTTTCACTGCTGATGACAATATATGGCGTTAATTTAAAGGCTGCATCTACCTTTGAAAATAGATAACTTTTCCACAGGAACGGAATGATGGCAATTATTAAGTATAAAATAAAAATTCAGACCGACAATGCAGCGTAGTAGAAACTCGCTTTGCAGTCATGAGTGCCGGTCTGCGTTCATGTCATGCTCCTTTAGTCGCCGATGAAACATACGCTGTCAGTTATTGTGGAAGATGAAGCGGGGGTTCTATCCCGCATTGCTAGTTTATTTGCTCGTCGGGGTTTTAATATTGAAAGCCTGGCTGTGGGACCTGCGGAACAGAATGGAGTATCCCGAATTACGATGGTTGTCCCTGGCGATGATCGCATTATTGAGCAACTTACTAAACAACTATATAAGTTGGTTAATGTTCTCAAAGTGCAGGATATTACAGAAATTCCTTGTGTAGAAAGAGAATTGATGCTTCTCAAGGTCAATGCTACTAGCAGTAATCGTTCGGAGATTATTGAATTGTCTCAAATTTTCCGAGCGCGAATTGTGGATGTGGCTGAAGATTCTTTGACCTTGGAAGTTGTGGGTGATCCTGGTAAAATGGTGGCGATTGTGCAAGTGCTACAAAAATTTGGATTGAGAGAAATTGCTCGCACAGGTAAAATTTCTCTGACTCGTGAATCGGGTGTGAATACTGAATTACTGAAGTCGTTACAAGCAAAAGTCTAGTACCGCAAAACGGAATTAAAAATTAGTAATTAAAAATTCACACAGCAAATTCAACAGGCTGTTTATGGATTTTTAATAGTTGGATTAAAAGTTAACAATCGGAGTTTTCGCTCCAATCAAGCAGCAGATATGGTGTAAGCACTATACTTGCTGCTATTATTTTTATTTAATAGGGAATTTGTGTCAAACTGGCATGACTTAAGCAGTGGAAATTTGATAAAACCTCTATAAGTTCAAGATAAAAAATAATAACCAATACATTAATGTTTATGTTTGGTTGATATTTATCAACGCTATGGCATTCTCATTTAATTGGTGAAGATTTATTTTTGTAAATCACCACATAATTAATTATTTAAGAGGGTGATTTGAATATGTATTTTTTTGAGATTATCAGTTAAAATCTCAGTAAGCAGTCAGCTAAAACCGGATTTTTTGCGTTTTGAAGTGGGGAGACTGACATCAGTAATTAATATTCAGAATGCTTTTCAATTCAATTCTTGCTGATGGCTGACGGCTTAATTCTTACAAATCTCAGGTGTTTATCTAGTGAAAAAATTTCATATATTTTCCTGGAGATGTTGATGTGAATATCCTGTTTTTCCTCTCTCATTTTACTGTTCAGAAAACAATTAAAACTCTATCTAATCAATTAAGTAAAGTTAGAAATAGACATTGGTTTATTTTTGACATTACTATTTTTGCGATGACACCATTGTTAGCATTATCCTTGCGTTTAGATGGTGATATAAATTTGCAAGAATATATTTCACAGTTAGAAGTTGCTACAATTTTGTTTTTAGTAGTTAAACTAATTGTTTTTTGGGGATGTGGTTTTTATAAACGCTATTGGCGATATGCAAGTATTGAGGAAGTAATCTATATAGTCATGTTGATGACGGGTGTGATAGTCATCCAAACAACGCTATTTAATATATTGGATAAAACATTCAATATGCTATTAAGTAATCTTCCGCAATCACTACCAATTTTGGAGGGAATACTTTCTGGTATTTGTGTGATTGCACTACGGTTTAGTGTGCGGGTTGTAGAAAGGGTAAATCATAGACAGAAAATATCTAAGCATAGGGAGAGAGTGCTGATTATTGGTGCGGGTAGTGCGGGAGTTTCTCTTGCCGAAGATATGCAAAGAAATCCCCAGTTTGGAGTTTATCCTGTAGGATTTATTGATGACGCTATTAAAAAACAGCACATACATTTAAGAGGAATTCCTGTATTAGGCGATCGCTCTAAAATTTCCGAGGTAATCAAAACATTAAAAATTCAGAAAATTATTATTGCCATGCCTACAGTTTCCGGACAAATTATTCGAGAAATTGTTGATATTTGTCAAGCCAATGGAGTGCAACCTAGTACCTTACCAGGAATACATGAAATCCTCAATAGTCGTGTCCGGTTGGATAGTATTAGGGATATCAAAATTGAAGATTTACTCAGACGAGAACCCATTCATATAGATATTAAAAGAGTGTCTACATTTATCAAAAATAAAACTGTTTTAATTACGGGTTCAGGGGGATCAATTGGGAGTGAACTATGTCGGCAAATTTTCCGTTGTCACCCAGCTAAAATAATTCTAATTGGACATGGGGAAAATTCTGTTTTTAATATCCAACAAGAACTAGAACAGCTTATCCAAATTATCAATAATGGTAAATTAGCTATCAATATTCCGCTGCCACAGATTTATACATTTATTGCTGATATTCGGGTGAAGTCGAGGTTAGAACACGCTTTTGAGAGATTTAAACCGGATGTAATTTTTCATGCTGCTGCCCATAAACACGTTCCGCTGATGGAATTAAATCCCGCAGAAGCAATTACTAATAATGTGATTGGAACAAGGAATTTATTACAAGTAGCATTGCAATATAATGTCGAACATTTTGTGATGATTTCCACAGACAAAGCAGTTAATCCTACTAATGTAATGGGTGCGAGTAAGAGAGTAGCTGAAATGCTAGTTTTACAAGCAGCAAAACAAAGTGGTAAATCTTATGTAGCTGTGCGTTTTGGGAATGTTTTAGGGAGTCGAGGTAGCGTAGTTCCTACTTTCCAAAAACAAATTTTAGCAGGTGGACCAATTACAGTTACTCATCCCGATATTTGCCGTTACTTTATGACCATACCAGAGGCAGTGCAACTGGTTTTACAAGCATCTGTCCTGGGTCGTAGTGGTGAAGTTTTAATGCTAAATATGGGTGAACCTGTAAAAATTGTGGATTTGGCGAAGGAATTAATCCATCTTTCGGGATATGAGGTTAACAAAGATATTGACATAGTATTTACGGGGTTAAGACCGGGAGAAAAGTTATTTGAGGAACTGTTTGTTGAGGGAGAAGAGTATGAAAAAACGGAGCATGAAAAACTGTTAGTTGTGAAAAATGCCAGTCAGATTATTCCTAGTTATTTAGATATGACTGTAGAAACATTACTAGGAGCAGCAGCTAAAAATGATACGCCTTATATCATGCTATTGCTATCACAACTAGTAGCGGGGTATAAGCCTAAATATTTAGAGAAAAATGGCTCAGGAGATACTGAAATAAATACTGTTTTTATCCCAATTTCAAATAGTAATATTTTGGCAAATACTGAGCCACAAGGGGTGTAATTAATAATAATTCAGAGATAAATACTCTCTAAGGATATAGTCAAAGACCAAAAATAATTATACCTATCCAAGGCAATTAAAGATGAAGCAACGTTCCCAAAAATTTATTGTTACTTTATTTTTAGCTACTGTGATGATTTTATGGTCTTACCAAAAGGGTTTAGAAGGATATAGTCTAGACCTAACTCATATCAAAGTTACAGGCAGCAAGCAAGAGGCTTACTATATCGCGGGAGATAAATTTCTCGTAGCTGGCTTTGACATGATGGATAGATATTGGAGTGAGATTGCTAAAACAGATCAGCATCTTTTGCGGGGTCACTTAGACAATTACTTACCGATCTCACTTAAGTCCTTAGATTATAAGCCCGCCAAAGCAATGATGGGTTTATTTGCTGAATCTTTCTTTTCTGCTCGCAATCCTAAGACAGAACTAATTCCCTTCTCCTATGACGCGCCAGATCAGTTTTCCAAAATGGGTACTGGGAACAAGCAACCTGTGGACTTAGTAAGTAAAGGAGTCGAAATTTGCCAGTGGTTTCCTGACGACTTAAATCTACTGAAAAAGTGTGTAGCCTTGGCGGAAGCAACTATCAAGTACTTTGACTTTAACCTGGAGTCGGGAAAGAAGGGTGGGATGTGGGGCTGGGTAGATGTGAAAGATGGCCAGCCAAAGAGCAAAGTGACGCTAACACAGGATTACGGTGCGGTAGCTAATGGGTTAGCCTATTTGTCCCAGAAAACTGGCAATCCTAAGTTTATAAAATGGGCGAATCAGAAGTTAGAGTTTGTCTGGGATAACCGAATGAACCAGGATCTGGCTTTACTAGAAGAGCAGTTCACCCCTACTCAAGCCCTCTTGCGTTCAGAGGAAAGGTCTAGCGATACAGACACCCTATACTACGTGAGGCAACTGTTCGATCTCCACAAACTGACGGGTGAAAAGAAATATCTAGATAGGGCCATGGCAGTTACGAATCTATGGTACGAGAAGGCGTGGGTCGCGCAGTGGGGTCACTTTATCCGCAAGCTTAATCCCGATGGGAAGCCCTCTGTGAATCAGCTTTATGGCGACGGTAAATACAACACTCTCTATATCCTAGTTCAAGCCTATCATGTCACCAAAGACGCTAAGTACATTCAGCGGTTCAAGCAAGCGTGGAACAATTTGCTAAATATGGGAAGCGATGGATTCGTACCGGAATATATTGAGCAAGGAAAGATGGTCAATAAGTATGGCTTAGATCAACAGCAGACTATCTTTCTGGACATCCTTGTAGCGGCCTATGAAGCCAGTGGGGATAAAGAAATCCTCAAGGCGGCAGAAGACCTAGGGAATCGGATATTGCAACGGGGCGAAAAGGTAATGCGGATGGAAGGGGGTCAAGCAGGACAAGCATTTTTGCGCCTGGCATTAGCACGGCAAAAAATCAGCCGTTTACAGGTGGCAGTAGGTAAAGCTGGTACGCCAATGAAGGTGACGCAGAACGGAAATAGGGTTCTAGAGGTTATTGTTCCCGCCGAGGTGGCAGTAGTTTATCTACCAGAAGGTATCTATAACTTAGAAGTTGGCAAGCATGGATTCAGTCGGAAAAAGAATATTCGGTTGGGTGGTAACAACAATGAGAAATTTTCTATTTAGCCCTAAATCAAAATATTGTTTGCATTGAATATTCGGAGATTAATAGATATGAATTTTGCCAAAAAAATTATCAAACACTTTGTCAACAGGAAAGAAAATTGGTCAATTGGCATTTATGTGGGTACATCTCTTGTTGATTTTGTTTCTCCCGAAAATATACAAAATCCAGTTTTAACAGCCAAAGATGTTAAAGATGTACCAGCCGAATTTGTTGCCGACCCGTTTATGCTAAATGAAAACGGTATTTGGTATATGTTTTTTGAAGTCATGAATGCTGCTGATCAAAAAGGTGATATCGCTTTAGCAACTAGCAGTGATGGTTTTGATTGGACTTATCAACAAATTGTAATTGATGAATATTTTCACTTATCTTATCCCTATGTATTTAAGTCGAATAATGAATACTATCTAATTCCAGAAAGTAATGAAGTCAACTCTATTCGCCTATACAAAGCAGTGGATTTTCCTACAAAATGGATTTTTGTAAAAGATTTAATGTCTGGCGATAAATATTCTGATGCTTCTGTTTTTTACTTCCAGAATTATTGGTGGCTTTTAACTTCAGTAAAAAGTAGCGATATTTTATATTTGTACTATGCAAGTGACCTTTTAGGAACTTGGATTGAACATCCTAAAAGTCCCGTTATCAAGGGCAATAAAAATATTGCTAGACCAGGAGGTAGGGTAGTAGTATCGGATGGCAAAATCATTAGATATACTCAAGATGATGAAGATTTATATGGGAATCAAGTTCGAGCATTTGAAATAACCGATCTGACAACTAAAAATTATGAAGAAAAACAAATCACCGAAAATTCAATTATTAAAGGAAGTGGCAGGGGCTGGAACAAAACAGGAATGCATAATATAGATCCTCATAAAATTGGTGAACATAAATGGATAGCCTGTGTAGATGGTTATCAAATATCTTGGAACTTCCGTAGTCGCAGGCATAATTTTTTGTGACTCACATAATTTATAAAAATTTATCAAAAATAGGTAAAATGGATGATGAAAATAAGGAAAACATTAGTGTGGACTTACTTACTCAAATTTATAAACCTTGTCAAAAATTTCCATCCAGAAAATCGTCAAATTATTGACAATACAGGCTGGCTTTTCTTGGGAAAAGTTTTTAGACTATTTATAAGTCTTTGCGTGGGAACATTAGCAGCACGTTATCTAGGACCCGACAGGTTTGGGACACTTCAATATGCTTTAGCTTTTTCCAGCTTTTTTCTGCCACTATCAACTTCACAAATGAGCAAGATTATAACTAGGGATCTGGTACGAGAACCAGAATCTAAGAATAAGATATTAGGGACAGCTTTTATTGTTCAAATAACTGGAGGAATCCTGGCAGCCACATTGTCAATAATGTTTATTAGGCTCATATCCCCCCAGTCTCTTTATATTCATTTGCTTGTGGCAATTGTATCTATTAAATTCATATTTAATTCTTTTCAACCAATTGAAAATTGGTTTGAGTCTCAGGTTAAATCCAAATTTCAAGTCTTAGCTAGTAATTTGGCTTTTGTGATTATAACTATCATAAAAATTGTCCTTATTATAGTTAAAGCTCCCCTGTTTTTGTTTGCAATTATCATTAGTTTAGAAGCGATAATTTATTCATTTATATTAATATTTTACTATCAAATAGATAATGAGAACATTAGAAATTGGAGAACAGATTTTAAATCAATAAAATATTTGCTACAAGAGTCATATCCTCAATTTCTATCAGCTACAGCTATTTTAATTTATTCCTCAATTGATCAGGTGATGCTAGGAAACATGGTTGGCAATAGTTCAGTCGGAATTTATTCCAGTGCCGTGATTATCTGCGAAGCCTGGTCTTTTTTACCGTTTATCATTAGTTCTTCATTATATCCAACCATGATTAAGGCTCAAAACCTGAGCAAATCTGTATACAGAAAAAAAATCCAGAAAATTTACGATTTAACTAGTCTTCTTTCCTATGCTATTATAATTTTAATCCTTCCCTTATCTGGCTTTTTGATCACCCTACTGTATGGAGCTAATTATCAATTAGCTAGTTCTATTCTTTCTGTTTATATATTTACTTCTCTATTCACATTTCAAGGAGAAGTGATGAGTAATTGGATAGTTGCAGAGGGATTGCAAAAGTTGAATTTGTACGCGAAATTAATAGGATTATGTGCAAACATTATGCTCAATCTTCTCCTAATCCCGCTTTACCAAGGGATTGGAGCAGCAATTGCAACTTTGATCTCTGCATCGATTGCAAATTATTTTTGCTTTCTTTTTTGGGAAAAAACTAGAGAAAACGCAATACTGACAACTAAGGCTTTATTCCTACCGCTGAGATTGCTAACTTTACTCCAGCGAAATTAAAGAGTTTATAAACAAAATAAATTAGGAGGCATGATGAAAATGAAGATATTATTGGTTTCTGGTGTATATCCCCCTAAAATAGGCGGTCCATCAGCGCAAACTCAACATATTGCCCGGAACTTGATAGCTCGAAATATTGATGTACATATTATTACTTATGGTAATCCAAATTCGAGTGGTATAATTGATGGCATACCCATAACCTTTATTGATGAAAGTCCCCGTCAGAATTGGCTAGATAAAATAGTGCGTAATGCCCGAATTTATTATGAAATGAATCGTATTATTGGCGATTTCAAACCGACTGTTTTACATATGCAAACTATGAGTTTCAATTTAACGATAATGACTGGTATTTTGGCTCGTTGTCATCGAATTCCATCAATTGTAAAGTATAGTTCAGACTTAGTTTGGGATATAATTAATCAAGATAAAATGATTAACGTTTCTGCTAAGAATCTACCTCAACAGTTATATACTTTTGTACTGGAGTTACTCCAAGGGTTTTTATTCTCAGTTTATGATTGCATTTGGGCGACTACACCACTTTATCAAAACCGCCTTGTGCAGCATTTTTCTATTTCTAATAATAAGATATTACTCCTGCCAAATTTTACTAAATTGCAACCTTTTGAAGCAATTGCCGCAGCCCGTAAATCTGCGGATTATCAACAAGGAGTCATTGAATCAGTCCCTCACCTAAAACCAATTGTCTTACTCACAGTTGCTCGTTTAATTCCCTTGAAAGGAATTGAAATTTGCCTTGAGGCAATTTCTCATCTGCTCGATCTTCCAGTTAGTCTTCGCATTATTGGTAGTGGATCTCCTGATTATGAGTTGTTTTTACGAGATATGGCAGAACGGCTTGGTGTTAGTAACCGGGTTGAGTTTGCTGGTGCAGTATCACCCACTCATATTCCTGGAGAATACCAGAGTGCAGATATATTTATCTTAGCCAGTTATTACGAAGCTTTTGCTACTGTTCTTATAGAAGCAATGGCTGCTGGTCTTCCTATCATTGCTTCTAATGTGGGTGGAATCCCAACTGTTGTAGAAAATGAAGTTTCTGGTAAACTCGTACCTGCTGGAGATGCACTCAGTCTGGCAATGGCAATACGTTTTCTGGTTGTCAATGAGGAAGAGCGCCATGCTATGGCAATTGCCGCGAAGACACGAGCAAAGATATTTGATTTTGAGATGGGTGTAGATAAACTCATTGAAACTTACAAACAGCTTCATGTTAATAAGAAAATAAATGAGTGATAAAAATGAATAATTCTACACTAACAAAATTAAAAACTGACAGTCATAGATACAATAATGAATCACCCTTTGTTCCTATGCACTGGCTTCACCGAATTCTACTAATTGCCATCATTGTTATTTATTTACTCTTTGTAGTTATTCAAGTATATTTTAACCCAAAGTCTACAGTTGCCTTACAATGGGTCAATTTAGGATTGGTAGTAAATTTTTTACTCCTACTCATACCTGTTATTTTTTATCAACCTTCCTATGGATGGTTTCATCCTTTAATATTCAATATTGTTCTAACTCTGATCCATGAAATACGTAAGACTCCTATTTATATAAATGGACTTGAATCACATATAGCTCTACCTAATTGGAATAGTGAAAGTTTGACTTTCTTATTAGCTGATAACGTATTTCTTAGTATAGTTGGTCTAGTTAGTTACTATTGTGGTTTCTTTTTCTCTCTGAGATTTGGTAATTTACAATTAACCTTTTTGCCACCTCGTCATCTAAAACTGAAAGTTTTGTGTGTAGTAATTTTCTCTATCGTAGCCTGTGCAGCTTATATGCAAATTCAAGGTGGAATTGCTGCACACATCCTCTCCTGGGGACAAGGACGACGGGCAACACTAGCGGGTCAATTCTACTGGCAATTTTTGATTCAATTTGGTGCTATTGCCTGCCTAATATGGTTAGCAAAAGATCCTAAAGCTCATTTTCAAGGACTATTCTGGATATGTTCATTAAGTTCACTTGTTATTAATTTTTTAAGTGGAGGCTCTCGTTCAAGTGTTATTTATTTTATCATTTTTGGGTTGCTAGTATCTATGATCCGCGATCGCAAAATTGCCTTCATGCAAATCCTAACTGTTGTTGTTATTGGCTTGTTTCTATTAGGTATATTAGGAGATTTTAGAAATAGCACCTGGAGCGGAGAAACTAACTGGAATACGTTAAATCAAGCTTCTCCAATAGAATCTATTTTCGGCTTGGCAACAGATGAATTGGGGGAACGAAGTGGAGAGGGAAGTGGTGAAATTCCCATTTTAGCTTTAGTACCTAATCAGGTTGATTTTCTCTATGGTAGATCTTATTTAGCCGCCCTAACAATTCTGATTCCCCGGGGACTTTGGCCAGGGAAGCCTGGATTGGTAGATGGTGTTGTTGGCAATACATTTTTTTATTTAGATATAGGTATTCCCATTGAACCTACTCTTGAAGCCTATTGGAATTTTGGTGTTCCTGGTGTATTTATAGTTTTCTTTGCATTTGGCCTTTTCCATAAATGGCTAGTTTGGACTTTCCGCAATTATGCCACAGAACCATTAATGATAGTTCCCTATGTACTCACACTCTATCTGCTCCAACCATCAGGACCAGGAATAATGAATTGGATTATTTCCCTCACCTCGATTATCATACTTTTCCGTGGATTTGGACTGTTGTCATTTCGATCAAAAAGTAGATAAAAACCTATGAACCAACAACAAAGTAAATTTGATACTCGAATACATATACTATTCTTTGTTCCCACCCTTGGTGGTGGTGGTGCAGAGATGCATTTATTGCGAATCATCAATCACCTTGATCCTCAAAAGTTTCGTTTTTCCCTGGCTTTATCTCGGTCTGGTGGTTCTTATGAATCTGACTTACCCAAGTGTGTCAAATTACATTTTTTAAATACAGGAAAAACTAATTCCAGCATTATCCGAACCATACGGTCAATAGCTCCACTTCGCCAACTTATTCAAGAGGAAAAGCCTGATATTCTCTGCTCAATCATGGATCACGCCAATGTAGTCGCAGCTTTAGCTGCTCGTGATCTGCCCAAACGTACAAAGGTTGTTCTCTGTGTTCAAAATCCTCCCACTGTTGAGCATCAACCCTCTTGGCATATTACTAACTTTGTGCTGTTATCACTAATTCCTAGGCTTTATCCACAAGCAGATCAGGTAATTGCCCTTTCTCAGGGTGTAGCTGAGGATTTAATTAGCATCTGTCCAAAAATTAGCAAATTAGATGTAATTTATAACGCTGGCTGGGATAGTAGGGTCTTGACTGGTGCGGCAGAGTGTATCCATCAGGAAGATTTACCAGCAAACGTGCCGCTAATTGTCGCCTGTGGACGACTGACTGATCAAAAAGGTTTTCCCTATTTGATTGATGCTTTAGCACAGGTGCGGCAAGTCATACCAGCACATTTGTGGATTATTGGGGAAGGGAAACAGCGCGGGATGCTAGAAAAACAAATTCAACAACTAGGATTAAATGATTGTGTCCGGTTACTAGGCTTTCAAAGTAACCCATACAAATATATGGCAGCGGCAGATATTTTTGTGCTGTCATCTCTCTATGAAGGTTTTGGAAATGTGATTGTAGAAGCTATGGCCTGTGGCACTCCCGTGATTGCGACAGATTGTCCCTATGGTCCAGGGGAAATTATTGAAAATGGTGTCAATGGTATTCTTATACCTCCGGCAAATGTGGAAGCTATAGCAGAAGCTGTTATTAGACTGCTAACAACAGATTCAGAATTAAAGCTGAAATTGTCTGAAAACGGAAAAAGCCGCTCTCAACAGTTTCATGCTCAGGTGATTGCGTCTACTTACGAGAAAATGTTTTTAGGTAATTCTTGTATTAATTAAAAATTGACACTTCCAGCCCGCTTTGTGCTTGAGTTTTCTACTTACCACATATCCTTATGAAAGTTGTCGTTGCACTTGAACATCGTTTTAATCGGACACCAGATGGGATTGTCTGGACACATACTCAGTTTCCATATTCATTTTGGCAGAGGTATCTAGAGGTTTTTGATCATGTGCGGGTGGTTGCCCGTGTTCAGGATGTCCTCTCAGTGCCGTCTGATTGGAGGGAGTCCAATGGCGATCGCGTTTCTTTTGCTCCTATGCCCTACTACATTGGACCAGCGCAGTATTTATGGCGATCTCTTCAGATTAAACGGGCTGCCCAACAAGCGGTAAACACAGAAGATGCAGTGATTTTTAGAGTAGATTCGACAATTGCTTCGTGTATTGAACCGAAACTACGAGCTACGAAACATCCCTATGGTGTAGAAGTGGTTTGTGATCCCTATGATGTCTTTGCGCCTGGTTCTATTAGGCATCCCTTGCGTCCGGTTTTCCGTTGGTGGTTTCCTCAGGTATTGCGGCGACAATGTGTTGGAGCTTGTGGAGCAGCTTATGTTACCGAAAGTGCTTTACAAAAGCGGTATCCACCAGGAAAACAGGCTTTTTCAACACATTACTCAAGTATAGATTTACCTGATGAAGCTTTTGTATCTGTTCCTCGCTCCCCTAAACAGGAAAGTCAGATTTTTACCATTATCTTTGTAGGGACATTAGCACAACTTTATAAAGCACCAGATATATTAATTGATGCTGTTGCTAATTGTGTACAGGAAGGACTGAAACTGAAACTAGTTCTTGTTGGAGATGGTAAGCATCGAAAAGAATTGGAAATGCGAGCAGCGAAGTTAGATTTAGGAGATTATGTAGATTTTCGGGGTCAGTTATCCTCAGGACAAGCTGTGCGTACTGAATTGGATCAGGCGGATCTGTTTATCTTAGCATCTCATCAAGAAGGTTTACCCAGAGCAATGATTGAGGCCATGGCACGGGCATTACCATGTATTGGTTCTACGGTAGGAGGCATTCCTGAACTGCTACCACCAGAGGATATAGTTCCACCTGCTGATGTCGCTGCTTTGTCCAGCAAAATTTGGGAAGTTGTGACTAACCCAGAACGCATGACGCGAATGTCATCTCGTAACTTAGAGAAAGCTAAAGAGTATAGAAATGAAATACTCCGGGAAAGGCAAATTGCTTTCTACCGTTATGTACGAAAAAGTACAGAAATATGGCTGAATGCACAAAAATAATTCAGAGGGAACAGGGAACGGGCAACTCTTAACAGAAAAAACTCATGTTTGAGTAGAACATGAGATGGAAATAATGACACTGTTTTTTTTCGGGCTACGCATCTTGTAAAAACATCTCTTTTTTGACTGAAGCTCTAAACTGGTGCAAATGAGTGTTTTTTATCTGTTCCCTATTCTCTGTTCCCTTTTTTTGTAAAAAGCATATTTAACTAAAACAATATTTATGTGTGGAATAGCTGGTTTTTGGGATATATCTAGACAAATCAGCACAGATTATCTACCAATAATTGTGCAGCAAATGTCAAAGTTATTAATTCATCGTGGTCCAGATGATGGTGGCAGTTGGGTTGATGGAGAGGTCGGAATTGCTCTAGGACACCGACGACTATCTATAGTAGACCTTTCACCACAAGGACATCAACCGATGATATCTACTGATGGTCGGTATGTCATTGTTTTCAATGGTGAAGTTTATAATTTCCCAGAATTAAGAAAGCAGTTACAAATTCTTGGATATAGCTTTCGCAGTGATTCTGACACGGAGGTCATGTTATCTAGCTTCTGTCAATGGGGAGTTTTAGAAGCAACCAAGCGTTTCAATGGGATGTTTGCTTTTGCTGTATGGGATCGTCAAGAACGGGTTTTACATTTGGGGCGCGATCGCATCGGCGAAAAGCCGCTATATTATGGTTGGTGCGGTCATACTTTTATATTTGCCTCAGAATTAAAAGCTTTCAAAGTCCATCCTGATTTTCAGCCAGAAATTAACCGCGATGCTTTGGATTTATTCCTCCGGTTTTCCTATATTCCTGAGCCTTATTCAATCTATCAAGGCATCTATAAATTACCACCCGCAACTCTCCTCAGTTGGAATGGGAAAACAACTGATCCCCAGCCAGTAACCTACTGGTCTGCAAAAACAGTTGCCGAATCAGGTGTTGCTTATCTCTTCACAGGCTCAGAAAATGAAGCTATAGTACACCTGGAGGTGCTACTAAAAGATGCAGTAAAAATGCGAATGCTGGCAGATGTGCCTTTAGGTGCTTTTCTATCAGGTGGTATAGACTCTTCGACAATTGTGGCTTTGATGCAGGCTCAAAGTCAGCAACCTGTGAAAACTTTCAGCATCGGTTTTCACGAACAAAATTATAACGAGGCTGAATATGCTAAATCTGTGGCACGGCACTTAGGTACAGACCATACAGAACTTTATGTAACCGCAAATGAAACTATGGGAGTAATTCCCAAATTACCAAGTTTATATGATGAGCCATTTGCCGATCCTTCCCAAGTTCCTACATTTTTAGTATCTCAACTGGCCAGAAATCATGTCACCGTCAGTCTTTCTGGTGATGGAGGTGATGAATTATTTGCTGGATATAAGCGCTATTTTTTAGCCCGGAGTATTTGGCAGAAGATGGGCTGGATACCGCAAACAGTTCGTTATTCTACGGCAAAAGCTTTAACTAGTGTTTCTTCCCAGACTTGGAATCGAGGTTTTGAGGGTGTAAATGCCATATTGCCAGCAAAATTAAATCTTGGCGATAAATTACATAAGTTGGCAGATGTTTTAGCAGTTTCCAGCCCCGATATTATGTATGCTGGTTTGGTGTCCCATCTGAAAGAATCAGAAAAAGTTGTCATTGGTAGTTCCGAACTCAGCACAGTTGTTAGTGACTGCAATTTCGGGTCAAGTTTACCGAATTTCACAGAACGCATGATGTACTGGGATTTAATCAATTACTTGCCTGGTGATATCTTGGTAAAATTAGATCGTGCCACTATGGGTGTGAGTCTTGAAGGTCGCATACCTTTTTTAGATCATCGGGTTGTGGAATTTGCTTGGCAAATCCCCCTATCCATGAAAATACGTGGTAATAAAGGTAAATGGTTGTTACGACAGGTTTTATATAAGTACGTACCCAGGGAATTAATTGAGCGTCCAAAAATGGGTTTTGGTATTCCGATTGGTGCATGGTTGCGTGGACCTTTACGAGCATGGGCAGAAGATTTGCTGGATGAGTCTCGATTGCGAAGAGAAGGGTATTTACATCCTCAACCAATTCGGCAAAAGTGGGACGAACACCAAAATGGCGATCGCAATTGGCAACATCATCTCTGGGTTATACTCATGTTTCAAGCTTGGTTAGCTGAAAAATCAGCCGGAAATTAGGATAAGTAGGTTGGTGTTAAAAATTGTTCGGAAAAAACTTCTGTTCTTCCCTCCCCTCTCCCCCTGCTTGCCTTCACCCGTCATTTTCGGGTTGACAGACTACTAGCCCTCACAGACAACTTTTTTCAGCAAACCCTACTTAGGGACTTCCAATTAAAAAAATACCCAAAAATTTCTTGTGGTGCAGGCCGAAAAGCCCGCTAATCATCAAGGACGGGCAGGATGCCCATCCCACAAAATTGGGTAATTTATTTTTTGGTGTTGCCTTAAATCATCAATCTTTACACCTGTTAAACAAGCAAAAATTTTTCAAATTCCATCAAGGAAATAGAAACATGAATCAGATCGCAGTCATTGGTCTTGGCTACGTTGGTTTACCTGTGGCTTTAGCAATTGCCAAAAAATTTGCCAATACAGTTGGTTTTGATATTAATCAGCAAAAAATTGCCGCTTTAAATCAAGGAATAGATTCAACAGGCGAAGTTTCCAGTGATGAACTCAAAAACACATCTCTACAAATTACTTGTGAGACAATTGATTTAGCTGATTGCAATTTCTTTATTGTCGC
The DNA here is from genome assembly GCF_002368115.1 of Dolichospermum compactum NIES-806. Taxonomy (NCBI): domain Bacteria; kingdom Bacillati; phylum Cyanobacteriota; class Cyanophyceae; order Nostocales; family Aphanizomenonaceae; genus Dolichospermum; species Dolichospermum compactum. The sequence continues at coordinate 3,138,299 of NZ_AP018316.1, read as the reverse complement.
AGTTCCGACTCCAATTGATGATAACCGTGTTCCCGATTTGACTCCGTTGATTAAGGCCTCGGAAACTATTGGTAAAGTTCTCAAAAAAGGTGATGTAGTAGTTTATGAATCTACTGTTTACCCAGGGGTCACTGAAGAAATTTGTGGTTCTGTTTTAGCAAGGGTATCTGACTTAAAACAGGGCGTTGATTTCAAATTGGGCTATTCACCGGAACGAATTAACCCAGGTGATAAAACACATACGTTAGAAAAAATTGTCAAAATTGTAGCAGGCGAAGATCCAGAAACATTGGAACAGATCGCTAATGTCTACGGTGCTGTAGTTGATGCTGGTATTTACCGCGCCCAATCCATCAAAGTTGCTGAGGCTGCAAAAGTAATTGAAAATACCCAACGTGACCTGAATATTGCTTTGATGAACGAATTAGCGATAATTTGCGATCGCCTGAATATTCGCACCCGTGATGTCTTAGCTGCTGCGGGGACAAAGTGGAACTTTTTACCATTTACACCAGGACTTGTAGGCGGTCACTGCATCGGTGTAGACCCTTATTATCTCACTGCAAAAGCTCAACAAGTTGGATATTATCCTCAAGTAATTCTCGCAGGAAGACGGATCAATGACAACATGGGTCAATTCTTAGGTAGTCGGCTAGTCAAATTGCTTGTGGAAGCCAATGTTACGATCAAAAATGCGCGGGTGGGTATTTTAGGACTTACCTTTAAAGAGAATGTACCGGATTTAAGAAATAGTCGTGTTCCCGATATCATTCATGAGTTGCAGCAATTCGGGATTTCACCTATTGTACATGACTCTTTAGCCGAAAATAGTCACGCAGTACATGAATATGGTATTCAATTATCTGATTGGAAAGAACTTACATATCTTGATGCCCTAATTTTAGCAGTTCCCCATCAAGAATATTTAGAAATGCCAGCAGAGAGACTATTTGCTCACATTCGTCCAGGGGGAATCTTTATGGATATCAAATCAATATTTGAACCTGCGGATGTACCAGTAAATATTAATTATTGGAGTTTATAAGAGGTGAAATTATGGCGAAAATTTTAGTTACAGGTGCGGCTGGTTTTATTGGTTTTCACCTCAGTCAACGCTTACTAGAAAGAGGTGATCAAGTTGTAGGTTTAGATAACCTCAACGATTACTACGATGTTACCTTAAAAAAAGACAGATTAGAGCAACTTTTAACAAACCCCAATTTTAGCTTTCATTTATTGGATTTAGCAGACCGAGAAGGCATCCCCAAATTATTCGCTCAATCTAGTTTTGATAAAGTCGTTAATTTAGCTGCACAAGCCGGAGTCCGTTATTCCTTAAAAAATCCCCATGCTTATGTAGATAGTAATTTAGTCGGATTTGTGAATATTCTCGAAGGTTGTCGGCATACAAACGTCCAACATTTAGTATTTGCTTCTTCCAGTTCAGTTTACGGTGCAAATACAAAAATTCCCTTCTCCGTTCACGACAATGTAGATCATCCCGTGAGTTTGTACGCAGCTACCAAAAAAGCCAACGAATTAATGGCACATACCTACAGTAGTTTGTATGGCTTACCAGCTTCAGGATTGCGATTTTTTACAGTTTACGGTCCTTGGGGTCGTCCTGATATGGCATTGTTTCTGTTTACCAAAGCAATTTTAGCAGGACAACCAATTGATGTTTTTAATTACGGGAAAATGAGGCGTGATTTTACTTATATTGATGACATTATTGAAGGCGTAATTCGCGTTGTTGATCAAGTTGCTAAACCCAATCCCAACTGGTCAGGAAATGCACCTGACCCCGCGACAAGTTATGCACCTTACAAAAACTACAATATCGGTAACAATCAGCCAGTTGAATTAATGCACTTCATCGAAACTTTAGAAAATTGCTTAGGAATGAAAGCAGAGAAAAATTTCCTCCCCATGCAAGCTGGTGATGTCCCTGCAACTTATGCTGATGTTGATGCTTTGGTGGCAGATGTTGGTTTTAAACCGAATACCTCTATTGAGGTAGGTATTGAGCGATTTGTTAAATGGTATCGCTCATATTACCAAGTTTAAAAAATCCCCAGTTCCCACAGGTTCTAATAATAGCAAAAATCACAGGTAAAAATATGAGAATCTTGCATATTTGTGCAATTGCTGGTACAGCAGAGATACTTTTACTACCTCAGATAAAATACTTATTGGCACAAAAATTTGAGGTTGGCATAGCCTGTTCTCCAGGAAAGGAACTAGAAGAATTACAAAAAAATGGATACAAAATACATCCTGTAAATATTGACCGCAAGATATCGTTAGTTTCCAACTTGAAAAGTATTTACTACCTCACAAAAATCATTCAGCAAAATCAATATGACCTTGTCCATGTCCATACACCAATTGCTGCTGTTTTAGGACGGATTGCAGCTAAAATTGCCAGGGTCAAGCGGATTGTTTACACTTCCCATGGGCTGCCTTTTCATGATTTATCCACTCCTACCCAGTATGGCTTTTACTTTATAGTTGAAAAGCTGACTGCTTTAATCACTGATTTAATTCTCAGCCAAAATTATGAAGATATTAGCACTGCTAAAAAACTCGGTCTTTGTCCACCTGAAAAACTGGCTTATTTAGGTAACGGTGTAGATATTGATCGCTTCCACCGTGAACGACTCAATCCCATTCATCAACATGAATTACGGCAATCTTTAGGTATTCCAGAAACCGCAAATTTAATTGTTGGCACAATTGGGCGTTTAACTCGAAAAAAAGGGAGTGGATACCTGATAGAAGCCGCTGCTAAATTAGTGGATCAATTTCCTAATTTACATATTCTGATAATTGGTGGTCAACTTAGTTCAGATCCTGAACCTTTCCAAACAGAACTACTCGAAAAAATTCGCAATCTGGGAATGGAGAAACACGTTACACTCACAGGCGATCGCCAAGATATACCAGAAATTTTAGGTCTTTTAGATGTCTTTACTTTACCTACTTTTACTCATGAAGGATTACCCCGATCTATTTTAGAAGCGATGGCGATGGGTTTACCAGTTGTGACTACAGATATTCGGGGATGTCGAGAAGCAGTATTACAGGAAAAAACAGGTTTAATTGTGCCTTCTCAAGATAGTGATAGATTAGCTGAGGCATTGGCAATTATGTTATCTAATTCCGAATTGCGGCAAGCCTATGGTAATGAAGGACGGAAGAGAGTAACAACCGAATATAATGAAGATTTTGTATTTGAAAGACTGACAAAATACTATCAAGAATTAGGTATTAACTGATTATCAAACTAATGAGAGATGGAGATTTTGTTGTTGATTCATTTTTTAGTTTAAGACTAATATTAGTTGCTAAGAAGCAGTGCCAAACTGACTAGATTACTTCAATGAATTTGTTTATCATTGCTAATAATTAGCAAGATATAGCAAACCAATAGTGCAAATCAAAATATCCTACCAATCCAAATAGAAGCGATGAAAATAGAACAGATATGCCGAGCTTCAGCAACATCTATGCATTGAGTTCTATTTGAAAAATTTTCCTGGATTAAATACCGTTTTTGATCGGTTTTTAATTGCTGTAAATAAAGAGGTTTATCTGTGATGAGAATAACTTTTCAGAGGCATCATCTAATAGGCAGATTAATTAAGTCTGTATTAGATAAACTTGTAGTAATGATCGCCCTCATTATTTTTGCTCCTTTAATGCTAGTGATTGCGATCGCTATTTATCTTCGTATGGGGCAGCCAATTTTCTTCATCCAACCCCGTCCAGGTAAAGATGCGCGGATTTTTAACTTTTATAAATTCCGTACTATGACTAATGAACAGGATGCTAATGGTAATCTCCTAGAAGATGAACAACGTCTCACAGCATTTGGTCAATTCTTACGTCAAACCAGTTTAGATGAACTGCCCCAGCTTTGGAATGTATTCAAGGGTGATATGAGTTTTGTTGGTCCGCGTCCTTTGCTGGTGCAATACTTAGACCGCTATACAGGTGAACAAGCCCGTCGGCACGAAGTCAAACCCGGCATTACCGGATGGGCGCAAATTCATGGCCGTCGAGAATTAGATGGTAACTGGGAAGAAAAGTTTCGACTAGACGTTTGGTATGTAGATCATTGGAACTTATGGTTAGATTTCACAATTCTCCTGCAAACCATAGTTCAAGTTTTGCAAAAAAAAGGCATTAGTCAAACAGGTCAAGCAACAGGTGAGGAATTTTTTGGTAGCACACCTCGTTAGTTGTAATTAACAGAATAAAACTAATGATTTTGTGCAATTACTTATTAATGAAATATTCAGACAGTTATCTGTTAGTTTACAGGAAATTAATTTGATGAAACCTTGGGAAATTGGTTCTGAATTTCATTGGTCAGAAGATTGGATAAGTTCAACAGACCAATCACATTGGTTTCCAGATTATTATCAGCTTTTTGCAACAGGGACAGCAGCATTAATGGAACTTGCGAAAGTATTGAATCCCCATAAACGTAACCGTTTAAGGATTCATTTACCTTCTTTCTATTGCATGGAAGTTCCTCTCACTTTACAAACAGCATATCAGATACTTTGGTATTGTGATTTGCCAACCATTGAAAGTCCAGATTTTAACTCATTAAACCCACTTCCTGGTGATATAGTTCTAGCTGTAAATTTATTTGGGATTAGAAAAGGAGATATCTGGCAGAATTGGGCGGCACAGCATCAAGAAATCATTTATGTAGAAGATCATTCACACGATCCTTTTTCCCCTTGGGCGCGTCACAGTCAGGCTGATTATGCGATCGCTGCACTTCACAAAACCCTACCAATTCCCGATGGAGGCATGATTTGGTCTCCTAAAAAACTACCCCTGCCCGTAGCCCCAAAAACAGATGGTGTAGGTGCTTATAAAAGACTTACAGCTATGTTAATTAAACATTTATATCTCAAAGGAAAGTCTCTTCCTAAACAAGCTTACCGACAGTTAGAACTAGAAAGTCTCGATATCCTTTGGGATGAAAAACACATTTCTGCCTCTATCTTCACAACCCAGATTTTGAAATACCTGGATATTGGCAAATTTAGACAGAAACGAGCAGCTAATATCCGCCATTTTCTGACGCAAAATATCAATAACTACGCTGATAGATGGATACCTTTATTTCAAAATTGGGAGGAAGAAGCAGTTCCTTTTAACAATATTATTCTCTGTAAAAATCAAGAAATCAGAAATCAATTACGACAATATCTGATTCAAGAAAATATTTTTGCAGCCATTCATTGGACTCATCTCAAAAATATGACTTCATCTGACCCATTAGCCATTGATATCTCCAACCGTATTCTCACCATTCCATCAGATCAACGATACTCAGTTTTAGATATGGAATTAATTTTTGATAAAATTCAGAAATTTTTTCGAGATATCTTAAATTATGCTCCTGATCGTCAAATGTTGAATTCTCTAACTTGATCACCTTGATCAATATCAATACATCATTTAAAGAAGCAAAAAGAAATTAACCATGAATATCTCAGATACTGCAAAAACAACATTGCCGGCAGAACAAATATCACTTCTACCAACAGAAGAAGATGTCCAATTTTTTGAAGAACACGGTTGGTATATTTCCCCAAAAATAATCCCTGATGACGTAATTGAACAAGCGCTGATTGGATGCGATCGCCTTTATCGAGGAGAGAAAGATGCAGAGTTACCAAATATGGAAATGTTTGCTAATTGGCAACCCAAAGATGGTAATGATGTACTTCGTAACAATGAATTCGTTGCTAGACAAATTAAAGAATTTCAACCCCTAGCTTTTAATCCCCTAATTGGGGCTATGGGCGCTCGACTAACACGCAGCAAAACTATGCGATTATGGGAAGAACAAATTATCTACAAACCCTCTCAAACACAAGGTTGGACTGGTTCAATTGGCTGGCATACCGATCTTGCCTACTGTAGTTTTTGTACATCAAATAAAATTGTCGCAGCTTGGATTCCATTACATGATTGCGATGAATCAATGGGACCATTAGTAGTTATTGATGGCAGTCATAAATGGGAAGATGTTAGAGACTTAAAAACATTTCAAGTTCAAAATTTGGAAGAAATTGAAGAGAAATTGCAACAGTCAGGGAAAAAGATTACTAAAGTTCCCATGTCCTTGAAAAAAGGGCAATTGAGCTTTCATCACGGCTGGACTATTCATGGTAGCTATCCTAATCGCAGCAACAGACCACGAATTGTCATGGCAGTACATTTACAAGATGGTGACAATAGTTTTCAGGCTGTGCAAAATCCTAAAGGTGGACTTTTTCATCACTATATAGATCCATTTGCCCGTCAATTACCTAACGGTTTTCCCGATTACACAGATCCCAATATTTATCCTACTTTGTGGTCTACGTAAATACTTTAAATTGAGAGGTTGTAAAATTAAAATCTCTCAATTACAAACATTAGACTCAATTCAATTCAAATTTTAGAAACTGAAAAAACGATGGAATATAAAATTATTAGCTCCACAGATCCCTTGTGGTTAGAAATATTAAGTAAACTTCGACATGATATTTATCATTTACCTGAATATCTTTGTTTAGAAGCAAACCGACTTCGCACAATTCCTGAAGCTATTCTCATATCTGATGGAGAAAAGATATTCTTCCTACCTTACTTGATTCGGAGTTGTGAAAATATAGCAGATCAAGAAATAGATACCCAAGATATTTTTGACGTAATTTCACCCTACGGCTATCCAGGAATATTACTCAGTGAAGCAGCCCTTAATACCCCAGGATTTCCAGATGCAGCTTTGGAGTTAATGAAACAGGAATTTCGCACTAGAGGAATCTGTTCTGCTTTCTTGCGTTTGCATCCTATTCTTAATGAAAGTTTTACCGAAATTTTCCACCCAGAAACTTTTAGGTTCAATGGGAAAACCGTCTCAGTGGATTTGAATGTTTCTAACTTGTGGAGTCAAACCAGAAAAGGACATCGCAGCACTATTAATAAATGCAAACGTTTAGGAATGATTGCCAAAATAGTTTCATTTAAAGATTCCTTAGATGAGTTTGTTGCTATTTACGAAGAAACAATGGGACGAGTAAGTGCAACCACAGGATACTATTCCTTTAATTCTGAATATTTTACTCAGATGAATGAATTGTTAGGTGATAACCTACATTTATGCCTGGTTGAATATGAAGATGAGATAGCTTGTGTTGGTTTGTATACAGAATGTTGTGGAATTGTTCAAAGTACATTAGGTGGAACAAGAAATGAGTTTATTCATTTATCACCAAGTAGTTTAGAAACAGATTTTGCTAGACTCTGGTTTCAAGAACGGGGGAATAAATTTTTGCATTTAGGTGGTGGACTTGGTGGTTCAACAGAAGATAGTTTATATACGTTCAAATCAGGTTTTTCCCCGCTTTCTCACAGTTTTTTAACCTTACGCTTAATAGTAGACGAAGAAAAATATCATAACTTAGTTAATTTAAGAGCAAAAGTTATAGGTAGAAAAGCATCAGATTTGTTGCAATCAGACTTCTTTCCTGCTTATCGTTCACACTAATATTAATCATGAATCAACCAATTCTCCTCTCAACACCCCACATGGGAACCCAAGAATTAGAATTTGTCAAACAAGCATTTGATACTAATTGGATTGCCCCTATTGGTCCTCATGTTGATGCTTTTGAACAAGAATTTTGTCAAGTAACCGGTGCTAGTTATGCTGCTGCTGTCAGTTCGGGAACTGCAGCTTTACATTTAGCTTTGCAATTAGTTGGAGTCACCAGAGGAGATGAGGTTTTCTGCTCTACCTTAACCTTTGCAGCTACCGCTAATCCGATTATTTATTTAGGTGCAAAACCAGTATTTATTGATAGCGATCGCATATCCTGGAATATGAATCCAGACTTGTTGCAGGAAGCTTTACAAAAACGTGCCTATTTTGGTAAATTACCCAAAGCAGTTATAGTTGTACATTTGTATGGTCAAAGTGCAGATATTGAACCTATTCTCAAAGCTTGCAATCAATATGATATTCCTCTAATTGAAGATGCCGCCGAAGCTTTAGGTGCTACCTACAAAGGGCTTTCTCCTGGTACATTTGGGCGGTTTGGTATTTACTCCTTCAATGGTAATAAAATTATCACTACATCTGGTGGAGGAATGCTAGTTTCTGATGACGATCAACTAATTGCCAAAGCCAAATTTTTAGCAACTCAAGCCCGTGATCCTGCCCCCCATTATCAACATTCAGAAATAGGATATAACTATCGTCTTAGTAACGTTCTAGCAGGTATTGGTCGAGGTCAATTACAAGTTTTAAATGAAAGAGTAGCAGCTAGACGGCGCAACTTTGAAATTTACCAATCTACCTTGGGAAATTTACCAGGAATAGAATTTATGCCCGAAGCTAATTTTGGCCATTCTACTCGCTGGTTAACGGCTTTAACAATCACCCCAGCAGCTTTTGGTGCAGATCGAGAATATATTCGCATCCAACTTGCTAAACAACAAATTGAAACCCGTCCTGCATGGAAACCATTACACCTGCAACCCGTGTTTTCTGAATATGAATTTATTGGTGGTGAAGTCGCCGAAAATTTATTTTTACATGGTCTTTGTTTGCCTTCTGGATCTAATTTAAATGACGAAGATTTAGTAAGAGTAATTAATGCCATTAAAGCCATTTACTCCACAGCTTGAAAAACATACATAAAAAAGTTAATTTATTATGGAACTACAACAATCTTCTATATCACCACAAAAATACTGGACAATTCTCAAGCGTCGTTGGCTTGCCACTTTATTAATTACTATTTCCGTTTTCATCATAGCACAGTTGGCTGCATCTTTGAAAAAACCTATTTATCTTGCAGAAGGTAAATTACGGTTTCAAAGAAGCAATACAGCCTCATCTATCACAGGATTAGGTGCAGAAATAGGCAAATTAGATCCTTTAATGGAACAAAATAACCCCCTCAACACAGAAGTAGAAGTAATAACTTCTTACCCTATTATAGAAACAACTATTAAACGACTAAATCTCAAAGATAGTCAAGGTTTTACCCTAAAACCTAAGCTATTTCTCAAAAATCTTGTTGTCAAAGAAGTTAAAGGCACTAATGTTATCCAAATTAGCTACAACGATACTAATCCCAAAATTGCCGCTCAAGTTGTAAATGAACTAATTAAAGTTTATTTAGAGCAAAATCTGTCTTCACGGCGAGCCGAAGCAAGTGCAGGACGTAAATTCATAGAAAAACAATTACCCAAAGCCGAATTAGTAGTCCGTCAAGCCGAATCTGAATTAGCAGATTTTAAAGAAAAAAACAAAATTATTTCCTTACAAGAAGAAGCTACTGAAGCAGTACGAGTTATCGGTAATTTACAATTAAGGATCAACGATACTCAATCTCAATTAGCTAATGTCAAGTCACAGTATCAAGTAGTTGTTCAGCAATTGGGAATGAACCCAAAACAAGCCTTAACAATGACTTCTATTAGCCAAATCTCTGGAATTCAAGATATTCTGAGAGAAATCCAACAACTACAATCACAACTAGCAAATAGACAAACAGTTTTGCAGGAAAATCATCCACAAATCATAGATTTACAGGATAAAATTGCTTCTTTAAATAAGGTCATCGACAAGAGAATAAATCAGTCCATAGGTCAAAATAAACTACAAGCGGAAGGCAATTTACAATTGAGCGCTTTACAGCAACAACTCTCCAGTAAACTCATAGAATTAGAATCCAACCGTCTAGGTTTAGCCAATCAAGCTAATTCTTTATTAAAATTACAATCTACCTATAAACAAAGATTGAATACATTACCTAAATTAGAAGAACAACAGCGTCAATTAGAACGTAAACTTCAAGCAGGACAATCCACCTATTCTCTATTACTTCAGAAACTCCAAGAAAGTAGAATAGCTGAAAATCAAAACTTAGGTAATGCAACTAGAATATCCGATGCTCAAGTTCCTGATGAACCTATTTCTTCTGTCATAATTTCCTATCTAAGTTCAGCATTACTGAGTATATTGGCAGCTCTTACGACTATATACATCCTAGAAATGAAAGATAAATCTATTAAGACTATTGATGAAGCCAAAGAATTACTAGAATTAACCTTGTTAGGAGTTATCCCTACCGCTACTAAGTGGAAAAAACCCTCTAAAAATAATGAAGTAGATGAATGCTATAGTCAAAGAATTATAATTCGAGATTTTCCTCGTTCTTCTATTAGTGAAGCTTACCGAATGTTGAGGGCAAATCTTAATTTTATCAGTGCCGATAAAGAGCTAAAAGTTATTATTGTTACAAGTTCCGTACCTAAGGAAGGTAAATCAACAGTAGCAGCTAATTTAGCTACAGCAATGGCACAAATGGATAAACAAGTTTTATTAATAGATGGAGATTTGCACCGTCCAGTTCAGCATAAAATTTGGGACGTAATAAATAATCAAGGTTTAAGTAATTTAATTTTCAAACAGGAAGAAATTACTGCGATAATTAAAAAAGTCATGCCTAATTTAGATATTTTGACTTCTGGTATAGTTCCTCCCAGTCCAGCATCTCTTCTCGACTCACAACGCATGGCAACTTTAATGGCTAACTTCTCTGACAAGTATGATTGTGTCATTGTTGATACACCAGCTTTAAATGTGGCTGCTGATGCTGTTACTTTAGGACAAATGGCTGATGGTGTTTTATTGGTAGTGCGTCCTGGTGTAGTTGATTCTGTGAATGCGACTTTTGCTAAAGAACTATTAGCAAAATCTGGTCAAAATGTCTTAGGACAGGTAGTTAATGGTCTAATTGTGAAAAATGAACCCCATAGCTATTACTACTTTCAAAAAGAAGACTATTTACAAACAATCAATGTAGAGTCTCAGGAATCTGTAAAAATTTAACTACTTAGGGCTTGCTGAAAAAGTTATCTGTGAGAGCTAGGAGTCAGGAGTCAGGAGGAAGAATTAGAAGAAGATCAGAATAGTCTTGGATTTGGTCAAGTGACAGGGTTTTGGTAGTTTCAACGCTTATTTCTTGCACTTATTTCACCTTTTTTACCTTCCAACTCTTGATATATCTCAGTTCTAGGTTTATTCCGCAGACCCTACTTAGGGGTTGCTGAAAAAGTCTTTTCGTGATATGGCAGCGTGACGGAAGTCATGGGCTAGGAGTCAGGTGCAAGGAATAAGCATTAAAACCATTAAAAACCTATCACTTTCTGAGATTTGAGACTATTCCTACCTTGATCTAATTCTTCCTCCTGACTCCTAGTCTTAACCACGAACACAATCTCAGTATATTGAGTCATATTTTTACTTATTTATCTTATTTTACTTAATTTAATGCTGATATTAGTAAAAACAAGGTAGGGGTTTATCAACCCGTTATCAACACAATCATTCTCATTTTTGTCTGCCATCTATTTCTAGCTTTATAAATAAGTTTAAGAATTAAATTGGTGCAGAATTTGGGATAAAATCTGTGTCCAGCCAAGAAAATCGAAGTATGTATCCTCTTGAATATCAAAATTTAGATTACAGATTCGACATACTTCTTAATAAACCAACAGCGTAAACGCAAAACGTTCTAATCTAAAAATTGACCGAGTTAATTTACTGGGTTTTATAGGCGTAAAATCCATAGATACGCACAAATGTCAAGCCTTAAAATAAATAACTCAGGCTTAACACATAAACAGTTATGATAGGAGTCTTAAAAAACCCATGAGTGTTAAGGCAAGCGGTGGAAGCTCAGTTGCGCGTCCGCAACTATATCAAACCTTACCTGTCTCTACCATTTCCCAAGCGGAACAACAAGACCGCTTTTTGGGAAGAGGTGAACTAAGTGAACTTAGCAGCTATTTTGCCTCCGGTGCAAAGCGGTTAGAAATTGCCAAGATTTTGACCGACAATTCCGAGATTATCGTTTCTCGTGCGGCTAACCGGATTTTCATTGGTGGTTCACCAATGGCCTTCTTAGAAAAGCCTCAAGAGCGTGAATTGGCAATGGTCGGCGCAGGTGCTAATGTCCAAGAGGGCATGAAACTAGGAACAGTCACCTACGTTGAAAGTCGTGGTGGTTTCCTTGAAAACCTCCGTTCTATCTTCAATACTTCTGCTGGTGGACCAACATCTCCAGGCTTTAGACCCATTAACGTTGCTCGTTATGGTCCTAGCAACATGGCCAAGAGTTTACGGGACTTGTCCTGGTTCTTACGCTATGCCACCTACGCCATTGTCGCCGGCGACCCCAATATCATCTCTGTGAATACCAGAGGTTTGCGGGAAATTATTGAAAATGCTTGTTCTGGGGAAGCAACCATCGTTGCTTTACAAGAAATCAAGTCAGCGTCCCTGTCTTATTTCCGTAAAGATGCAGCAGCTACAGAAATTGTGACTCAGTACATGGATGTGTTGCTGACAGAATTTAAAGCACCAACACCTTCAGCTAAAGTTCGTCAACGTCCTTCGGTTGACCAACAAGGGTTACAACTGCCGCAAATTTACGCTGTTGCCGCAGAACGTCGTCCCAAGTACGTGATGAAGCCCGGCTTGTCTTCCAGTGAAAAGACTGAAATCATCAAAGGGGCTTATCGTCAAGTATTTGAGCGCGATATTACCCGTGCTTATAGCTTGTCTATTTCTGACTTAGAATCTAAAGTTAAAAATTGCGAGATCTCCATGCGGGAGTTTATTCGCCGTTTAGCTAAATCTCCCCTTTACCAAAAACAGTTTTATCAGCCTTTTATTAATAGCCGGGTGATTGAATTGGCTTTCCGTCATATTTTAGGACGGGGTCCAAGTAGCCGTGAGGAAGTGCAAAAATACTTTGCCATTGTCTCACTCAAAGGTTTGGCAGGTTTAGTTGATGCTTTGGTAGATTCTACCGAATACAGCGATTACTTTGGCGAAGAAACAGTTCCCTACATTCGGGGTCTGGGTCAAGAAGCCCAAGAATGTCGTAACTGGGGACAACAGCAAGACCTGTTTAAATACAGTGCGCCTTTCCGCAAAGTTCCTCAGTTTATTACAACTTTTGCTGCTTACGAACAACCATTACCTGACCAACATCCCTACGGTTCTGGTAATGACCCCTTGGAAATCCAATTTGGGGCGATTTTCCCGAAAGAAACCCGCAACCCCAGCAGCAGCCCTGCACCATTTAGTAAGGATACCCGTCGGATCTTGATTCACCAAGGACCCGGTATCAATAACCAACTCAGCAACCCTGGTGCGCGTGGTGTTGCTCCTGGGACTTTGGGTTCTAAGGTGTTCAAATTAGACCAGTTACCTGGAACTATTGGCAGAAAAGCTGCCAAGGGTGTAAGTGTCAAGTTCTCCGAAAGCTCTACCCAAGCGGTAATTAAGGCTTGTTACTTACAAGTTTTCGGTCGTGATGTTTACGAAGGTCAACGTCTGAAGGTTGCAGAAATTAAGCTGGAAAACGGCGATATCACTGTCCGCGAATTTGTGCGGATGTTGGCGAAGTCGGATTTATTCCGTAAGATGTACTGGACTTCTCTCTATGTCTGTAAAGCGATTGAATATATTCACCGTCGCTTATTAGGTCGTCCTACTTATGGTCGGGAAGAGAACAACAAGTATTTTGACATTGCGGCGAAGAAGGGCTTCTATGCAGTGGTTGATGCCATTCTTGACAGTGATGAATACAGCCAGGCATTTAATGAAGATACTGTTCCTTACGAGCGCTATCTAACTCCTGCGGGTGTCTCTTTACGTCAATTGCGGGTGGGAACTATCCGCGAAGATGTGGCAAATGTTGAAAAACAAGAAACTCCTCGCTTTGTGGAATTGGGTGCAGTCACAGAAATGCGGACTGAACCAGATATTGAGTTCCGCATGAATCAAGGTGTTACTAAGCAGCGTGAGCAAACTAAGGTCTTCAAACTGACAGCAGTTAAGAATGACAAGGTTGCTGCTGAAACTGTGATTAGCGGTGCTTATCGGCAGATTTTCGAGCGAGATATTGCTCCTTACATCTCTAAGAACGAGTTCACGGTTCTAGAAAGTAAGTTGGTGAATGGTGAAATCAGTGTTAAGGAATTTATTCAAGGTTTGGGTTACTCTAACTTGTACCTGAAGGAGTTCTACACACCTTACCCCAATACAAAAGTAATTGAGTTGGGTACTAAGCATTTCTTGGGTCGCGCTCCTGTTGACCAAGCGGAAATTCGTAAATACAACCAAATTCTCGCTACTCAAGGGATTCGGGCTTTTATTAGCGCGATGGTTGAAAGTGCTGAATATGGTCAGGTGTTTGGTGAAGATACCGTTCCTTTCCGTCGCTTCCCCACTTTACCTGCGGCTAATTTCCCCAATACCGAGAAGCTTTACAACCAGTTAACCAAGCAAAATGATGATTTGGTTGTTCCTAGTTTTGAAACTGTGAAGCCACGCATTAAAACTGAGAATACGCCAATTCTAGCGAAGGCGATCGCAGATTTAGCAGCCCAAGCCAAAAAAATGGACAAGACTAAACCCTTGTTTATTGAGTTGGGCCGTTCTTTCAACGATGGTCGTGGTCAATCTGTAGAAGTTGGTGTCGGTACAAGCCGTCGCAAACCAGCCCGGATTTACCGTGCTACCACTGGCACAAATTCCCCAGAAACCAATCAGGTAATCAATGCTATCTATGTCCAAGTTATGGACGTATTTAGCGGTCAAGTACCTGCTTATTTCCGCCGTTCTGACTTAGATAGCAAATTGCGTAACGGCGAAATAACCGTCCGTGAATTTGTTCTCGAACTAGCCAGTTCCGAAATCTATCGCAAACGGTTCTACACCCCCTATCCCAACACCAAGGTAATAGAATTCCTATTCCGTCACCTCTTGGGACGCGCACCCGCTACCCAAGGCGAAATCCGTCAATATAACAAACTATTGGCTGATAGCGGTTTACGGGCAGCAGTAGAGGCAATTGTTAACAGTCCTGAGTATGCTCGCTACTTTGGTGAAGACGTTGTTCCCTACAAACGCTATCCCTCTTTACCAGCAGGTAACTATTTAGGCAGTGTTCAAGCTGAAGCCGACCTAGTGAAACAATCCTGGTCTAGCTTATCTCCTTCTGTTTTAACAGGTGGTCTTCCCAACAGATAGGTGACAGGTGACAGGTGACAGGTGACAGGAAGAAGCAACAGATAATTCTTCCTTTCTTCTCCCTAATGATTCAGAAAAGACTGTTTAATCTTGATTCTACAGGCTTTTTACTGTTCCCTGTTCCCTGTTCCCTGTTCCCTGAGAATGAGCAAATCTGAAAATAAGTGTTACAAAATATTAAGAGCAGTAATAAATGCTCAACATAATACTGGACAATATTTTGCGGGAGGTAATTGAGTTTTCCACCTGGTTTACACCAAATCCAGACAATCTGGCTAAAAATGTCAACCAAGTTGTCAAGTCACTATCAACCACATAAAGTCGTACCAGTTTAATCAAATTCTGGTTCCATTAGTTTTGGAGGAATCCATTAATGAGTATCGTCACGAAAGCCATCGTGAATGCTGATGCGGAAGCTCGCTACCTCAGCCCCGGTGAATTAGATAGAATCAAAGGTTTTGTTGCTGGTGGCGCACAACGTCTCCGCATCGCTCAAGTATTGACCGAAAACCGCGAGCGCATTGTTAAGCAAGCTGGCGACCAACTGTTCCAAAAACGTCCTGACGTTGTTTCCCCCGGTGGTAACGCTTACGGTCAAGAAATGACAGCTACTTGCTTGCGTGACTTGGACTACTACCTCCGTCTCGTTACCTACGGAATCGTTTCTGGTGATGTTACAGCCATCGAAGAAATCGGTATCGTTGGTGTACGCGAAATGTACAAATCTTTGGGTACTCCCATTGATGCAGTTGCTGGTGGCGTTGCCGCTATGAAGAACGTTGCTGCTACCTTGTTGTCTGCTGAAGACTCCGGTGAAGCTGGTTCTTACTTCGACTACGTTGTTGGTGCAATGCAGTAAGTTTTAGCTGTAACTCGGCTCAAACTAAAACTGTAGCAATAAGGTTGGAAATAAGGAAAAAACAACAATGCAAGACGCAATTACCTCCGTTATCAATTCTTCAGACGTTCAAGGTAAATACCTTGATACCGCTGCTCTCGAAAAGCTAAAAGGCTACTTCGCTACTGGTGAACTGCGCGTTCGTGCAGCTACAACCATTAGTGCTAATGCTGCTGCGATCGTTAAAGAAGCTGTAGCTAAATCCTTGTTGTACTCTGACATCACCCGTCCCGGTGGTAATATGTACACCACCCGTCGTTACGCAGCTTGTATCCGTGACTTGGATTACTACTTACGTTATTCTACTTACGCTATGTTGGCTGGCGACGCTTCCATTTTGGACGAGCGTGTATTGAATGGTTTAAAAGAAACCTACAACTCCTTGGGAGTACCTGTAGGTGCTACAATTCAAGCTATCAGTGCTATGAAGGAAGTAACCGCTAGTTTGGTTGGTCCTGACGCTGGTAAAGAAATGGGCGTTTACTTCGACTATATCTCCTCTGGCTTGAGCTAGGAGTTAGCTTTGCACTTAGTGATGTAGGTGCGGCATTATTAAGGTCTGGAGATCAATCATGATTGCTAGAAGGTTCTCTTGCTAATTGATTGTAAGTGTTATCAGTCTGGTGCTGATGGTTGATTTCCAGCCTTGGAAAAAATAATTGTAAGGAGTCAGGAGTCAGAATATTTGATATATTGGTGAGTAATCAAATATGGTTTTTGGCAGGAAATTTAAAAAAGCTGACTACTGATAGCTAAATCCTTACGGATAAATTAAAGATTTTCACTCAAGATATTTGAGATAAAAAATTTTCCCAAACAATATCAGGAGATTTAAAACAAAATGGCTCGTCTATTTAAAGTAACTGCTTGTGTTCCTAGCCTATCTCGGACTCGCACCCAACGCGAATTACAAAATACTTACTTTACTAAGTTAGTTCCTTATGAAAATTGGTTCCGTGAACAACAACGGATTCAAAAAATGGGTGGCAAGATTGTTAAAGTGGAATTAGCAACCGGTAAACAAGGTACTAATGCTGGTTTGTCTTAATTTCTATAAATCAAACATTATTTTATTTTGATTTTGTCAGGGGTCAGTAATGACCTCTTTTTTTGATTATATTTATTTTACCTGTCAAGGAAGCGATCGCTCTTAATTTTTCTGAAGTTCAAATTAGGCGATCGCATCATGAGTGTTACAATCTCCTTATAGTTGAATCATTCCCAAATTAACATGATCAAACTAGAGCAACCACAATCTGACGTATTTAGTAACCTTAAAGTCACACTTCTGATAGAACCACTCACATCTGGACAAATTGCGGCATCTATTAAAGAATTTCCCGACTGTCGAGTACAAGCACAGACAAGAGAATCTGCTATTGCTCAAATTCAAGCCACATTTTTAGAAAGATTAAAAAATATAGAAGCGATTTCATGGCAAGTACCAATTCAGATATCAGAACCAGCTTGGATGAAATTTGCCGGTATCTTTGAAGACGATATAGATTTTACAGCCATTACAGAATCAATTCGTGCAGAACGCACTACAGATGATGACTCAGAAATTGACTCTTCCTATTACCTATAGAAGTTGGAGATGGTTGATCTATATATTCTCGATACAGATTGTGTTTCACTAATTCTTTATAATCAACCCCAACTGATTGCTAACACAGCAAAACATCAGGTAGCGATAACAATTGTAACTGTTCAAGAACTATTTAACGGTTGGGTTAACAGGATTAACGATACTTCCCAAATAAATAATCTTCCTCAACTCTATTCAAAATTTTGGACTACTGTAAAATATCTCCAAACTATGGAAATATTGGACTTTACACCAGAAGCGGATCATTGTCTCAAACAATTATTAACAAATAATCCACCCCTACGAAAAAATCGTCTCCAAAAAGATATGAGGATTGGGGCGATCGCTTTATCTATTGGTGCTACAGTTGTGACTCGTAATCAAAAAGATTTTACTCAAATTCCAAGACTCAAAATCGAAGATTGGACGCTGTAAAATATAGATAAAATAATTTTGCTCCTCTCCTTATTCTTCCAGTTCAGTTAATAACTTTGCTAATTGCTTTTCTAGGTAAATCTGAAGCTTTAATAAGCTAACATCATTTCTGCAATATCTACCTCCGAAAATCCCATTAATTTTCCCACTTGTTTAATGTACAAATCTCCATCACGCTTTGCAAGTGCGATTAAATCAATTAATCATCGTGAATTTGTACAGTGCGTAAGTCCTAATATCGCCCCAATAATAAACTACAATTAAGTAACATTAGCTAAAAATTCTCTCAACTATGTTAACTGCTACTCACGCTGGAATAATTTTAGCACCTCAACAAAGATACGGAATTGGCGAATTAATGCGTGGAGTTTTGCGGCTGATTAACACTAAATCAACGCAAGGTATGCAGGGACAAATAGAATTTTTAAGCAACTGGGTTTATTAATAATCACTATCTCGCAATAACTAATTTAATTACCATTAAAAAATACCCATCCAGTTATTGCGCTGGGTGGGTATTAATAGTGTAGGGACGGGGGTTCCCCGTCTTTGATGATAATTTATGACTACTTGCTTTCAGTGAAATCAGCATCAATAACATCATCACCAGAAGGAGCAGAACCACCGCTTGGAGGTTCAGTACCAGCAGCCCCGGCGGCATCACCAGCTTGTTGATAGATATTGCTACCAATAGCAAACAGAGCTTGTTGCAATTCTGGCATCAACTTCTGGATTTGAGCATCATCTTCTTTAGCAACAGCTTCCCGTACTTCCTTAACTAAACCTTCAACCTTAGTCTTATCAGCAGCAGGGACTTTATCACCCAACTCTTCCAACTGCTTTTCAGCTTGATAAGCTAAAGAATCAGCTTGGTTTTTGCGTTCAATTTTTTCACGACGTTCCTTATCAGAAGAAGCATTTTGTTCAGCTTCTCTCACCATGCGTTCTACATCATTCTTATCCAGAGTAGAAGCACCAGTGATACTAATAGATTGTTCCTTACCAGTTCCCTTATCCTTAGCCGCCACGTTGAGAATACCGTTAGCGTCAATATCAAAAGTAACTTCAATTTGGGGAACACCACGAGGAGCAGGAGGAATACCATCCAAACGGAAAGTTCCTAAACTCTTATTATCATTGGCAAATTCTCTCTCACCTTGGAGAACGTGAATTTCCACATTGGTTTGTCCGTCTACAGCAGTAGAGAATACTTCTGATTTCTTGGTAGGAATTGTGGTGTTACGAGGAATAATCTTAGTCATGACACCACCCAAGGTTTCTACACCCAAAGATAATGGTGTTACGTCTAACAACAAGATACCTGTAACATCACCAGCTAAGACACCCGCTTGAATAGCAGCACCAACAGCTACAACTTCATCAGGGTTAACGCTTTGGTTAGGATCTTTACCTAACACCCGTTTGACCACGTCTTGAACTGCGGGAATGCGGGTAGAACCACCAACGAGAACAACTTCGTCAATATTGGTCTTATTTAACTTCGCACCTTTGAGAGCATCTTCTACAGGAATGCGGCAACGGTCAATTAAATCAGCGCAGAGTTCTTCAAACTTAGCGCGAGTCAGAATTGTATCTAAATGCTTGGGACCGTCCTGAGTAGCAGTGATAAATGGTAGGTTAATTTCTGCTTGAGTAACGCTAGAAAGTTCAATTTTGGCTTTTTCTGCGGCTTCAGTCAGACGTTGTAAAGCTTGTTTGTCCTTACGGAGGTCAATACCTTCGTCTTTTTTGAACTGTTCAGCTAGGAAGTCAACGATTTTTTTATCAAAGTCGTCACCACCCAGGTGAGTATCACCGGATGTTGATAATACTTCAAATACACCGTCGCCTACCTCTAGAACGGATACATCGAAAGTACCACCACCCAAGTCAAATACCAGGATAGTTTCGTTGCTCTTTTTATCAAAGCCATAAGCTAGGGAAGCTGCGGTAGGTTCGTTGATAATACGGAGAACGTCAATACCAGCGATTTTTCCCGCGTCCTTGGTAGCTTGACGCTGAGAGTCGTTGAAGTAAGCAGGAACGGTAATTACAGCTTGGGTAACAGTTTCACCCAGGTATTTACTAGCATCTTCCACTAATTTGCGGAGAACTTTTGCAGAAATTTCTTCAGGAGCAAATTGTTTACCAGCGCCGGGAGAATCTACCTTAACGTTACCGCCGCTACTGAGAACTTTATAAGAAACTTCTGTAGCCTCGTTGGTAATTTCGTCGAAACGACGACCAATAAAGCGTTTCACAGAATAAAAAGTATTTTCGGGGTTCATTACCGCTTGGCGTTTAGCGATTTGACCCACTAAATTGTCGCCGTTTTTGGCAAATGCAACTACCGAGGGTGTTGTCCGAAAACCTTCTGCATTAGCAATAACAGTCGGTTTACCACCTTCCATTACTGCCACACAGGAGTTAGTTGTTCCTAAATCAATTCCAACTACTTTTGCCATTTTGGGTGTTTGCTCCGTATAAAATTACTAAATGAACTCAGAGAGAATATAAAATTGCATTAACTAACTGCTAATAACAATCAGTTGCCCAAAAAAAACGAATGGCTTTGCTGGGAAGACAATCCCAAACTAGGCTACCCAGGGCAAGAAATAGAAATAAACTCAGTGGTAGCCATTCCATGCAGGGTGGTTTACCCAACCGTCAGGTGAACGGTGAATTTTATAAATTATGTCTAGTGGTTTCATGGATTTATGTGCTTTCACATTGACTAATGTATGGGAATTAATACTTTCAGGAATTGGGGTGAACCGTAACTTTATAGTCGTATTTGCCGTCAAACCCAATTAAAAATTAAAAATTATACCCCTGACCCCGTAATCCAGGAATCAGGAGTCAGGAGTTAGGAGTCAGGAGGAAGAATTAGAAGGAGATAAGAATAGTCTCGAATCTGAAAAGTGATAGGTAAATAAACAGTTTCAATCCTTATTCCTTGCACCTAATTCAATTTTTAACCCGGAAACTTCATGCTAGACATGAGCAACGCTTTAGGAGATAAGACCTCTATTCAGGTTGGAGAAATCCTGTCTGAGTAAGTCATGTCTTTGATTAAAGAATCTCAGTGTCTTTAGACCTGAGAGTATCAAGAAGCAGGTATGGGAGGACGTTCTCCTTTTTGAAACTTCAGCCATGCCTGTTCTAATGCTGTGGGGGCAGGATTTGTGGCATCATAAATGACGATTACATTGGTTAAAGGTCTACCCGCAGGAACTACAATATTAGTCTTGTTGGCTAAGGCTCTAGATGCTCCACCATCTAAGTTCATAGCTTCATAACAACCGATCGCTTTCATTGCTTCGGCTTCTTGCTGTAAAGTGAGGTTAATTTCAAAATTGGCTAAAATCAGCTTTGTACCGTCCTGAGTAAAACCAATGGCTGTGCGATCGCTATTGCCTAAAACAACAGGATCTTTAAAGCCTTCAATACTGGGATTTATCCATATTTCCCCCTGTCGCAATAATCTTGGTCCACAGGTTAGGGAAAACCAATGTTTATTCCATTCCGGTTTACCGTCTACTCTCGCTGTCACCATTTCTGGTTTATTGCCGACTCCTAATCCCAAGGTAGTCCCAAAATTTTCCCACCGACTGTATTTGACAAATTTTCCCCCAGCTACCATGTTACCCATGACTGTTTTTTGGGGATTTTTGGCAAAGAATGTCCCGTTAGCAACTACAGCAGCCTTATAACGCGCTACTAATTTACTAAATTCTTCATCACCACTGGTTTTTTGAATGGTGTTGGCAAAGCTGGCATTTCTAGCTAAACCCATTGTAATCAAGGTTTTTGGATCTGTGAGATCAACTATGGTTTGATAAAAAGGGATACCATTAATTTGACTTTTGTTTACCTGTACAGGTTGAGCATAACTAGGTAATGTTAAGGTTAATCCTTGTGCTAAGGTTGCCCCACCCAGAAATAAAAAGGATCTGCGGCTGATTTTGCTAATTGTCATAATTAAGTAGTCTGACAAAATTAAATTCATTTGTTGAGAGAGGGAACAGGGAACACCTGAGTTCCGAGTTCCGAGTTCCGAGTTCCGAGTTCCGAGTTATGATTTTTTCAACGAGGGAACAGGAAGAGAGTTTTGAGTGATTTTACCTTTCTTCACATACCTTTAAATTTTTCTGTTCACCTACTTAATTAATTCTTTCCTATTACTTATTGATGTTTATTAATTCTTTCTTCTTCCTCCTGACTCCTGACTCCTGACTCCTATATCTTATGAATAATCGGTATATTATTTTTCACAAACCCTATGGGGTTTTGAGCCAATTTACTCAAGAAAGTCCTAAACATATTACGCTAAAAGAGTATATAGATGTTCCTGATGTTTATGCTGTGGGGCGTTTAGATTGGGATAGTGAGGGGTTGCTATTGTTAACAAATGATGGACAGTTACAGCATCGTCTATCACATCCGCGCTTTGGTCATCAACGTACCTATTGGGCGCAGGTAGAACGTATTCCTGATATTGATGCAATTCATCAGCTACAAAATGGGGTAGAAATTCAAGATTACCGGACTCGTCCGGCTCAAGTTAGGTTATTGTTAGAAGAACCATCCGTAGTCCAACGTATTCCCCCCATTCGATTTCGGAAAAGTATTCCCACAGCTTGGTTAGAAATGACCTTAACTGAAGGTAAAAATCGCCAAGTCCGTCGCATGACGGCTGCTGTGGGTTTTCCGACTTTGCGGTTAATTAGGATAAGTATTGGTAATATTCAATTAGATGATTTAGCGCCAGGACAATGGCGAGAACTCACTCCCTTAGAAGTCACAAGATTAAATCATTTATCGGAAAGATAGATTAAGGTACTGTAATACTAGTATACAAAAGAGTGTCAACAATAGCGCTTAGTTCTTAGGTCACATAATTTTAATTTTAGTTATTTAATTGTGGACTGTTTGAATGTTTGTGGCTAGAGAGACTGAAAGCACCTTAGCAGAAAAATCAAGGAAGTCCGACTATGCTGATTTGCCCCCAGTGTAAATTTGAAAACGGTGATAGTAATAAGTTCTGTCAAAGCTGTGGTACATCCTTAGCTCATAAAATCTGCTCTGAATGCGGTGCCGATATAGTTTTAGATGCACAGTATTGTTATAAATGTGGTGCAGAATCTAGCACAGTTTGGTATGCGCTGATTACTCAGGCAGTGGATCAGGTAGTTTCTGCTGTGGCGGAAACTGCGAAATTAAGCCAAAATTTAGAAAATATAGCGGATGATGGCGGAGATTCTGGTCTGTTCTCCAAATTTGTTTTAGATGCTTATTTAGATCCTCGGCAACGTTATCGCTTATTAGAATCTCCACAAGTATTGGCGGATTATATAGAAGTCAAGGTTCTAGATTGTCAACCTTACGAAATATCACTGATTAGGGCAATGCTTTTGCACGAAGCTAAGATGGATACAAGGACAATTCCGGCTCTAGCACAAGCTTATCTAAAATTGCAGGTAGATAAGCGCCCAGGAATACCAACTATTCATGATGCTTGGCAGCAAGATGATCTTCAAGTAGTCTTGTTGGAAGACAGATCCAATTTCCCTACGTTGCTGGATGTTTTGCGACAAGATACAACCAATCCGTTGGAAATTCTACATTGGTTTTATCAAATGACTCAACTTTGGGAGTTGTTAGAAACTGTAAATTGTCGCCAAAGTTTGTTGGAGTTGTCGAACTTGCGCTTAGATGAAGACCAAACTCTGATATTACAAAGGCTATATACAGAGACACCGTTACTGACACCACAACCACCCGAAGTTTTAGATTTGACGAAAATACGAGAGAATGGACAAGAAGCTTTAACTCTTAAAAGTTTGGGTCGGATGTGGCAAACTTTGTTTAGAGAATCCCAACACACTCCATTGGATTGTGTGGTGCAGATGTTAGAGTATGTGGAATCTGGGAATATTCAAACTCTGGCACAATTGCTATCGCATTTACAAGAAATAGCAGAAGAGTGTAATCAGGAACAACCAACTTCTTCACCTGTCTTGGCAGTAGGTGATGATCCAGAAAATAAAAATGATGAAGCCCCAACTCTAGTCCTATCCATGCAGCTAAGTAGCGTGGAATATGCAGCAGCTACTGATGTGGGTCGTCAACGTGATCATAATGAGGACTATTTTGGTGTTGATAGTCAAGTTCACAAGATAGAGTTACCAGGAAATAGTCAAGTTACAACACAAGGTTTATATATTCTTTGTGATGGTATGGGTGGTCATGCTGGAGGTGAAATAGCTAGTCAATTAGCGGTAAATACTATCCGTCAATACTTTCAAGAAACCTGGGTAGATACAGAATTGCCTCGCAAGGAGTCTATTCGTCACGCAGTTTATCTGGCTAATCAGGCTATTTATGAGCTTAATCAAAAAGAAGCTCGTTCTGGTATTGGTCGCATGGGTACTACTTTGGTCATGCTACTAATTCAGGATAATCAAGCGGCAATTGCTCATGTGGGAGATAGTCGTCTTTATTGGCTGACTCGCAAGCAAGGACTAGAACAAATAACTATAGACCATGAAGTTGGTCAACGAGAAATTGCTAGGGGTATAGAACCTAGTATTGCCTATGGACGTGCAGATGCTTATCAACTTACCCAAGCTTTGGGTCCACGCCATGAAGATTCTCTTCATCCTGATGTGATGTTATTTGATATCAATGAAGATATGCTTCTGGTATTGGTTTCAGATGGTTTATCAGATAATGACTGCTTAGAAACTCATTGGCAAACCCATCTCCAACCCTTATTAAGTTCTTCTAGTAATTTAGTCACAGGGGTTCAAAATTTAATTGAATTGGGTAATGAACACAATGGTCATGACAATATTACAGCTATACTGGTACGAGTGAAAGTCCGACCATCTCAGCAAAGTTGCTTCTAAAATTAGTTTTTTGATCTTAAATTTTAGGTTGTATTGTG
Source organism: Dolichospermum compactum NIES-806 (assembly GCF_002368115.1). NCBI lineage: Bacteria > Bacillati > Cyanobacteriota > Cyanophyceae > Nostocales > Aphanizomenonaceae > Dolichospermum > Dolichospermum compactum. The sequence goes on along the minus strand of NZ_AP018316.1, from coordinate 3,113,293 downwards.
ATTACTTTGACCCTATTAGAAAAAAGCACAAAAACACCGCTGAAACAGTGGTGTTTTGAGGGTTCTACCATCGTTCGCATTGGCCGGGCGGTAGATAATCACGTTATTTTGGGGGATAATTTAGTTTCTCGGTACCATTTAGAACTGAAATTAGTTACTAATGCCAGAGGAGATAATTGGGAGTTAATTAGTCATGGAACTAATGGGACTTTTCTCAATGGTTCTTTGGTTACTAAATCTATTGTTGCTGATAATTCTTTGCTGCAATTAGCTCAGGGTGGTCCTGTACTCAAGGTACAAGTTCAGGAATTATCTCCTCTACTTATCCCAGTTTCAGGTTCAGGAGATGGAGAAATTAATCAAAAAATAATTCCAGAATATTCCAGCGCTGGTTGTACTCATGAAGGAAATCATCCTCAAAATGTGTTTTGTGTTCACTGTGGTCAACCAATTCTGGTACAAAAGACTATTCGTCATTATCAGGTATTACGCACTTTGGGAAAGGGTGGTATGGGGACTACCTATTTAGCTTGGGATGGTGTTGGTGAAATTACTGGTGTACCACAATTGTTGGTAATTAAACAGATGAATGCTGATATGGTGAAAATTCCTAAAGCGCAAGAGTTATTCATCCGAGAGGCTAGTATTCTTAAGCATCTTAATCATACTGGAGTTCCCAAGTATTATGATTTCTTTGTGGAAGACGGTAAAAAATACTTGGCTATGGAGTTAATTCATGGACAAGATTTAGATAAACGGATTCGCTTAACTGGACCTGTAACTCCGAAGCAAGCGATCGCTTGGATGATCCAAACTTGTGATATTCTAGATTATCTTCACCACCAACAAATACCATTAATTCACCGGGATATTAAGCCGGCTAATCTGATGGTGCGGAGTGGTAATAATAGTATTGTTGTATTGGATTTTGGTGCTGTTAAGGAAATTGGCACAAAACCAGGCACAAGAATCGGCGCTGAGGGTTTTTGCGCTCCTGAACAGGAACGGGGACAACCCCTTACCCAATCTGATTTGTATGCTATTGGTCCGACGTTAATTTTTTTATTAACTGGGGAAAATCCTTTAAAATTTTATCGCCAAAGGGGGCGTAATTTTCGCTTTGAGCTTAAAGGGATACCAACAATTAGTGATAAATTAAGACAGGTAATTGATTGTGTGACAGAACCTTTACCACGCGATCGCTATCATACTGCAAAGGAGTTGGCTCAGGCATTAATATCAATCAGCAGTTAGCAAAATCCGGTTAGCGGTTAGGTTCAATTCGGGAAAAGTGCGGGAAATTATTTGCTCATTGTCTCTAAAATGGTTAATTTCATACTCATCACCAATTAGAGAACAAACTGATATAGTAGGTTGTTTTGGTTCACCCACGAATTTACCAGCACCAAAGGGTTGATAATCAACAATCCAATATTCTTTAATTCCCATTTCTTCATAATCACTATATTTTCTATAGTAATCAACTCGCCAATTGCTACTCACCACTTCGATGATTAATGGCACAGAATCACCTTGAGTTACTGTTGCTTTTTTTTCCCAAAGCGGTTCATTGACTAGATTTGTGGAATTTATCAACAAAACATCTGGACAATAGGCTGACTCCGTTGTTGGTGGTTTAAGTAATGCCTGTTTGGGAATAAAATAGGGAAGATCAAGTCTGTCAAACTCGACTGTCAATTTTCTGGATAAAAACCCGGTTCTGCTTTCGTGTTTTCCTAATGGTGGATTCACCTCAATAATTTCCCCATCATGCAGTTCATAAAATCCGCCTTCTGGTTTCCATTTAATAAACTCTTCAAAGGTTACTAACTGGGTTTTAGGTAAGGTTTGAACCATAATTTACCTACCTTGATAAAAATGCTTGAGTATGTGTTTTGACAGGGAATTTGAGATTTTAGATTTTAGATTAAAAAATTTGGTATCAGTCTCTGTCCTCTAGTGATGGAAAAATACTCGCTGCGCTGCGTACGCTTCGCTAACGTAAATTCCAAATCCAAAATTTTCCATATCTACACTTGAGGGTGGAGTTAATCCAAAATCCAAAATACTCGCTGCGCTGCGTACGCTTCGCTAACATCAATCCAAAATCGAGTGACGAAAGAATTGTACCCACCACAAAAGCAAGGACAAAGTTTTATCATTACTAGAGGTAGGCATATCTACGTCAAATCTATCCTAGATATAGCCAATCTAATTTAGATGTTTAATCGTCGTCCCACTTTTCTACCGCTAATAAGTCGCCAATTGGATCTTGGGTGCTAAATCCAAAGTCTAACAACTCCTGTTTCCAATGTTGCCAATCATCGCCATAGAGTAAGGCAATTTTCCAAATCCTATCATTGGGTTTGATAATATTGGATTCTACGAGTGATTGCACGTTGCGCTGCAATTTCACCATTGGGTGAATTACTTGCTGAATCATAAACTGGGTGTATTTCAGATTTTTGTGTGTAAATTCTTGATCAAAACAGCTTTTCGCTTGCAATTATTACCTGCGCGTAGAGCAATTATAGTTTGGCGAAGCTAGTTTTAACTTCTCCACTATACCATAACTAACAAGAGTAAGCTGCTTAGGAATTCGGTTTTGTACGGTAATTACCACTACTAAACGCCATTTATGCTTAACAGTCGTGGCAATATCCAGCCGACAAGGTTTTTAGGCTTGCGATCGCCATCATAACGCAAGTGGAGAAAATTGACACTAATTTCTCAATTTTAATTGTGGGGTTAATGTGAAGAGTAGGAGTCACCGAGTCAGGAGTCACCGAGTCAGAACGGAAGAGGTTTTTGGAAAATTTTAATGTTCATTCCTTCCTTCTTCTTCTGAACTCCGAACTCCGAACTCCGAACTCCGAACTCCGAACTCCTATTTCCCAATATCTTCATTCCAAAGTTCCGGGTTAGTTGTAATAAATTCAGTCATCATTTGTTCACATTCATCTAAATTTAAATCTACGACTTCCACACCGTGAGATACCATAAACTCTCTAGCGCCAGGAAAAGTTTTGGATTCTCCAGCAATAACTTTTTTAATTCCAAATTGCACCACAGCACCAGCACACAAATAACAAGGCATTAATGTGGAGTAGAGGATTGTACCTTTGTAGTTACCAATTCTGCCCGCATTACGGAGACAATCAATCTCCGCATGAGTTACAGGATCACCATCTTGGAGGCGCTTATTGTGTCCCTGTCCGACAATTTTACCATCCTTAACCAAAACAGAGCCAATGGGAATTCCCCCTTCTTGTCTACCTTGTTTAGCCTGGAAAATTGCCGCATTCATAAATTCATCCATTTGTCAATACTCCTGATATAAAAAAACAAATGATCTGGACAATTCCCTGTGGAAAACCTGTGGAAAAACTATGTTAAAGTTTCACAAAATTATGATACTTCATGAAACAGATAAATAATAAATTAAAGTTTTCCACAGATTTGCCGCAAAAAATTGGATTTTGACCGCAAATTTAAATATAAATTAATCATTTATTATATTTTTCTTAAAATTCGGACTCAATAGTGCAGATTTTAATGGGATAAGTTAGTTTTTTGGGTTGTGGAAAACATCAACAATATTAATTCTATTTTTGGTAGTAGCCATTTGGATGCGATCGCTCAATTGGTGTAAAGTTTGCATTAAACTCTGATCACTATCTTTCAACTGAGTAATTTTCTCACAACTATACATCACCGTCGTATGATCTTTCCCACCAAACTCCTCCCCTATCTTCGGTAAACTCAAATTCGTAAGTTGTCGCATTAAATACATTCCTATTTGCCTAGCCCAACTTATTTCTCGACGACGGGAATTACCCTTCAAATCCTCAATAGAAACATTCAAAGCATCTGCAACTATATTTAAAATTATCTCAGGAGTAGTTTCTATTTTCTGGCTAGGAGTACCTAAAATCGGTGACAGATTTTCCACAGTCATAGGTAAACCCCAAATAGAAATATAAGCCAAAGCTCGAATTAACGCCCCCTCCAACTCCCGGATATTAGAAGTACAATTAGAAGCGATATATTCAACCACCTCTCGTGGTAAACGAATATTTTCATACTCAGCTTTTTTTTGCAGAATTGCCATTCTCGTCTCTAAATCAGGCATTTGCACATCAGCAATTAGCCCCATAGAAAACCGTGAACACAACCGTTCTTGTAAACTGGGAATTTGATTAGGAGGACGGTCCGAAGCAATTACAACTTGCTTACCCGCCTCATGTAAAGTATTGAAAGTATGAAAAAATTCCTCTTGAGTATATTCCTTTCCCTCCAAAAACTGAATATCATCAACTAGCAGCATATCAGCAGCCCGATAGTGTTCGCGGAAACCCTGCATACTATCTTGACGAATTGCAGTAATCAAATCATTTGTAAACTGCTCCGTAGACACATAAAATATCTTAGAATGAGGACAGATTTCCCAGCGATAATTACCAATAGCTTGCATTAAGTGAGTTTTCCCCAAACCCACACCACCACATAAAAATAACGGATTAAATTCCCTACCTGGATATTCTGCCACAGCTAAAGAAGCCGCATGAGCCATGCGATTATTCGCTCCGACGACGAAACGAGAAAAAACATATTTAGAATTTAAATCTGAAGTCTTTTGCGAATTTATGGGAGCATTTGCCGAAATATGATTTATTGCTGGTAATTTCCCCTCAACGTCCGGTTTATCCCCATGAGAAACTTCCTTATCCTCGACTACAGTAATATAAATCTCTATTGGATAACCCACAATATCGTGGACTACATTAGCAATGGTATGGATGTAATACTTCTGAAGCCAATTGCGAGCAAAAGGATTAGGAGCATATATTACCAAACAGTTATTTTCTAGCTGCTGTGCATAAGCTGTTTTAATCCAAGTTTCAAAGGTAGGAGGGGCTAACTCTAACTGTAAACGCTCTAATACACGATTCCATAAATCATCTATGGGAATTTCCATTCACACCACCTTTATCCGTAACTCATCATTCCTAATTTGTAATTACCCCTGTGTCATCTATAATCACTCTGATAAAAACCTGGTAGCTAATATTCTAGCACCTACTAACGAATACGGAGCAATAATCACATCATGAAAATTAATAATCATAACTTAGCAGCGCAGAATATTAATAATAGATTTTTAAGACAAAACTTGGGAAATAAAGGTAAAAAATGGATTGTCGTATGTGGTGTAGCATTTTTTATGCTCGGAGGTTGCACGAACCTCAAAAAAACCACCACAGAAATCGAACCTAGCAATGCACAACCACACAAAACCACCCCACATACCACAGAAATTGCTCCTCCCGCGATTTTTTCCTCTTCTGGAGATCCTAACTTTGTTGTTAAAGTAGTACAAAAGGTGGGAGGTGCGGTTGTTCGCATTGATTCAACTAGAACCGTCACAACTCAAGCTCCAGAGGAATTTTCTGATCCTTTTTTTCGCGGATTTTTTGGCAATAGAATCCCCACACAACCTAGAGAACGAGTAGAAAGAGGTAGTGGTTCGGGATTTATCATTAATTCATCTGGGCAAATTTTGACCAATTCTCATGTTGTAGATGGTGCTGATTCGGTAACTGTCACCCTCAAAGATGGCAGAACTTTTAAAGGTAAAGTATTAGGTGAAGATGCGGTAACAGATGTCGCAGTGATTCAAATTGACGCGAATAATTTACCCAGTTTAGCTTTAGGTAAATCTGATACTTTACAACCGGGCGAAGCTGTTATTGCTATTGGTAATCCTTTGGGTTTAAATAATACTGTTACCTCTGGAATTATCAGCGCCACAGATCGTTCTAGTAGTGATATTGGTGCTAGTGATAAGCGTGTTGACTATCTACAAACAGATGCAGCAATTAACCCCGGAAACTCCGGTGGACCATTACTAAATGCTCGTGGTGAAGTCATTGGCATGAATACAGCAATTATTCAAGGCGCTCAAGGTTTGGGATTTGCCATTCCTATTAATACTGCCCAAAAAATCGCTGAAGAATTAATTGCTAAAGGTAGTGTTGATCATCCCTATTTGGGAATACAAATGGTAACACTAACGCCAGAAGTTAAGGAAAAAATCATTGCTCGATTTGGTGAGAAAATAAATTTATCTGCAAATCAAGGGATTCTATTAGTCAGGATTGTTCCTAACTCACCCGCAGCTACTGCTGGATTACGTCCAGGAGATGTGATCAAAAGTATGAATAATCAACCCGTTTTGAAAGTTGATGAGGTTCAAAGAATAGTAGAAAATAGTAAAGTTGGCATTCCTTTACAAGTGCAGGTGGAGCGTGATGGTAAAATTTCTCAATTCTTAGTTAAACCTGCACCTTTACCAGTTAACAAGGAAAATTGATATTTGGTCAGTTGTCCCGGATTTCCTGCTCAGATTCTCAAAACTGATAAAACTTGGCGTTGCTAATAGCCCAGATGGCGATCGCCATATTATGCAACGCCAAAATTTTTAATTCACGTGATTTTTGTGTTTATTCTTCATTTCTCATAGCTTTCTTAATCAGATTTAAGCCAGTTTTCTACTTTCAAATTAGGAACGCGAGAAAATTCACGAACATTAATAAAATCAGAGAGTATATTAGTGTCGAGTAAGTAAGAATAAGACATTTTTACAGTTCAATATCATCTAGGGGTAATAATCCTTCATCAACATTGGGAAAATCTTCTTCAATATCATCTAAGGTGGCAAAAATTTCCAGGAGGGATTTTTTATGATAGGGTTCTATGATCAGTTTTCCGTCTTCTTGTCGGATAATTACTTCTGTTGTTGATAGGTTTAATTCTTGAGGAATTGTTAAGGTTTGGGTGTTACCTGCTTGAATAAGTTGGACATGATATTCTGTACTCATTGTCATGATCCTTTTCTGTTGTTTTATGGGATTAGGAAATAGCAACTCGACATCTAAGTAGGTTAGCATTGAAAATCGTCGTTATGGCAAGGCAAGAGGCAAGAGGCAAGAGTGAAGAGTGAATGGGGTTTGGGCGATTTTACTTTTCGTTACAAGATCCCCACGACAACAGTTAATAAGATCCCCCTTCCCGCCCCACCTCGACAAAAATCTGGATCATCACAATCCCAGAACCCCTTTTGGACGTACAATATTCCTCAAACCCTCTTCTGTGATCTTCCGTGTTCTCTGCTGGCGAGTGCTTCGTTTATTCCGTAACTCGTGCGAGGTAGAAGGCGACGCAATCGGAGGGCGATCGCACATCATCAATGATATACTGCTCTCACTTCAAAAATCGGTGATCTATTTAAATTGAAATAAAACTGTCTGATAGCGAAGCGTGGCGCAAGCCATATCAGGATGTCCAGGATTAAAGGATGAACAGGATGGAAACAGGAATTAAAAAAAATAGATTTAATAGATTTGAAACATAATGAATAAATTAGCACCAATCATTAAATTAGGTAATCCGATATTAGGACAAAAAGCTGCTGCGGTTGAGAATATTCAAAGTCAAGAAATTCAAACCCTGATTGATGAATTAATTACCTCAGTTGCTCAAGCCAATGGGGTGGGAATTGCTGCACCACAAATAGCAGCATCCTACCGTTTATTTATCGTCGCTTCCCGTCCTAATGTCAGATATCCCCATGCGCCAGAAATGCAACCAACAGCAATGATCAATCCCCGAATTGTTGCCAATTCTTTAGAAGTGGTTAAAGATTGGGAAGGTTGTTTAAGTGTACCTGGAATTAGGGGTTTAGTTCCTAGATATCAAACAATTGAAGTTGAATATACAGACCGAAACGGCAATTTACAAAAACAAGAATTAACTGATTTTATTGCCAGAATTTTTCAACATGAGTATGATCATCTCGAAGGATTAGTATTTTTAGATCGGGTAGAAAACAATCAGGATTTAATTAGTGAGGAAGAATATCAGAAATCTGTAATTGGTAATAGGTAAACCAAAAAGTTTTTCCCAAAGAGTGATTTTTACGGAGTGCTGACGCTATTGCTACAGATGCAGCAGGCATCACTAACAAAATACGACAGATACTCATGTACTATAGAATACCAAATATATAAGAAATAGTTATCATAATTTGCACTGGATCAAAATATGAAATGATGAAAGTAGTGTGTAGCATATTGGCTGAAAAAATTGACTGTTTCATCTCTAACAAAAGCCACGCGGGGCGAGTCTACAGAAGAACTCGTTTTAACCGACTCAGAAACTCTTGATGAGGTTATTCAGTGTTTAGTAGAAAATTTTTCCATTGAAACTCAAGGAGCCTGTAACCAACAAACTTTATTCGAGATTCTGGTTAAAGCAGCCAGCAGTGGAGATAGTATTGAAAACACTGCTAAATTGTTAAAAAATATTCCGACAGCTAATGATATTAGATATCATCTCAATAAAATTAACAATTTTGAGGAATTAGAAGGGCAAATCAATCAAGCATTAAAAAGTCGAATTCCTTTAGGATTAAAAAAACGGTGTTTAAAAATAGCGATTGATTTAAATTTAATTTGTTATTATGGTCAACCAACATCGTCAGAATTACCCTACATATATCGAAGTGAAGCTAAATCTGGTACTAATTCATTTTATGCCTATGCCACTTTATATGTTATTAGTAATAATAAGCGTGTAACTCTAGCAATAAGAGGTGTTCGCCAATTAAATACTAGTGTGGCTTTAATTACTTATTTATTAGCAGAACTTGAATCCCTAAAAATAAATGTAAAAAAACTCTATTTGGATAGGGGATTTTTTAATACTCCTGTAATTACATGGTTACAGGCATTAGATATTCCCTTTCTTATGCCTGCTATCAAGACTGGAAAAAAAGGAGGAATCAAACAATTCCTCAAGGGTAAAAAAAGTTATAAAACTACCTATACCATTACAAGAGATAAAGATGATTTCGTCACATTTGATTTATGGGTTGTCTGTAAATATAGAAAGGGAAAGCATAAAAAGCATGGAGTTCAATATTTTGTTTATGTTGCTTATAAGGTAAAAACAAATTTAAATTACATCTATCAAGATTATCGAAAAAGATTTGGCATTGAAACTAGTTATCGTCTGAAAAATATTTGTCGAATTAAGACGAATAACAAAAATCCAGTCTTGAGATTACTATTCATTGGAATATCCTTTCTTCTAATTAACATCTGGGTGAATCTACTATGGCTCAAAATCAGTCGTAAAAGGAAAGGTAGTAGATTAATTTATCGCACACTTTTTACACTCAAACAGATGTTAGCCTTTTTATCTCAAGCCCTACAGAGGAAATATCAAGTCGTTGAAAGCATTTATATTCCATCCGGTTAGCGTCAAGAAATTATTAACCAGCTAATCATAAGTAATTATTATCTATACTATGTCTGCTGATTAGAGTATCGAGAATAAAAAAGTATTTTATACTACACAGTATTTGGCGATCTCCCTTCAGGAAAAAACTTTTTGGTTTACTGAATATGAATGGGGGGATAATTCGTAATTGGTAATTCGTAATTCGTAATTCGTAATTGGTAATTCGGAATTGAAGAGTCGGATGGTGATACAGCGCGGTGGGAAATGCCGTAGGTTTGCCCTTCTACCACTTCAGCTTTAGCGGTATATACGAGGGTATATCCCAGACTTTTTAACAGCAGCACAGCCATTTCACGGGTGATACTGGTGGCAGTATCTTCCGCATCCAGCTTATTTAATTGACGTTGAAAAGATGCCCAATAGGCTTTTGCATCACCCCAAGCGATCGCAATTTCATCTTCTAATTTATCAGATTTAAAGTGGTGCGGGTGGTGCGGAGTCTAGCCGTAATCAGGGTTTGAGTGGTGCGGGTACTCCCACCTATAACCCAGGGGACAGAATCACCTGCTACCCAACCTATGAACACGCCCAAAAGAATTGGAAAGTAACCGCCACGATTACGGAAATAGAATACCAGCAAGGATACTTACATCACTGCGAAGTAGAGTACACTACCAAGAACGGATCGCAGATACAAACTATCGGCGGTGGCACAGCCGAATATATTCTAGGGATGGCATAGCATGACCTTTGACAACTTCAGCTTCACGGGTTTTGATTGCAAAGTATGATTGGGCTGCTGCAATTTCTGGTTTTCGTGGATCTCCATTCATTGGGGTAGATATAGCGAAGCTGTCACCAGGGGCAAGATAAGCTGAAACCTTTACTGTAGGTAGGCGGGAAAATACAGCGATCGCATTGCCTTGTAACTTTACCAAAGCAGTTATTGTAGGGGGATTTGAGGCGATCGCTGTCGGACAAAATTGGGGCAAAACTAGGACGCGGCGGTGGCGAATTTTCCCACGCCACACCCTAAGAAATCATAAGATTTTGGGTATATTTTGATGCTGAAATTTAATGTAGTATAACAAGTTGTAAAAATACTACATAGGAGATGCGAGTAAGGATAATGAAATAAACCTGCTAACCCGTCCCCTGTAGTTGTAAGCTGTAGATCACAAGGGTCTATAGTGACTTATGAAAATCAACAGGCACGGGCATAGGAATTTAGAACAGTTGCAAAGGTATTTAGAAGTGAGTGATGAGCAGGTATTAGGCGCTGTTTCGGCGTTATCAATGCTGTCACCTGTGGGTCAAGTTGTTAAACGCTCATTTAACGACCTCTCTACTCCTGAATCAATACGGGTGCAAACTAAACATGATTAGATATGATTAATTGTATATATAAGCATATTTTTATGCACGGTTTAAAATAACTAATAGGTTGTGGGAAGGGTAAATTGAGCTTTAACTTTTGGATCTTGACTAAGCTAACAATAACTTCTATACTATAGTTGTAAGAAAAGGATGCAGCAGACGTGCTTAATGCACGACATCCCGTTACCTGTATGGTCGTGGCAATCCCGGTAAAGACGTTCTGAATACCAAAAAAATATTTTTTGGCGAAGACTCCTTAAGGGGTCTTTGTTATATGTGGCTGTGGTAGTTTCTTGCCAGTTAATAGATTGTTAGCTATAGCAAAAAAATTTACTTTTTGTGTTTTTCCTAAATCTAGCTTAGGATAAGCACTTGTTATGTGTAACCTAAGTTTTTTCTTCTCTCTAAAGGCTGAAAAAGGAATAAAATAATTAACTTCGTAACCATTGGAATCTAAAACTTTAAATGTTGCATAATTTTTATAACCAGCATGAAAAGTTAGTGTTGTTTTCTCACCTAGTGTTTTAATAATGTTGGGTAGATGCTTTGAAAGATGATATCTTTCAATACTAAAAAGCCTTGATTCAGTTGGTGTCTTATATATTGACTGTAATTCTTGATTAGAAATTACATCAGGTATTTTACTTGTAAAACAGTGTGAACTATAAGTTATTAAAAAAGTGTATTCTTTTTGTTTATCCACATCTAAATATGTAACTGAATGCGAATTAAGATGTGATAAGTCAAATATGTTACCATCAAGTGTAAAGTTTCTCCAGCAGTTAACCTCTGGTACAGTATTAAAATTTTTACCCATTAGAGAAGATAAATTGACAATATTTATACATTAACCCCTAGCTGTTTAGTATAACAGTATTTTTTGTGTTTAAATGCTACCAAGTTTTAACCAGAATAAACACAGGTGGAATTGAATCAAGATTAGTGTAATATTGCAAAGAAATTAAAGTAATGTTTCCGAATAGTTTTTGAGTTTGAAAACTAACTTTTACTAACCAACCATCCCATCTGATTACCCAGCTTCCCTGCTTTGGTGAAGGTAAAGCTACCCCATACAAAGGTCATTTCATCCTTACCTACCCTTGGGGTAACACCAATTAATTCTTTTACCTTAGCTGTACTCAATATCCACTGATGAGTAACTGCTTTTTCTAATTCCTCATATTCTGCTAGATGCGATAGCGAAGCGCTGCTGCAAGCAGTTCGCTGATTCCCGATATACCCCATCATTTTCTCAACTAAACCAGCCATAACAGTAATAGCGGTAAGGTTTTCGCTGTTGTCTAGTTGGTTGTCCAGTATGTCTAGTTGATTGTCCAGTTTTTCCAGCGCTGGTACTTCTACTTCAGGGTGAATAGGGAAATTAGCGATCGCTCCCCCTTCCCTGATATGCTTGTCTAGTTTGTCCAGTAGGTCTAACTGCTGTGGGGATATTTTACCCCGTTCTACTGGTTTTATGTCCAGTCCGTTGATTCTGTCATATACCGCTTGACGTGACTCTAAACCGTATCTTCCTTGTAGAGTGGCGATTTTAATCAGTTCTGTGTCTTGACTGTCCATCTTGGTTTGTCCAGTTCCATACTTGACAATTTTACTTTGTCCAGTGACTTGGTGGACAAAAACTTTGTCAGGTTGTTAATAGAGACAACGATGGTACAAGTTGTGATTGAAATTAATCTTCTATATCAGGATAATATATTTGGGTAGCATTATATTCCGCGTTTTCAGTTCTTGTATTTGCGTCACGCACAACAATGTTACGAGTGTTTATACAATTCAATTTGTTGTATATATATATTGCATCAGAAAATAGACCTGAAGAGTCGTCCATGTAATCAGTAAGAAATAAAGAATAAGCATGATAAAGACGAGCTAAGTTCAACCAATTTTTGAGACTGGGTATAGTAGACGAAATATAGTCAAATATGGCTAATGCGTTTATATAACAATCTTGAATAAGTTTTATGTCTTGTTGATACTCACTATCAGTATCACATTGATCATTAGATTCTTTTCTTGACTGTATCTTCAGTTTACGAAAAAGAGTTTCTGCTTTCCAGAAATAAGCAACTCCTATCTTGTCAGTTTTATACGCAATTATTACGTCAAAACATATAAGTGCCAATTCATAATCGTCTTCAAGGAAAAATTTAATTCCAAAATCTAAAAAGTCATTTACCCTGATAAAACCTTTAAGTAAAGCAAGTTGAACTAATTTAAACCCCTTATTTAAAGATAATTTATCTAAAAATAAATTATCTTTGTTATTTTCTTCTTTTAAGTCTACCTCTAACTTGTTTTCTATTAGGTCTACGTCTGCTAGTTTGATAGGCGTATCGCTATAATCAGTTTTATATAAAATTTGCTCATTAAATTGAAGAAAATTCATGTCTTGTATAACATTTTCTACTTGTTCATCAGTTAGTTCAAACCACTCTCCCTTACGTCTATAGTCTTTATATTTATGATGTAGTGTTTTTTCTATTGGTAGAGCGTTAATGACTTCTATACTGGAGACTACGAAAACTTCATAAGGAGATTGTTTACCGTTTAGCTGTTGTAAACGACGAGCAAGATTATCACTCATTCCAATTTTATATCTAGTAGTGTCGCCGCTTCTTACTAAGTAAACAAATTCTGACATAATCGTATTAAAATGGTGTAATAGGTTAGGCACTTTTTTCATCTTCCCAAACCATTACCAATTAATCAACCTAAATATAAACTACTACAATCTGATGGTTTAGCGTGTAAATAGCGGCTGGTAGTAGCAACGGAAGCGTGTTCTAAACAACTAACCAGATGGATAGGTGCGCCCCGGTCTAGCAGCAATTCTCATTTTAAGGCATGACATTTAAACCCTTACATTCATAGGGTTTTACAATTCTTAACAAATTCGGGGTTTGCTGAAATGGCGGAAACTCGTTTCAAAATGAGAATTGCTGTTCAAAATCAGCTTAATTTCTGTTATAAAAAGCGATAGGGGGTAGTACCTACCCCTGAAAATTAATCGAGATGTTAATTGCTGAATTATATTAGCGTATTGTTTCAGGAGGTTAAAAATGAAGTTCTTAGATAATTATAAATTCTCAAAAATTCAAATTACATTAGGTATTTTTTTTCTGTGTTTAGTTGGAATAATAGGGTTTAGTTTATTTAAAGTTTTTCTTGCAGATACACCCGAAAGAAGTGCCAATAAATATTTAAAAGCATGGAAAGAAAATAATGTTAACGAGATGAAAAAATTAAACTGTTTTTCTAAAGAGGTTTTAGATGCTCCTAATTTTGATGTTCAGTCATGGGATATACAGTCATGGAATATAATAGAAACAAAGGAGAATAATGAAAACATGGACTCTAAGTATTTTAGCATTTTTGTAAAAGTAAATTACTTTTATGGTAATAATTCTATCAAACGTACAATTGTTTTTGATGTATGGAATAGTGAAGAATTATTTGAAGCTGGTAAAAGAGCAATAGAAGATAGCCGTCAACAAAGCCTAGCCAAAATTTTGGATTACACAAATGAATGGTTAGGTAAGCCTACCGATGAACCTATTATTGTAAATCGTGAGTCTTATTCACTAGAAAAGTACTGTATTCATGAAATTAAGGAGGATAGTTAGGACTTACGCATTGACAGGAAAGCTTACTGCAATCATCAGTAAACCAAAAAGTTTTTCCCAAAGAGTGATTTTTACGGAGTGCTGACGCTATTGCTACAGACGCAGCAGGCATCACTAACAAAATACGACAGATACTCATGTACTATAGAATACCAAATATATAAGAAATAGTTATCATAATTTGCACTGGATCAAAATATGAAATGATGAAAGTAGTGTGTAGCATATTGGCTGAAAAAATTGACTGTTTCATCTCTAACAAAAGCCACGCGGGGCGAGTCTACAGAAGAACTCGTTTTAACCGACTCAGAAACTCTTGATGAGGTTATTCAGTGTTTAGTAGAAAATTTTTCCATTGAAACTCAAGGAGCCTGTAACCAACAAACTTTATTCGAGATTCTGGTTAAAGCAGCCAGCAGTGGAGATAGTATTGAAAACACTGCTAAATTGTTAAAAAATATTCCGACAGCTAATGATATTAGATATCATCTCAATAAAATTAACAATTTTGAGGAATTAGAAGGGCAAATCAATCAAGCATTAAAAAGTCGAATTCCTTTAGGATTAAAAAAACGGTGTTTAAAAATAGCGATTGATTTAAATTTAATTTGTTATTATGGTCAACCAACATCGTCAGAATTACCCTACATATATCGAAGTGAAGCTAAATCTGGTACTAATTCATTTTATGTATCCGCTCAATAAATGGGGGCGGACTACCCATTCGGGGACGATTTTACGCCATTTGAGGCTTGTCATGGAAGGATTTACCCCGGATTATTGAGCGGTTACCATTTTATGCCTATGCCACTTTATATGTTATTAGTAATAATAAGCGTGTAACTCTAGCAATAAGAGGTGTTCGCCAATTAAATACTAGTGTGGCTTTAATTACTTATTTATTAGCAGAACTTGAATCCCTAAAAATAAATGTAAAAAAACTCTATTTGGATAGGGGATTTTTTAATACTCCTGTAATTACATGGTTACAGGCATTAGATATTCCCTTTCTTATGCCTGCTATCAAGACTGGAAAAAAAGGAGGAATCAAACAATTCCTCAAGGGTAAAAAAAGTTATAAAACTACCTATACCATTACAAGAGATAAAGATGATTTCGTCACATTTGATTTATGGGTTGTCTGTAAATATAGAAAGGGAAAGCATAAAAAGCATGGAGTTCAATATTTTGTTTATGTTGCTTATAAGGTAAAAACAAATTTAAATTACATCTATCAAGATTATCGAAAAAGATTTGGCATTGAAACTAGTTATCGTCTGAAAAATATTTGTCGAATTAAGACGAATAACAAAAATCCAGTCTTGAGATTACTATTCATTGGAATATCCTTTCTTCTAATTAACATCTGGGTGAATCTACTATGGCTCAAAATCAGTCGTAAAAGGAAAGGTAGTAGATTAATTTATCGCACACTTTTTACACTCAAACAGATGTTAGCCTTTTTATCTCAAGCCCTACAGAGGAAATATCAAGTCGTTGAAAGCATTTATATTCCATCCGGTTAGCGTCAAGAAATTATTAACCAGCTAATCATAAGTAATTATTATCTATACTATGTCTGCTGATTAGAGTATCGAGAATAAAAAAGTATTTTATACTACACAGTATTTGGCGATCTCCCTTCAGGAAAAAACTTTTTGGTTTACTGGTAATAGGTAATGGGTAATGGGTAATGGGTAATGGGTAATGGGTAATGGGTAATGGGTAATGGGTAATGGGTAATGGGTAATGGGTAATGGGTAATGGGTAATGGGTAATGGGTAATGGGTAATGGGTAATGGGAAGAAAAATATTATTCCCTTCCCACAATTTCATCAGAATCCTAGTTTTTCTAAAATGGGTTTTGTAGACACAATATGTCTCTCTAAACCCAATTCTTTGGGACTGACACCTAAAGCCAAAGCAATCAATTGGGGTAGGTGTAAGATTGGTAAACCTAATTTTTGACCAATTACCTTTTCTACTTCTGGTTGACGAGAATCTAAATTCAAATGACACAGCGGACATGGTGTGACAATACAATCAGCCCCATTCGCTAAAGCTTCTTGAATATGATTTCCGGCCATTTGGAAAGATTCGGTTGTCGCGTAGCTGGATAAAGGCCAACCACAGCATTGAGTTCTGCCACGATAATATACAGGTGTAGCCCCTACAGCCCGAAATACATTTTCCATTGCTTCGGGTTGAAAAGGATCATCATAGGGCATGGATTTTTGAGCGCGGAGTAGATAACAACCATAGAAAGCTGCACATTTTAATCCACTTAATTTTTTGGTGACTCGCTGGGTAATTTCTTCTAAACCATAATCTGCGACTAAAGCATAAAGAAGATGTTTAACTTCTGTACTCCCCCGATAGGGTGAACAGCCTTCTTTTTCTAATAAACCATTAACTTTGTGGAGATAGTCGGGATTTGTTGATTGGCATTCTTTTAACCGTTCATCAACATGACCGATTACACCCTGGCAAGTGCTGCAATGGGTGAGTAACGGGAGATCTAATGATTCTGCTAAGGCGATATTTCTGGCGTTAACTGTGTCTTCTAATAGTTGAGAATCTTCTTTAAATGTCCCTGAACCACAGCAAGAGGCTTTTTTTAGTTCAACCAGTTCAATTCCCAAGGCTTGGGTGAGAGATTGGGTGGATAGGTACAGTTCCCGACAAGCCCCTTGAGCTACACAGCCAGGATAGTAAGCGTATTTTAGCGGTTTAGATAGCATAGAATTATATTAGGTTTAATGTTTTAGATGTGATGGGCATTTATTGGCAGTTAATTGGGTTATTAAACTCTCTATGTCTCATTTTCAGGATCTCCCTAACATTCAATCCTCAGTTTTAATGATAGAACCTATACTCAGGTTCACTCTTTCCGATAAGATGTATATGCCCAAAAAAAACTTTGTTCATTTAGAGCAAATCATAGCAACTTGTTAAGGACTTTTATTTATGAGCCAAGCAGCAACTTTTGATAAGGTTAAAAAAATTATCGTTGAGCAACTGAGTGTAGAGGATGAGGCTAAGGTTACAGAAGAAGCCAGTTTTGTTGATGATTTAGGGGCTGATTCCCTAGATACAGTTGAATTGGTAATGGCTTTGGAAGAAGAATTTGATATCGAAATTCCTGATGAAGCGGCTGAAAAAATTCTCACTGTTAAAGACGTTATAGAGTATATAAATAATAACGCTCCTAAATCTGCATAGACAAGTCTTAATTCAGTATTGGCGGGTTTAAATGAATACTTTAGGAGTATATTAATTAACTGGATAAACCCGCCCGTACATGAGTGTTAAGTGTCTAAGCTATAAGTTTGACTTCAAAAAAAAGCACTAAAAGTCCGTAATATTGAGCAAACAGTATACTCTTGACTAAGAATACTTAACTCGGAACTCAGCCCTCTTTATTGTCCAATCTGCTGCTTTTTCGCCATATTTAATGTAATCATGACAGACTATAAACGTAACCGCGTTGTTGTAACAGGTGTGGGCGCGATTACACCTATTGGTAACACATCTGCTGAATATTGGGAAGGATTATTAAGCGGACGCAATGGAATTGACTATATCACCGCTTTTGATGCGTCTAAACATAGTTGCCGCATTGCGGGTGAAGTCAAGAACTTTGATCCAGAGAGTTATTTAGAACGCAAAGAAGCCAAGCGGATGGATCGGTTTGCCCAATTGGGTGTATCGGCAGCTATTCAAGCTGTTGCAGATTCAGGTTTGGTGATTAATGACCTCAACGCTGAACAAGTTGGTGTGATCATCGGTTCGGGCATTGGTGGGATTAAGGTATTAGAAGATCAGCAAACTATTTACTTAGATCCTAAGCGGGGTCCTAGTCGTTGTAGTCCGTTCATGATTCCCATGATGATTGCCAATATGGCAGCAGGATTAACAGCAATTCATACGGGTGCAAAAGGTCCGAATTCCTGTTCTGTAACGGCTTGTGCTGCTGGTTCTAATTCTATCGGCGATGCTTTTCGGCAAATTCAAGGGGGGTATGCCAAGGCGATGATTTGCGGTGGTTGTGAGGCAGCGGTTACACCTTTGTCGGTGGCGGGGTTTGCGGCTGCTCGCGCTTTATCAACTCGCAATGATGCTCCAGCCCATGCTTGTCGTCCTTTTGATCGGGATCGGGATGGTTTTGTTATGGGTGAGGGGGCAGGAATTTTAATTCTTGAAGAATTGGAACACGCTCTGAGTCGTGGTGCTAGGATTTATGGGGAGATGGTAGGTTATGGGATGACCTGTGATGCTTATCACATGACTGCGCCTGTTCCTGGTGGTTTGGGTGCAGCTAGAGCGATTGAATTAGCTTTAAAAGATGGGGCGATCGCACCGGAAATGGTTAGTTACATCAATGCTCATGGAACTAGTACAGAGGCTAATGATAAAAATGAAACCGCTGCGATTAAGAAAGCTTTGGGAGAGTATGCTTATAAGGTGGCAATTAGTTCTACTAAATCCATGACGGGACATTTGTTAGGTGGTTCTGGTGGGATTGAAGCTGTAGCGACAATTTTGGCGATCGCTCATAATAAAATTCCCCCTACTATCAACATTGAAAATCTTGATCCTGAATGTGACCTAGATTATGTTCCCCATAATAGTCGTGATCAGGTAGTCGAGGTGGCTTTATCTAATTCTTTCGGCTTTGGTGGTCATAATGTTACCCTGGCATTCAAGAAATTTACTCCCTAATGCCGCCAAGCGGAAGTCAAAAGTCAAGGGTCAAAAGTAATATTTAGCAAGTAAGCTTTGTGACCATTGAGAATGGTTGGTTTATTTACGCCCTGCGGTACTAGTGACTTGCAAATAAAAAATATCCTATCGCTTTTAGCGCAGGGAGCAGGGAGAGAAATTCCTTTCTTCTTATCCTGAATCCTGACTCCTGACTACTGACTACTGTAATTTTGTTATTGGTTGGCTTTTTAGAAGTGAACCTGTGGCAAGTATGATAGAGATCATTCTTTGCTGAACCGTTAGTATGGCTTATGCCACGCTTTGGGAACAGCAAGACCAAATTATTGGCTTTATTCATCACCAAAAACTCAGAACATCCCCCTTGTCCATTGACAATTAGGAATGGGATGATGAGAAAAGTGGGATCACTTGATAATGAACCCAGCAAGAAAAAGCTAAAAAGAGTCCTAACCCGTCGTTAACAATAAGAGATTATGGCTGTTGCAACCCAATCCATCCAAGAACTTTGTATTAATTCGATCCGCTTTTTGGCTGTAGATGCCATAGAAAAATCTAAATCGGGACACCCTGGACTACCGATGGGCGCGGCTCCAATGGCTTTTGTACTTTGGGATAGCTTCATGCGCTATAACCCCAAAAATCCTCAGTGGTTCAACCGCGATCGCTTTGTTTTGTCCGCTGGTCATGGTTCAATGTTGCAGTATGCCCTACTGTACTTGACCGGCTACGATAGCGTTACCATAGACGACATCAAGCAATTTCGTCAATGGGGCGCTAAGACCCCAGGCCACCCCGAAAACTTTGTTACACCCGGTGTAGAAGTCACAACAGGACCTTTGGGTCAAGGAATTGCCAATGCAGTGGGTTTAGCAGTAGCAGAAGCACACCTAGCTGCCAAGTTCAACAAACCAGATGCCAAGATAGTTGATCATTATACTTATGTACTTCTGGGTGATGGTTGCAACATGGAAGGGATTTCTGGTGAAGCTGCTTCCATTGCTGGACACTGGGGATTAGGTAAACTGATTGCTCTTTATGACGACAACCACATCTCCATTGATGGTTCTACAGATGTAGCTTTCACCGAAGATGTTTCCAAACGGTTTGAATCCTACGGTTGGCACGTTCTCCACGTTAAAGACGGTAACACCGATTTAGCCGGAATTGCCAAAGCGATTGAAGCTGCAAAAGCTGTCACCGATAAACCAACCATGATTAAGGTGACAACCACCATTGGTTATGGTTCTCCCAACAAACAAGATACCGCTGGTATTCACGGTGCGGCTTTGGGTCCAGAAGAAACCATCGCTACCCGCAAAAACTTAGGTTGGGAATATGATGCCTTTGTAGTTCCTGAAGATGCTCTAAATCATGCTCGCAAGGCTGTTGAACGCGGTGCTGGCTACGAATCTGAATGGAACACAGTTTATGCTGGTTACAAAGCTAAATACCCCCAAGAAGCGGCGGAATTTGACCGTTTCATTAGCGGCAAATTACCAGACGGTTGGGACAAAGTATTACCTACCTACACAAACGAAGACAAAGCATTACCCACCCGCAAACACTCAGAAAACTGCCTCAACAAACTAGGGGCTGTTTTACCAGAATTAATTGGTGGTTCTGCTGACTTAACCCACTCCAACCTCACCGAACTCAAAGGTGCTGGAGACTTCCAAAAAGGACATTTTGCCAACCGCAACATCCACTTTGGTGTGCGGGAACACGCAATGGGTGCAATCTGTAATGGTATGGCGTTGCACAACTCAGGTTTAATTCCCTACGGTGCAACCTTCCTCATCTTCACAGATTATATGCGGGCTGCTATTCGTTTGGCGGCTCTCTCTGAAGCTGGTTCAATTTGGGTCATGACTCACGACTCCATTGGCCAAGGTGAAGATGGTCCTACTCACCAACCCATTGAAACCCTAGCTTCCTTGCGTGCAATTCCTGATTTAACTGTAATTCGTCCCGCAGACGGAAATGAAACCTCTGGTGGTTACAAAGTCGCAATTGAGAAGTCTAAAGCAAACGCTTCTACTTTATTGGCGTTCACTCGTCAAAACGTTCCTAACTTAGCAGGTACATCTATTGCGGGTGTCGCTAAGGGTGGATATACAATTGTTGATTGTCAAGGTACACCAGATATTATCTTGATTGGTACTGGTTCAGAAGTAAGCCTTTGTGTGAGTGCAGCGGAAAAATTAACTGCTGAAGGGAAGAAAGTTCGTGTTGTTTCTATGCCTTCTTCTACCTTATTTGATACACAAGACGCAGCTTACAAAGAATCTGTTCTCTCTAAAGCTGTTACCAAGCGTCTATCTGTAGAAGCAGCTAGTAGCTTCGGTTGGCACAAATATGTTGGTTCTGAAGGCGACACCGTAAGTATTGATACTTTTGGTGCTTCTGCTCCTGGTGGTACTTGTTTGGAGAAGTTTGGCTTCACTGTTGATAATGTTTTAGCTAAAGCTAAGGCTTTGTTAGGTTAATTATTGCAGAATATTTTCTGATTTTGTTAGGTGGGCTGAATAAGCTCACCTTTTTTATGGGGTAATTACTATTATCGCAAGGTGGAAGTTAAAAGTTAAAAGTAATAGGTTATACTCCCATCCCCCACACCTCCAAACAGCGACTCCTAAACCTTGACATTATAGTACGTGGGGACTCCGCGAAACTTGCTGTTTAACAGCTAAACGCCCAGAAGATGAGCCAGTGCGGTCTTGGGGTTTCCCCAAGTAGAGCAACTGGCGGTATCAGCACGCACTTTTGTGCAAACGTACTGAGTCTGGGAACTTGTGCAAACAAGATATTAAGATTGTGAAATCTTAAGAATCCCCGTGTCTTTAGACCGGGGAGTGTCAATTCCTAACTTCCTAGTAACATTAGGAAATTTTCAGCGAAATAAAAATATTTTCATGATTGACTTGAGAAAAATCACACATCGCGCTAGTCTTCATAGCGTCAACCCGTGAAACTCAAACCATGACAAACCACCCCCAAATACCCCCCTGCACCTGGAAACGTCCCATTGGCTTAGGCTGGGAGAAACCCTACACCGTCCGTTATCCTAGTAATATAGATGATGGTCCCTGGCACGGAATGCCTATTGGTGGCTTTGGTGCAGGGTGTATAGGACGTTCTTCACGAGGAGATTTTAACCTGTGGCACATTGACGGAGGAGAACATACTTTCAAAACTGTTCCCGCTTCTCAATTTAGTGTTTTTGAATCTGGACAAGCTTACGCATTATCTACACAACCTCCAGAAGATCATACACTGCAATCTTGGCAATGGTATCTACCTTCTCCACTCTCTGTTGACGGAGAGGGGATGGGGGTGAGGTCAGGTACATATCATGCACTTTATCCCCGCAGTTGGTTTGTTTATGAAAATGTCTTAAAAACTCAATTAATCTGTGAGCAATTTTCGCCAATTTGGGCAGATAATTATCAAGAAGCTAGTTATCCGGTTGCGGTTTTTTTGTGGAAAGCACACAACCCGACAAATGCACCAATTACTATTAGCATCATGCTAACTTGGGAAAATATGGTGGGTTGGTTTACCAATACTTTGAAGTCTCCCGAAGTTAAAGTTAGAGATGATGGCAGTCCTGTTTATGAATATCTACCACCTTGGGGAGAAAGTCAAGGAAATTATAATTGTCTAGCAGAAGATGATCAATATTTTGGTTGTGTTTTAGGTCAAGTTTCTAATTATCAAAATGTTCAAGAAGGAGACGGAACTTGGTGTATTGCGACTACCAAAAATCCCCAGGTGGAAATATTTCATCATTCCCGATTTAATCCGGTGGGTAATGGTGAAGATGTTTGGCAAAGTTTCTCTACAGATGGTTCTTTACCTAATTATATAGATGAAAATCCCGCAGATGAAAATACTCGTTTAGGTGCGGCAATTGCGGTGCGTTTCACTTTGCAACCTGGGGAAAATTTAGAAGTTCCTTTTGTGCTAAGTTGGGATTTTCCCGTTACGGAATTTGCAGCGGGGGTGAACTATTACCGCAGATATACAGACTTTTTTGGTTGTAATGGTGAGAATGCTTGGCAGATTGCCACTACTGCTCTTAAAGAATATCAGAATTGGCGATCGCTCATCGAAAATTGGCAAAACCCCATTTTAGAAAAATCAGATTTACCTGACTGGTTCAAAATGGCTTTATTTAACGAACTCTACGACTTGACCAGCGGCGGAACTCTCTGGAGTGCCGCCTCGGAAATTGATCCCGTTGGTCAATTTGCTGTGTTAGAATGTTTAGATTACCGTTGGTACGAAAGTCTAGATGTGCGATTATACGGTTCTTTTGGACTGTTGATGTTATTTCCTGAATTGGAAAAATCCGTAATTCGCGCTTTTGCTAGGGCAATTCCCCAAAGTGATCATAGAACTAGAATTATTGGTTATTATCTGACTATCAAATCGGAAAGTCCCCACGCAGTTCGCAAAATCGCCGGTGCGACACCCCATGATTTAGGCGCACCCAATGAACACGTTTGGGAAAAAACCAATTATACTAGTTATCAAGATTGCAACCTGTGGAAAGATTTAGGTTGTGATTTTGTATTGCAGGTATATCGAGATTTTCTGTTTACCGGTGCAAATGATATTGCGTTTTTAGCAGATTGTTGGGATGCTATTGTCCAAACTCTCGATTATGTGAAAACTTTTGATCTCGATGGTGACAGTATACCGGAAAATTCCGGCGCACCTGACCAAACTTTCGATGATTGGCGCTTGCAAGGTGTCAGTGCTTATTGTGGTGGTTTGTGGTTAGCTGCTTTGGAAGCTGCGATCGCTATTTCTAATATCTTAACGAACCACAGAGGCGCAGAGGTCACAGAGGTAGAGTTACAAGGGTCTATTTATCAAGGTTGGTTAAATCAATCAAAACCAATTTATCAGGACAAGCTTTGGAATGGTGAATATTACTGCTTGGATAGTGAAAGTGGTTCTGAGGTAGTTATGGCTGATCAGTTGTGTGGGCAATTCTACGCTCGTTTATTGAGTTTACCAGATATTGTCCCCAGCGATCGCGCTTTATCCGCCTTAACAAAAGTATATGATTCCTGTTTTCTCAAGTTCCAAAATGGTAAATTCGGCGCTGCTAACGGTGTTCTTCCCAATGGTTTACCAGAAAATCCCAATTCTACACATCCTTTGGAAGTTTGGACAGGCATCAATTTTGGTCTAGCAGCCTTCTTAGTGCAAATGGATATGAAAAATGAAGCCATGCGATTAACTGAGGCTGTAGTAAGGCAAATTTACGACAATGGCTTGCAATTCCGCACCCCGGAAGCTATCACCGCTAATGGCACTTTCCGCGCTAGTACCTATCTCCGTGCTATGGCTATTTGGGGAATTTATTTGCTAATTCGTTAAATCCCACCTCGTTATTTCCCCGACTCCTTAGAAAAATCGGGGATGTTTTTGTTCACAAATATCTAAAAAATACAGAATTTCTTAATATTAAGTTTCACAGGATTTTCGGGAAATTTTATTTTCCTGTTGTTTCCGGAATTGCGCGAAAAAATCAGTAATGGTTAAGAGTTGAGGAACTTAAATCTGAAAACCAATGTTTTAAGATCCACTTCTTTTCCCTCATTTAACGACAAGGGTAACTTCTAAACCCACATAGAACATAAAATTAGTCGTTCTCACCAAAAATGGACAAATTTTCTGCTCAGGTATCATGGGGTTAACTGGCGCTCACAAAGCCACTGAAAAACCAGAAGTCAGCAATTAGCTAATAAATCACATCAGTAATTGCGTTGGACAGAAGCTATGGCAATGATAGCACGTTTAAACGGTAATCACTTCAAGTAACTTTTTTCCCAAACACTGCAACACAATCACCGATTCTCTAATTGATTTAGGGATGTGGTAGATTAAAAAATTGAAATTACCCAATCAAAAAATTCTCCAATTTAGTTGACAACAGATGAGAATCTATCAGTAGACTCCAATTGTATAAAAATATGAGTAGTTGCAGGATAGTTGAATAAAGCAAGGACAGCAGGAGCTTTATCAAGCTATTTAGTCAGGTTGGTCAGGTTCAAACGCGGAATGTGGGATCTATGACTCGCAGTATTGGTGATAAGCTCCCACTTAGTTTGCAAATAGTCAAAAATTTTGACCAGAGCGAACTGCTTGCAGCAGCGCTTCGCTATCGCTTGAAAAACACCCTCGTTGTTTAACAGCTTAAACAGCTTGGGAGTTACACTATAACTTCCTCATTCTTATCTGTCAAGCAATTATCTCATGAATTTTTGGGGAAGTTATCCAGAAAATCCAAGTTGGTAATTTTTACTCAACACTTAACAGCAGCAGTTCACATCTGCAAATTTTAGCTGATTGAATCTATTAAAAATTCCTTAGCCATAGGAACTCAATTCTGATTTGATACCGAAGTATCGGCTTTAACCAAAAGAATTTGCGGCGATTGGCAATAAATAATGATAGTTATTTCTACATAATTATCTTAATTAACATCCTGTAATCTTACTTATAGCAATAAATTGTATACATATAATTAGCAGTTTACTAATTTCAGTGAATGGCAATACTGCCTAATAAATAAATAGCTATCAGTAAACAGATAAGATAATAGTTAAAGGTTCATGGTGATACAGTTTTCGTTATCCATATCTAGCTGGATTTCTTCTTGATCCAAAATTCACCATCTTCATGAAATTAATTAACCGACAATATTAGTGTGTTCACAATAAAATATTTTGCTAATTTTTGAATTGTTTATTAATTGATATGTATATCTATTTACCAAGATTATAAATTGATGAAATGCTTATACAGCAAGAGTTATATCTGAATAAAATGGGAACTTAAACTTTTTTGTTTCAATAAAAATTTATTTTTTTGGGGTATGACTGTTCATTAAAACTATTTATATATTAGGAGCTTAGGTAAACCATATTAATGGTGTTTTTGTCTTGTATGACAATGATAACATCTGCCATTGAGATTAAAGTGGGGGGTAACACCCCTCATTTTTTGCCAAGTGGGGACAAAACCCAAACTTGCACAAGACATAAGTAAATATCTAGATAAGTTCAGTAAATTTAACTTAAATCTTGCCACCTTGGCAGATGACATTAGCGACAAAAAATAGTATAAATAAAAATGTGGCTTTTGAAATTGAGAAATTAATGGTTTTCCCGATTCCACTGGTGCAATTGTCAGCTTTTACAGCAAAAGCGGCAACATTAATGGTAAGAAGTTATACAGCAGTAACTAGGGTGAAGCCAAAAATTTCCACTTGGAAGTTTCAACAGTACACAACGGCATCTACAAAAAGCTAGGTCGAACTCAATTCCTCTCGGTAGAAATCAGAAAATTTGGTAAATTTTTACCTTTGATTCATTAGTAAGTATAAATCTGAAGCCCAGAAGCAATTAATACATATCATCTGGAGTGAGCTATAGATATTACTAATTGAAAACTGTAAAACTGCCTAGAAAATCAGGGTATACACGGCAAGCACAGTAGTACAGAGGCTTGATTAAAAACAATCAGGTTTTCAATCACAGGTCAGGTTATGAAAAAAATCATCAGGTCAAATGCGTTTTTTAGCTCAGTTCAACGGGCAGTTTTAGAGATGCAGTTCTCTGAAATCCCTTCTATCCAGGTATCGGTGTTCGCAATTACCGTATTTTTGCCACAAGTTGTTACTCTTTTCCACATCTGCCACCAATTGATTATTTATAGGTTCTGGTCATTCCCGCAACAGCAATTTGGCTGAAGACCATCGCATTTGCAGAAACTGGACTAATTTACTCAATTCAAGAATAACTAAGATTATGAATCAAGATATTGCTGGCAGTGGTAACAACTTAGAACCAAAAATCCATCCCGAACAGTTAGACCAAGTAGTCGAAGCGATTTTGGCAGGGAAGTATTCTTGGGCTTGTGTTTTAATGTTACGATTTGTGGGCTATAATCCAATGCACTATATCCCTTATCGGACTTATAACCGCATTCTCAAAGAGAATGCTCGTATGAGTCGCTCCAATCCCCAAAATAATGAAACTCTAAAAATTGCTAACTCCACCACAGAGAAGAGATCCGAAGGTAATCTGGCATCTAACTGTTTAAGTAAGATTAAGGATATAGCCTATATGGAAGTGGGAGGCAAGCATCATACTGAAGCACGCGCCAACAGTAGAGAAAAAAAGTCGGCATAGTTGCTGATAATTTCGTAATTGCTTGTTACTCAGATCAGTTGATCGGCAATGTGAGTAACTGCAATTACTGACTTCGTTGTAAAAATCTGCCAGAATGGCAAATACACACTGATAACATCCTATAGATTAGAAATAGCAACCTAAACAAAGATTCATGGCAGACTAATTGCATTTTTCCCAAAAAACTGTTTGCGTTTGCACATGAAAGATAGAGGCTGATTGTTTTGGCATTCAGTTCCTGATTAATTAAATAAATTCTTCATTAAGACTGATGAACCATAGCTAAAGGTGGTTCTTTTTCCTAAGAAGTCTGAATGCTTTTCAATTGGGGTGGTGGATTACCCGAATAAAATTGATATGGCTAGATAACTTCTACTACCAAATTTTCTGTAAATAAGGTTTGGCTCACTTTAGTTATTAAGGTAGATGAGGAAAGGGAAAGATTATGGTCAAATCATGCTCTTACTTACAAATTTTTACTGTTATGTCAACTGGCAATTGATATAACGTTGACACTCCCCGCTCTCTAAAGAGACGGGGATTCTTAAAATCAAATAAATAATCTTAATGGCGATATCAATGCGCCTCTACTGATTTCACTACAACTTAATCCTAGTAGTCTGTCAAATAAATTTTGACGGATAAATAAGAAATGAACCACGAAGGGCGCAAAAAGCGCGTTCGCGAAGGGTCTCGTTAGGGATAGGAAGAAGGAAGAAGAAAAATTTATTTACCCGTCAATTAGTTCTTGACAGACTACTAGCTTTACCGCTACTTTTCGCAGAATATTTGCAGCACCATTGCAGTCTGCGTTTATTTTTGTACCATCTTAAGAACAGTATAAACATCTACTAAGTAGGTGAACAGAATAAAACCAAACTGTGTAAAGAAACGTAAAATAACTGAAAACTTCTTTACTCTTTACTCTTTACTCTTGCCTTACTATAACGACAATTTTCAACGCCAACCTACTTACTCTATATATTTTTATCAACTTTAAGTTAATATGAATTTTATATAAAGTTTTCATGAAGTTTAGATGAAGATTTTATTTTTTATATAAATTCTGGAAGAAGATGTAGCAGAATTTAAAGATAAGAATTAAAGCTTTGTCACTTTTTTATCTAAACTAAATGACTAATGCCACGCTATCAGACAGACAATTTCATATTTAAGAAAGTTTGCTGATGAGAGTTTTCTATTTTTAGGATAGTGTAAGAGATAGATTACATCCTGCTTGGGTTTATTTAGTGTGAGGCTACAATTTTTGAAGAGTTCCGTAATTGTTAGCATAAATTAATTAATTGAAGTACCAGTGTTTATCAATAGACTCCAATCTCAATTAGGGGTAATATCATTCCCTATGTAGATTTTTGGCATTAGCAAGCTAAATCTTGGGCGTTTATTTATGGGTGTTTTGCCAGACAATGCTGTTTATTGGGGGGACATAACAGCTATGCCTGTTAAATAGATATTGAGAATTAAATGAATATTCAGGAAATATCATACAGATTAAATATTGCATATCTGTGAAAATTTTTGCATCTGGATTTCAGCAATAGATGTAATAGATGAATTTGCCCGAATTTGAAAGTAGAAAGCAACTGGTAAGAATTATGTCATCTTATTCTCATCAAGATCAGTTTGTGAATATTTACGATACTTATGAAAGTAAGTTTTTAACACCTTTTCAGCGGAAAGTGTTGCTAAAAAATTTACAAAATAATTCGCAACCAGAATATCGGCGACGAATTGAGATTATGTTGTTAGCAGATATGGGAAAGTCGCAAACTCGTATTTGTGAAATGATTGGTTGTTCTCAGGAGATGGCGAGATACTGGATCGGTATTGCTGAGGCGGGGATGGCGCATAAATGGAATCAGCGACCATTGGGTAGACCAAAGATTGTTAATGATGAATATATTGAAAGATTGAAGGAATTAGTTAATTGTAGTCCCCGTGAATATGGCTATGCTTTTGGTGATTGGACGGCGCAATGGTTGAGTAAACATTTGGCGAAGGAGTTGGGAATTCAAATTAGCGATCGCCACATTAATCGCCTACTTAAACAAATGGGACTGTCTACTAAACGCAAAAGTTCCCCATTGATAACTACTGAAAATCAGGATTTGGCAATTAAAATTAGTGATTTGCATTCTCTACCTGAGCCTAGTTTTCATTGGTCATTTAATCTCATGCAGACCAATAAATAATAGTGTTTTGGAGGTTAGGAAATGCTATCAGCGTTTTCTCAGGAACAGTTAGCTACATATATTAAGCAAGTCTTGGGTGATGGATTATCAGATCAAGTAGTTACAGATTGTATCCAGGCTTTAGAAATTATTGAGCCACCGGTAGCAAAGCAATTTTGGCAAGCGACTACAGCCAATCCGGGAATTTATATTGTGCTGTCGGGTAAGGTAAGATTGCTTGATAGCTCCAACAATTTAATTAATACTCTCACGCCAGGATCATCATTTGGGGAGTTAACTTTATTTCCAGTCCAAGATTTTAGCAGTTATGTTGCTAGAGCTTCTGTGAATTTAAAGGTTGCCTATCTTCCCGAAAAAACGGTGAAAAAGGTTATGGGAGAATTTCCTCGTGTTTATAATTTCTTGCTGAATAAAGCAGAGTTAATTAACACTCCTAAGTCTCCAGATATACCGATTGTTGAATTGCCAAGAAATGGCAAAGTTGTTAATTTCTCTCAACCAATTTTTCCCGCACCAACATCAACAAAGAAACGCTCTCAATATTTTCCTATTCCTACTGTTATTGCTGGCAATTGGTGGCGGAAATTTACTAAACGCTACCCATTTTTTGAACAACAAAGTGCTGCGGATTGTGGCGCTGCTTGCTTAGTTATGGTTGGTCGTTATTGGGGGAAAAACCTGAGTATTAATCGGCTGCGGGATCTGGCTAATATTAGCCGGAGTGGTTCATCTATGCGGAGTTTGAGTGCAGCGGCGGAAAGCCTGGGTTTTGCTACCCGTCCGGTAAAAGCCAGTTTGGATAAATTTGCTCAACAGCCTTTACCAGCGATCGCACATTGGCAAGGCAAACATTACATTGTTGTCTATGAAATTACCAAAAAACAGGTAATTATTGCCGATCCTGCCATTGGTCAACGTCGGCTGACTACTAAAGAATTTCTCGCAGGTTGGACTGGTTACGCTTTACTATTACAACCTACAGCTTCCCTCAAAAAAACCCCAGAAGCTAACACGCCGTTTTGGCAGTTATTGGATTTAGTTAAACCTCATTTTCAAGTTCTCCTAGAAGTATTTATTGCTTCGGTATTAATTCAACTATTTGGATTAATCACACCCTTATTTACGCAACTTTTATTAGATAGGGTCATTGTTCAAGGCAGTGTTTTAACTTTAAATACTGTCGGGTTTGGATTGTTAATTTTTGGTCTGTTTCGGGTTGCTATTAATGGGTTAAGACAATATTTACTAGATCACACAGCCAACCGCATTAGTATCGCCTTAATGGTAGGTTTTATTAAACATACATTTAGTCTACCACTGGCATTTTTTGAATCTCGTTATGTCGGAGATATTGTCTCCCGTGTCCAAGAAAATCAAAAAATTCAACGTTTTCTAACTGGTGAAGCTCTTTCTATTGGATTGGATTTACTAACAGTCTTTGTTTATGTGGGATTAATGTTTTGGTACAGCCCACCAATGGCATTAATGACATTAGCAATTGTGCCACCATTTGTAATTTTAACATTCTTTGCCACACCATTTTTGCGGCGAATTAGTCGGGAGGTATTTACAGCAGGGACACTGGAAAATAGTTATTTAATTCAAAGCTTGACGGGCATTTCTTCAATTCGCTCAATGGCTATTGAACAAACGGTGCGTTGGCATTGGGAAGAATTGCTAAATAATTTAATCAAAAAGAACTTTAGTGGCCAAGTAATTAGTAATCAACTGCAATTAGTTAGTTCTACTATTCAATCTTTGGCAAGTACAGGATTATTATGGTTTGGAGCTTGGTTGGTGATTCAAAATCAACTTACCATTGGTCAATTAGTTGCCTTTAATATGTTATTAGGCAATATTATTCAGCCTTTCCAAAGATTAATTATTTTGTGGAATCAGTTACAAGAAGTAATTGTCGCCACAGAACGAATTAATGATGTCTTGGAAGCACAACCAGAGGAAGATTTAGAACAGAAACCTCGACAATTTTTACCCAGATTAATTGGCAGAATTAGTTTTAATAATGTCACCTTTCGCTATCATCCTGAAAGTGAGATTAATATTTTAGAAAATCTCAGTTTTGAAATCTTGCCTGAACAAACTGTAGCAGTTGTGGGTCGCAGTGGTTCAGGAAAAACAACACTTTCTAAGTTGATTTTGGGTTTATATCTAGCGACAGATGGAAGAGTTTTGATTGACAATCAAGATGTTACTAGTATTTCCTTACATTCCTTGCGATCGCAAATTGGAGTTGTTGATCAAGATACCTTTTTATTTGGAGGAACAATTCGCGAAAATATCACAATTGCTCATCCAGAAGCTTCCTTAGAAGAGATTATGGAAGCAGCCAAACTTGCAGGTGCAGATGAGTTTATTAAAAGAATGCCAATGGGTTATGAAACTCAAATTGGTGAAGGGGGAGGAATGTTATCTGGAGGACAACGCCAACGGTTAGCAATTGCCCGCGCATTATTAGGAAATCCCCGACTTTTAATATTAGATGAAGCCACCAGTCACCTGGATGCCGAATCAGAACGGATTATTCAGAACAACCTCAAAAAAATCCTGCAAGGACGTACAAGTGTAATTATTGCTCACCGTCTTTCCACAGTTCGTCATGCTGATCTAATTTTAGTCTTAGATCGTGGTGTTTTAGTAGAAAGCGGTACACATGAAGAATTAATCACCAAAAGAGGACATTATTTCTATCTTAATCAACAACAATTAGCACAAACAAATTAATTTTTTAATAACCAGATCCTCAATTTATTACATAAGTTGGGGATCTATCACCAAAATTCTCCAATTATTTATGCCACAGTCAGTTTACACCCAACCAAAAACTACTATAAATCCGCCACATCAACCTGAATCTACTACTTTCAATCCAAATCAGCAAATCCAGATATTAGATAAAGCCAAGGATTGGTTTTATGGAACAGAGGAATTATTAGATGCTTTACCAAAAGCATGGACTCGTTCCATGTTGTATTTACTAGTCAGTTTTGCTGCTATTATTTTACCTTGGGCAATGTTAACTAAAGTTGATGAAACTGGTAATGCTAGTGGGAGAATAGAACCCAAAGGTGCAACACAAAAATTAGATAGTGCGGTAACTGGTAGTGTTATTAATGTCAACGTTAAAGAAGGTACAACTGTTAAAGCTGGACAAGTTTTATTAGCAATGGAATCTGAGATTTTACAAACAGAACTTCAACAAGCACAATCTAAATTAGAGGGGCTAATTAATCGCCAATCTCAACTAGAAATATTAAAAAATCAAGTCTTGATGTCAATTAATATTCAACGTCAGCAAAATCAATCTCAATCATTAGAAAAAATCGCGCAACTTAATCAGGCTCAACAAACATTTGAGACTAAAAAAAGTGCTTATAATTTCCAAAATCTGGAAAAATTAGCTCAAATTGATCAGGCAAAACAGAATATACAATCTACTCAAACTAACTACAGATTAGCTAGAAGTCGCTTACGTCGAGATATTTCTGAACTTAACCGTTATCATCTACTATTAAAGGAAGGAATAATTCCTCAAACTAAAATAGTAGAATTAGAAAAAATTGCTGAAGAAAGTCAACGTTCCCAAGAAGAAGCAAAATTTAATCTGCAAACAGCAAAATTAAGACTCAAGGAAGAAGTCAGTCGTTATCAGTCACTAATGAATCAAGTTAGATCAGATATTGAACAGGCAAAACTACGGTTACAAGAAGAAGAAAGTAGTTATAAAAGTTCTCTGCAAGGCGGAGAATTAGTTTTATTAAAAAGTCAAGAACAGTTTAAAGACATTCAAAATCAAATCATTTCTCTTCAATCAGAAATGATGCAAACAAAGGGACAAATTACAGCCTTAAATTTACAACTAAAACAGCGAACTATTCGTTCTCCTATTGATGGCATAATTTTTGAATTACCTATTAAAAAATCTGGTTCTGTTGTCCAAGTAGGACAAATGATTGCTCAAATTGCTCCCGAAAATGCTCCCTTGATTTTAAAGGCACGTATGCCCAGTCAACATAGTGGTTTTGTCAAGGCAGGAATGCCAGTGAAAATTAAATTTGATGCTTATCCTTTCCAAGAATACGGAATTGTATCAGGACGGATTAGTTGGATTTCACCTAACTCTAAAGTTCAAGAAAATAGTTCTAACCGCATAGAAACTTATGAATTAGATATCGCTTTGGAAAATCCTTATATTCAAGTCGGTAACAAACGGATTCCTATTACCCCTGGACAAACAGCAAGTGCGGAAGTAATCATTCGTCAGCGTCATGTTATTGACTTTATCTTAGATCCATTCAAGAAGTTACAGAAGAGTGGTTTAGAGCTTTAAATAAAATTAGTATCGAAGACATAATTTATTAAATTATGTCTTTTTTAAAAGACGGTAATATGCAACTTTTTGATTATTTTTAAAAGAAAACTGTCAAAATTAAATTGTTACATCTATTAAAGATATAGAGGATAAGACAATGAATAAAATAGTAATAGATGACTTGTATAATAGTCATTTATTTACCTTCATTGATGATTTAAAACCACCAGAATTAGGTGTTTTATTAGGAAGAGGTTTAGGAGGGTTTTATCCCCCTTTAGGGCTAAGTCCTAATGTTTTTATAACCACTGTTTACGATGGTATAAATACCATCTCAACAACTTATGAAGGAGCCGGTAGCTTTCATGATAATAAATTTAATACGATAGATTACGCTCGGACAGTTAATGCTTGGGTAAATCGTTAATTATTTCCGCAGATTCAAGGGCATTTTGTCACATTTAGCAAAACTATTCACTGTTTGATAAGGAAGTAAGATCATGGCTACAATCATAATTTCTGACTTACAGGAAAAGATGTTTTTGGATGACTTAAATTTAGAGCAAATACAGAACATATTAGGTAGTAGTATTATACCTTTACCTTTCTTGGGTGGACGTGGTGCTGATGTTGCTTTAACGACTATTTATGATGGTATAAATAACTTAGAAACAGCATATCGTGGTCCATTGAGTTTCTACGATAATAAGATTTTTACTCTTGATCTGGCGAGAAGTGCTGTTTATTTAGTATTGTGAACAATTTTTAGTTGGTTGTTTTTTCTTCTTTACACACTCTTAATGCTTATCTACGAGGAAGTAAAAACTTCCTCTTTTTTGTTGTTCTTGCTGGTAGTTGATAATTGTTTACAGTTACAGCAAATTGTCATCAAACCTGGAACAAGAACCCCTCTCCGCAAGCGATGAGGGGGCTAGGATGTACCTTATATGATTGGAAATCGCTGTATATGAAAACTGCTGTATGTTATAATTTACTATTATGGATATGAATTAGTGCATATAAGCAATGATAGAAATTTCCCAGACAGTAATTATTCCTGATAGCGATATGGAAATTACTTCAATTCGTTCTCAGGGTGCAGGTGGTCAAAATGTTAATAAGGTGGCTACTGCTATTCATTTGCGCTTTGATATTGGGGCTTCTTCCTTACCAGAAATCTATAAGGAACGGCTTTTGAAGTTAAAAGATCATCGCATTACCCTTGAGGGAGTTGTGGTTATTAAAGCGCAGGAATATCGCAGTCAAGAACAGAATAAGGAGGAAGCTTTCAGACGACTTCAAGAACTGATTAAAAGTGTGTCTGTGTTACCCCGAAAACGTAAACGGACTAAACCAAGTCGCAATTCTCAAAGAAAACGTCTTGATAGTAAAAATAAGCGCGGACAAATTAAGTTGACTAGAGGAAAAATTACAGAATAATCAACTTTGATATATATTACCTTCCTAACATTTTATCTCGCAAATGTTTTATGCGATCGCGTAATTTTGCAGCATCTTCAAATTCCATCTTCTTCGCTGCTTCCTTCATCTGTTTTTCCAACAGGGTAATTAACTCTGGAATGTCTTCCAAAGATAGTTCATCTAAATGTTCATCAACCATTTTTAAATCAGTGGAATTTAAGCGTCGGGAAGCATCTAAAAACGACAAAATTGAATTAGTTTGCTTTTTAATAATCTGTTGCGGTGTAATTCCATGCAATTTATTATAAGCCATTTGAATTCCTCTTCTTCTATCAGTTTCATCAATGGCTTTAATCATACTCCCTGTTAATTTATCAGCATATAAAATCGCTTTTCCTCTAATATGACGCGCCGCCCGTCCGATAGTTTGAATTAGAGAACGTTCAGTCCGCAAAAAACCTTCCTTATCTGCGTCCATAATCGCCACTAAAGAAACTTCCGGTAAATCTAAACCTTCTCGCAGTAAATTGACACCGACTAACACATCAAAAACACCATTTCGCAAATCTTGTAATATCTCAATCCGTTGAATGGAATTAATTTCTGAATGCAAATATCTGATTCTAATTCCTCTCTCTTCTAAATATTCAGTCAAATCTTCCGCCATGCGTTTAGTTAATGTTGTGACTAAAGTTCTTTCTTGACGGTCAACACGATCTTTTATTTCTCCTAATAAATCATCAATTTGTCCTTCTGTGGGACGCACAAATATTTCTGGGTCAATTACTCCCGTCGGTCTAATTACTTGTTCAATAATATTTTCTTCCGAAATTTCTAATTCCCAATTTCCTGGAGTCGCAGAAACGAAAATACATTGATTGACTTTTTGCCAAAATTCTTCAGCTTTTAAAGGACGATTATCCGCCGCACTGGGAAGCCGAAAACCATGATCTATTAAGACTTTTTTCCTCGCTTGGTCTCCGTTATACATTCCGCGAATTTGGGGAACGGTAACGTGAGATTCATCTATTACTAATAACCAATCTTTAGGAAAATAATCAATTAAACATTCCGGTGGTTCTCCTGCTTGTCTTCCAGCTAAATGACGAGAATAATTTTCTACGCCGTTACAATATCCCACTTCTCGTAACATCTCCAAATCATAACGAGTGCGTTGATCAATGCGTTGCGCTTCAACTAATTTACTCATTGATTCTAGAGTTAGTTGTTGCTGTTTTAATTCTGTGGCTATATCTTCACAAGCTATTTCTACTCTTTCTTTGGGGGTAACAAAGTGACGCGCTGGGTAGATATTTACTGCTTCTAAACTGTGGAGAATTTCCCCACTCACAGGATCTACATATCTAATTGCGTCAATTTCATCTCCAAAAAATTCCACGCGAATAATTCTATCTTCATAAGCAGGAGAAATTTCTAAAACATCACCCCGAACTCGAAATTTCCCTCTCCCCATTTCGATGTCGTTGCGAGTATATTGAACTGCGGTTAAATCTCGTAAAACTTGACGCGGATCAATTTCCATTCCTAGTTGTAACTTAATTGCGGCTTTCAGGTATTCTGACGGCATTCCTAAACCGTAAATACAACTAATTGAAGCTACAACAATCACATCCTTGCGTTCAAATAAGGAACGGGTGGCGGAATGTCGTAACATATCTATTTCTTCATTAATTGCTGATGTTTTTTCTATATAAGTATCAGTAACGGGTAGGTATGCCTCGGGTTGATAGTAATCGTAATAACTGACAAAATACTCAACTGCATTATTAGGAAAAAACTCCCGCAGTTCGTTACACAACTGGGCGGCTAATGTCTTATTATGTGCTAATACTAGGGTCGGTCTACTGACTTTTTCAATGACTGCGGCTATGGAAAATGTCTTACCGGTTCCTGTCGCACCCAGTAATGTTTGATAATGATTTCCTTTTTGAATACTAGCAGAAAGTTGAGCGATCGCTCGTGGTTGATCACCGGTGGGGACAAAAGGTGCTTGGAGATTAAAATCCATTATCTAGCTTCAACGTTACACCTAGCAATTCTACACAATTTCTCAGTTTTGCGTTTGGCGCGAAATTTTTTTTGGGGAGTTTGGGTTGCAACATCGTCGGCGATGTGCTAGATTAATATAATCGAGTGTAAATAAAATTTTTATGAAAGCAAAGATTTCCATTATCAGAATATCACGCCTGGCGGCGCAAGTCAACCCCCAAAACCTGAATTTATTTTTGCCGGCTCAAAAAAGCCGCACCCAATTGATTTATTGTTAAAATCCTTGTAGTAACCGTTGAATAGAAATTTTAATTTCTGGAAATGCTAAGGGAGATATTTCACCGCAAGTAAATGTTAATTCTCTAGCATAATTACCATTTATTGGTTCTCTAAACACTTTTAATTGTTGATTTTTTAAGTCTACTACCCAATACTCATTAATTAATGCAGCAGCATAGGTTTTACGTTTTATCTCTAAATCTTTACTTAAAGTAGTTTTAGAATATTCAATTAACCAAAATATATTTTCAGGGTAAGGATGATGAGTACGATAAATAGCACGCAGTGGTTCAACTATTGCTAAATCTGGTTCTGGTTCTGAATTGCTATTAGGTATTGTAATAGGTTTTGCATCTCTTACCAGTGCTTTTGAACCGAGTAATTTCCGCAAATATTCAGCAGAATCAGTATTAATTTGCGCGTGTTCTGGTCCTTCCGGTGCCATGTTGATAATTTCTCCATTTAGTAGTTCAACTTGACGACCAGCTAAAAGGCCAATTTCAATCATGCGATGATAGTCGTCTAAACTCCATTTAGCAATAGTAACTGTCATAGTTAGTTTTCCTAAAGCTAGGGTAAGATTTTCATTTTAACTTGAATTTGATACAGCAATTGTGTATCTAATCCAAGTGCATACCCCTATAATAGTCGGTTTTAACCGACTTGAGCTATTAGACAGGGAATTTATTCCCTGGCTTCTGGCTACTTCTGGCTACTTCTAGCTGCTTCTGGTTGCGTTAAAATTTGTAATATGCTAAAGGCTGGTTGTGTATACCGATTATATCAAGTGCAATGGGATAAGAGCAGATAGATAAAAATATTATCAGAACTGGTTAAAATAGAAAATAACTCTATTCCTGTTTTGAAATGATACCAGAAGCAAATATTGAAGATGTTCAAGAACCAATTACCAACGCATCACCGGAGGTAAAGCAAATTATTGAGAAGGTATGGAGATTGGAGAAAAGCCGATTAGATAGAAAGAGTAAAGGTCATATTAATGATGATATTCTCACTATTGTGAAGGAAGCGGTGCAATGAAGCTAACTTCGATTAAATTATGTAATTTTCGTTCTTTTTATGGGAAAACCCCAGAGATAAATTTAGCTGGTGGAGATGTTCGCAACACTACTATGATTTATGGTAGTAATGGCGCAGGTAAAACTAGTATTTTGAATGCGTTTACTTGGGTTTTATATGAAAAGTTTAGTGCGGCTTTTGCGTCAACTGAACAGTTAGTAAATAAACGCGCAATTGCAGAATCTCAACCTAGTCAACCTGTGGAATGTTGGGTAGAAGTTGGTTGGGAACATGAAGGTAATCGTTATCGTGCTACTCGTGGTTGTCGGGTTTATAAAAATGAAAGTGATGTGATTGAAGCTGGGAAAACTCAGTTAAAAATTCAAGTTGCTGGAGATGACGGAAAATGGTATTTCCCACTTCAGCAAGCTGAGGAAATTATAACTCAGATTTTACCAGCAAGTTTACATCAATATTTTTTCTTTGACGGTGAACGCATTGAAGAAATTGTCCGTTCTGATAATAAAGCGGAAATTTCCGAAGCAATTAGAACTTTTTTGGGTGTAGAAGTAATTGAACTTTCGATTAAACACCTGAAAGATGCGAAAAAGTCTTTGGAAACTGAGTTAAAACATATTGGTGACGCAGAAACTAAACAGTTATTGAATCAGCAAGAAAAGCAAGAACTGGAAATTGAAAATATCAATAAACGTCAAACGGAAATAAATCAAGAGTTGGAATATCAGCAAACTTTTAAAAAGGAAGTTAGTAATAAATTACGAGAATTGAGTGCTGTTAAGGAATTACAGGAGAGAAAGCAAAGTTTAGAATCTCAAAAAGACAGTTTGCGGGAAGAGTTGAAGAAAACACGGGAGAATTTGAAAAAAACTATTTCGGCACGGGGTTATACAGTTCTGTTATCGGAAACTACGGCTAAGTTTCGGGAAATATTCACAGATTTAAAACAAAAGGGTGAATTAACAGCAGGGATTTCGCGGGAATTTGTGAATGATTTACTCAATAGTGGACGTTGTATTTGTGGTGCAGATTTAAGGGAAGGAACTCATACTCATTTTCATGTTAAGAATTTGATGAGGAAATCTGGTTCTTCCACTGTGGAAGAAACGGCAATTAGAATGAGCGCGCAAGTTGATGAAATTGATAAACAAGCAGTTGCTTTTTGGGAAGAAGCGGATAGGGAACAAGCCAGAATTCAACAGTTAAGGGAAAATCTCAACCAAGTTGAACTGGAATTAGCGACTATTCAAGAACAATTACGAAAAGATCCCAATGAAGAAATTAGTAGTTTACAAAAACGTCTGGATGAAATTGAAGCTACAATTGATGAGTTAAATCGAGAACAAGGTGCAAATCAACAGGAAGTTTCTCACCTGAAAACAGATATTGGTGCTTTGATAAAACAAATATCTAAGCAAAAACAAAATGAGGAAAAACAATCTTTAGCACAGCGTCGCATTAATGCTACTCAAGATGCTATTGAACGGTTATCGGAAGTTAAAAACCGTCAAGAAAATCAATTTCGTCTCCAATTGGAACAGCGAGTACAGGAAATTTTCTCAGATATTTCTTTTACTCCTTATGTTCCCAAAATTAGCGAAAAGTATGAGTTGAGTTTGGTGGAAAATACGACGGGAATTGAAGCACCAGTCGCAGCTTCTACAGGAGAAAACCAAATTCTCAGTTTATCTTTTATCGCTAGTATTATTGATAAGGTGCGTGACTGGAGTGAAAGACGAAAAATGATCATGCTTCCTGATAGTAGCACTTTTCCCATTGTTATGGATTCTCCTTTTGGAAGTTTAGACGCTAATTCCCGTCGTCACATTGCGCGAACTATTCCTAAGTTAGCAAATCAGTTGGTTGTGTTGGTGACCAAAACTCAATGGAGGGTGGAATTTGAGGAGGAAATTGCTGATAAGATTGGGAAGGAATATGTGTTAGTTTATTATTCTTCTAAACCTAATTGTGAACAGGATTTTATTGAGTTGGGGAGGGAAAAATATGCTTTGGTGCGACAGAGTTTGAATGGTTTTGAATATACGGAAATCGTAGAAGTGGAACGAAATTAATATATCTCACGCAAAGGCGCAAAGGAAGAAAGAAATGGTAGTTAGTTCTTTAAGTTTGGTGACAGATAGTTGGGTAAAGGTAAGTTGGGATGAGTTTCTGGAAGTTACTAAACATTCTGATTATCAGCAAGGAAGATTTTATTTTTATCAAAATTATATGAGGGTAGAAATGTTACCAGTTGGTTCAATTCATGGAAATAATAATAATGTTGTTGCAAATGTTGTGAATTTTTATGCGACATTGAAAAACATTAAAATTAAAGGTTGGGTAAATACCAGTTTTCGCAGAATAAATGAAGGAGAATGTCAACCTGATTTAGCTTTTTATATTGGTGAGAAAATCAAATTTCCACCTTTAAATAATTCTCCTGTGGATATTAATGAGTTAGCAGCACCGACTCTAGTGGTAGAAGTGGCTGCTTCTTCTATTAGTGATGATTTGGGTTTTAAGCGGTTACTTTATGAACGGTTGGGGGTAAAGGAATATTGGGTAATGAATGCTAATAATAATGATATTATTGCTTTTGAAATTATTGATGGTGGAAGTAGGAGAATTGAGGAATCAAAGGTTTTACCAGGTTTGCAAATATCTACTGTTCAGGAAGCTATTCAACGCAGTTTAACTCAAGATGATGGTGAGGTTAATCGCTGGTTGTTGCAAATTTTCGGTTAATTTGTTTTACGGAAAGTCAGGAGGTAAATGTCATGGTTGCTAATTTTGATCCAAGTTATATGAGTCCTTTGGAGTATTTGGAGTGGGAGGAACAACAAGATATTAAACACGAATATATCAATGGTCAAGTTTTCGCTATGACTGGGGGAACTATTCCTCATAATGACATTGCTTTTAATTTAGCTTCTGGGTTAAGAAATCATTTAAAAGGTAGTAAGTGTCGTGTTAATATTGCTGATGCGAAAGTGGGTGTGTCTGAAACGGGACCGTTTACTTATCCTGATGTTGTTGTTAGTTGTCACCCTAAAGATAAACAAGCTATTAAGTTTATTCAATTTCCTAGTTTAATTATTGAGGTACTTTCTCCGAGTACGGAAGCTTATGATAGGGGGGGAAAGTTTCAGCTATATAGACGGATTCAAACTTTGCAGGAATATGTTTTAATTAGTGCTGATAAAATTGGTTTGGATTGTTTTCGCTTAAATGAGAAGGGTTTATGGGAGTTACATCCTTCTGTTGAGGATGATGAGGTACATTTGGTTAGTGTTGATTTTACGTTTCCTCTTTCTCTGGTTTATGAGGATGTTTTTTGATTTTTTTTCTCTCGCAAGTCATGAAAAAATGAACCACGAAGGAGCGAAGGACACGAAGGAAAGAAGGTTTCAAAGATATTTTGCGTGAGTCTGATGGATTTTTTTATCACGCAGAGGCGCAAAGAGGAGTGTGAGAGTGTGGTATTAGTTAGTTAGGTTTGGTTTATGATTTTAAGGGTCTATATTTTATAATTATGGCGGCAAATAGAATCAAAATTGCTCAAGATAAGGCTGAGTTGGTCAAATCGTTACTAGCGTCTAAAGAAACACCGGGAGTTTTCCAAACTTATGTGGAGGTGATGATATTTGCAGCAGCATTAGGAGTAAAGTATAAAAAAAGTGTTCCTTTAGGAGATACTACAAAAAGAGAGCCTTCTCCAATTCCACAAGAAAATTTTGCTTCACTGGGTTATGACAAAATTATCAAATTATTAGGAATTGTTGAGACAAGTGATATCCAAATACTTGCTTCTAGAGAAGATGAATATGAGGATAAACGGACTCAAGTATTTGAAGAGTATGCTAATGGGGGATTAGAAATATTACAAACTGAATTACGCGGAATTGTTGATTATGAAATACAATTTCTATTGATTTTAAAAAAAGCAATAGATTATCAAGAAAATAATATAGAAGGAGAATTTAATTTAACTAGATTTTTAAAATAATCCATTTTGTTTGTGTTTTTTACCAAGTAGTGAAATATGAATAATCTTCGTTTTTATTGTGAAAAGTTTTCTAAGTTAAGAGTAAGTAATAGCCGAAAACGTGGTAATGCTCAATATAAACCAATATTAGTTTTAACCGTAATTGATTTGATTATGAGAGGAGTTATTACCAATAATCAAATTTTTGTATCAGATGAATTAATTCAAGCTTTTAATAAATATTGGAATGTTATTGGCTCACAATCTTATAAAGGGGGTTTACACTATCCATTTTTTCATCTGCAAAATGAGGGATTTTGGCACGTAGAAATTAAAGCAGGTTTTAATAATTTACAACCAAAAACAACTAACCAATTAAAACAGGCTGTTGAATACGCATATTTAGACAGTGAATTATTTAACTATTTACAAGATGAATCTTCTCGCAAAGAATTAATTGATGCACTTGTAGCTGCTTTTTTCTCGGATAATGAAGATGAAATTGAGGAATTTCTACAAATTAATCAAACATTTCAAGATTATTCAGAAGTAGAAAAACTAGATGATATTGGAAATTTACCCAACAACCCTCAATGGAGTTTAAAAAAAACACTAATTAGAAATGCTTTCTTTAGAAAAGCGGTTGTTTCTGTATATGATTGTCAATGCGCTTTTTGTGGGTTGAAAGTTACTAAAACTGGTAATCAAAATATTGTTGACGGCGCACATATAAAGCCATTTTCTGCTTTTTATGACAGTAGAATACATAACGGAATAGCACTTTGTAAAAATCATCATTGGGCTTTTGATAGGGGTTGGTTTGCTGTTGATGATAAATACAAAATAATCGTTAGCAAAGAATTAGAAGAAGTATCTCCCCATGCTAGAACAATAACGGAATTTCATGGGGAAATACTCATATTACCGAAAGTAGAGAAATATTTTCCAGATATTGAAGCTTTACAATGGCATCGTTATAATATATTTCAGCCTTAATTAGCTATTATTATAAAATAACCGGAAGTCCTACATCTTGAGGTTTTACCAATTTTCCATCAAAACCTATAGTTTGTTCTTCCATTGTCCTAGCATTAGCTAAAGCTTTACGTAAAGCAGTAACTTCCATTTTTTCAGTCATTCCTCCCAACATATAAATGAATAACTTCACAGCTAAATCTTTTCCTACTACCTGTACCCGCTTTTTATTGGGGTCATATAAAACCCCATACCATAAAGATTGAGGATATTCCATATTACTAAAACCCCCTTGACGGTCAAATTTCTCCAACTTCTTAAAAATATCCGTCAAAGTAAAACCTTTTTTAAATACCAAAGTTCCCAAAGCTTGCGCTAAAGCAACTTGAGAAACTGGACGAAATAACATATTTCCCTCACCTCCGTCTTTCTCAAAATGGAAGCGCCGCAAAACAGTTGTATCTTCGTGTT
The DNA here is from genome assembly GCF_002368115.1 of Dolichospermum compactum NIES-806. NCBI lineage: Bacteria > Bacillati > Cyanobacteriota > Cyanophyceae > Nostocales > Aphanizomenonaceae > Dolichospermum > Dolichospermum compactum. The sequence goes on along the minus strand of NZ_AP018316.1, from coordinate 3,069,311 downwards.
CCAATATTTTATAACTGGGAAGATTAGCTAAATTATCAAAAAGTAATCTAAAATCAGCAATTCCTTCCTGAATTTCTTCATTTTCTGGACGCATGGGAATTAACCCTTTTTCCAAAGGTTTCCAGTGGGGGAACTTTTGCCCCAAATACCTTTCGGACATATCTTGTAAGGCTTGCAAGGTCGTCAAAACCGTAGAATTAGCAGCTACTGTGGCACTATTCCAATTAACACGGGGATTGCGATTGGGTTTTTGTTCTAAAAGTGGATGTGTAACGGCAATTTTTCGCGCTACAATAGCAAAACCATCATCTTCATTTAATTGTGCTAACTGACCTTTAGTTAAAGGTGCAGCCATTAAATTCACATGAACAAAAATTGATCTTACCCGTCGTTTTGCTTCTGTATGAGTTTCTCCAGTATTCACCGCACAAATAAATTCAATGCCAATTTTTTCTTTAGATAAATTTTGTAAATAAGCAGGTTCTACTTGATATTTATCAATCAAATCAGATAGAGTAATAAAACTTTCGTCAGCAGTTTTATCCTTTTTATAACGTTGCAGTTTACCAGATTTAATTAACTCCATTAAACCTTGGACACCCATTAATCTATGCTGACCATCTAAAGCATAAATTGTCACATTGTCTTCAGAAATATTCAGTAAACCGACTTTACCATCTTTATCTAAAGGTATAAAATCAGTAGTCGCTTTTTTAGCCCGTCCTTGACTATCCCACTCCGCTGCTTTGGGGTTATCTACCCAAGGTTGATTAATTACTACCAACACAGCCGGAAATTTATGGTTTTTTCTCGCTGCTAAATACTGTACTAACGGTGCTTGACGCGACCAGTCAACAGGACGTTGTTGAATGTCATCAATACTATCAGCATCAATTTCAATATTCTCTGTCTCTGGGTTGTACTTTTTTTGTAGTAGGGGTAAACCAGACGCAAAATGTACCCGTCCCGCGAACCATTCCAATGTCACAGAACCTACATAAGCCTCAGTACCCCCCATTTCGGTTTTTTGGACAAGAATTTGGTCTTTCTTCTCTAAAAACCTGTCTAGCAGCAAAGCTAATACCTGTTTATCCTTATTTTCCCGTTCTAGATACTCGTTAGCGAGTTGATTATTTAGTGTATCTGTACTATCATTCATGTGAATTTTTGAAAACTTAGTGATGAACTCTTGCTTTATTGTCCAAAAAAATGGATACTAGGGATGCAATTTTTAAAAATATGTTGCACGCATAGCTTAAGTTTATTTATATACTAGATGATTCCATCCCCACAAAGGGAAGTATTGATTCTATGTTCATATATCCACAGGTAAGGAAAAATGACTACAGGACAACAGCCAGAAAATAAAAATCAGCCGAATCGTACTGTACCAGAGTTAGTGGAGTATATCCAAGCTTTGACGACAGAAATTCAAGAATTGTATTGTTTAGATGAGATACCTTGGGTAGTAGGCTATTCAGGTGGAAAAGACAGCACTGCTACTTTACAGCTTATTTGGAATGCAATTTCTGGACTTCCAGCGGAAAAAAGAACTAAACCAATTCATGTAATTACAACAGATACAGGGGTAGAAAATCCCTATGTTTCTGCTTGGGTAAAAAGTTCATTAAAACAAATGGAAGTAGCGGCTGAAGAGCAAAAAATGCCAATACAACCTCATTTACTACAACCAGAAACTAAACAAACATATTGGGCAGGTTTAATTGGTAAAGGCTACCCAGCGCCACGCAATAAATTCCGCTGGTGTACTGGACGGCTAAAAATTGAGCCTTCTAATCTTTTTATTCGTGACGTTGTGAGAGCTAATGGTGAAACAATTGTTATTTTAGGAACTCGCAAGACTGAAAGCATAACTCGCGGTTTGATTATGATAAAACGTGAAATAGGTCGAGTCAGAGAGCGCCTCTGTCCTCATCCTAATTTAATAAATTCTTTACTTTACACACCTATTGAAGATTGGCGAACTGATGAAGTTTGGATGTATTTAATGCAGTTTTCAAATCCTTGGGGATATAGCAATAAAGATTTATTTACTATGTATAGAGGTGCAACAGCAGATAATGAATGTCCTTTAGTTGTTGATACTTCTACTCCTAGCTGTGGTAGTTCTCGCTTTGGTTGCTGGGTTTGTACATTAGTTAATAGTGATAAATCTATGCAAGCAATGATTCAAAATGATGAAGAAAAAGAATGGTTACAACCATTAGTTGATTTTCGTGCTGAATTAGATGTTGACCGTGACCGCGAAAAAAGAGATTTTCGTCGGTTACGGGGAGAAGTTCAATTATTTGAACGTAATGTAAATGGTGAAACATCTGTTGAACCTATACATGGTCCATATACAAAATATTGGCGAGAATATTGGCTAAGAAAATTATTAGCAGCGCAAAAAGAAATGCGTGAAAATGCGCCTGAAAGTATGCGGGATATTACCCTTATTTCTCAAGCAGAATTGAGTGAAATTCGCCGAATCTGGTTAGAAGAAAAACACGAATTTGATGATAGTGTCCCCCGCATATATGAAGAAGTCACAGGAGAAGTATTTAAAGATCCTCGTCCTGGTGCAGATCAAAGCATACTTGGTAGTGATGAATGGGGAGTATTAGAAGAAATCTGTGAAGGTGACGGAATGCACCTAGAATTAATGGCTAGACTATTAGATACAGAAAGACAATTCAAGAAAAAAACTCGCCGTGTGGGTATCTACGAAAGCCTAGAAAAATGCTTTGATACAAGTTCCCGTTCACCAGAAAAAGCGATCGCAAATGCCCATTTAAAACGGGATTTAAGACAAGCAGCATTAGAAGGTGATGTTGCCACAATTCGGGAAAAATTCAAACAATTAAGTTTAGGAGATACCGCCGAAAAACAAGAGACTAAACCACAAACTTGGGCTAACTTCAAATATGCACAGAAGAACCCAGATGATAACCCAGACCAATAGAATATCCTCCCCACCCTCGTTCCTAGCCTCTGGCTGGGAATGCCAATCTTGAGGTTCTACCTCAACTCATTATAACCGAGGCAGAGCCTCTTGACAGCATTCCCTGTCAGAGACAGGGAACGAGATAAACATCTCTTTTCTTTCTTCCTCTGCGTCCTCTGCGCCTCTGTGGTTCGTTAAAAAAACACAAAAAAACACAAAAAAACAACAAAAAATCATGATCTTCCTAGAATTAGTCCTGCAAAACTTCGGTCCTTATGCTGGAAAACAAATCATCAACCTCAACCCCCAAATTGACGAAGATAACGCCCGCCCAATTATTTTATTAGGGGGAATGAACGGCGGCGGAAAAACCACCCTAATGGATGCCATTCGCCTCGCATTATATGGACAACGCGCCCAATGTTCAACCAGGGGAAATCTGAGTTATAGTGATTTTCTCACCCAATGTGTGAATAGTAAAAGTACCCCCACAGAAAAAACCAGAATTGAATTAGTTTTTGAACATATCGAAGAAGATAGACCAATAAAATATCGGGTTGTGCGGACTTGGGAAAAAAATCCTAAAGATGGAAAAGACCATTTAGGAATATTAGGAGATGATGAAACATGGCCAATTGATTCATTAGTAAATATTTGGGATGAGTATATAGAAAATATCTTACCTATAGGCATTTCCAATTTATTTCTCTTTGACGGTGAACAAGTGAAAGAACTTGCAGAACAGGAAATACCGCCGCCCATAGTTGTGGATGCGATTAACGGACTTTTGGGTTTAGAATTAGCTGATAAATTGGCAATTGATTTAGAGATATTAGTAAATCGCAAAAAACGAGAATTTGCAGATACAAAAGATTTAGAAAAATTAGCAGAAATTGAAACTCGACTTCAGGAAAAACAGGCAGAATATGAAAACAATCAGATAAAACTCGCAAATCTGAATATTGAAGTTGGAGAATTAGAAAAGATTCATGAAGAAGCTTTAGATAGATTTGTAAATGAAGGTGGTAAAATTGCCGCTGAACGTAGTCAATTAGAACAACAAAGAGAAGAGAAAATTAAAGTTGCGAATAACGTCCGTGAATCTTTATGTGAACTAGCTGCTGATGTTTTACCTTTAGCCTTAATTAGTCCTTTATTATCTCAAGTCCAAAGACAGGGAGAAAAAGAACTGAAAACTCAACAAATCCAACTAGCGAAAGATGTATTAATTGCTAGAGATGAAAGATTACTAAATTGGCTACAACAATTAAATCTGGAAAATAATAAAGTTACTAATATTCAATCTTTCTTAGCTGAAGATATCAATAACTTATATACTAATAACTTATCAACAGAAAATAATTGGTTAAATGGAGATGAAGAAAGTTTAAGTTTACTTGACAATATAACTTATCGTTTACAAACTTCCCAAAATACCGCCCAAAAGCAATTAGATGAATTAACTAATTGTGAAGAAGAAATCCTCACCCTAGAAAGACAAGTCCAAACTGCGGCTGCACCGGAAGAATATACAAAACTACAAAAAGCAGTAAAAGAGGCACAAACTGAATTTAATAAACTTAAATCTCAGTCAGATATAATGACTCAAAAACTGATAGAATTAGACACAGAAACCAAAAGATTGAGACAAGAACTAAATGAATATACAGTAGAAAATCTTAAATATCAAAATAGTGAACATATTATTGATTCGGCGTTAAAAGTTCAAGAAACATTAAAAGTGTTTCGAGAAAGATTAACCCTGAGAAAACTGAATAAATTAGAAGAAGAAGTAAAAAACTGTTTTCTATACTTATTACATAAATCAGACTTAGTACATCGCATTGCTATTGATAGTAAAAGCTTCGGATTATCATTATATGATTTAAACGGGAAACCAGTCCCCAAACATCGGCTTTCTGCTGGTGAAAAACAACTATTAGCGATCGCATTTTTGTGGGGATTAGCCAAAGTATCAGGAAGACGCTTACCCGTCGCCATAGACACCCCATTAGGAAGACTCGATTCCTCCCACCGTAACAACCTAGTAGAAAGATACTTCCCCTCCGCCAGTCATCAAGTAATCCTCCTTTCCACCGACACCGAAATCGGCAAAAAAGAATATCAAAACCTGCAAGAAACCGAAGCCATAGCCCGTGAATACCTACTCCAATACAACTCAGGTAAAAGAGAAACCACAATCAAACCCGGTTATTTTTGGTAATAGGTAATAGGTAATAGGTAATTGGTAATGGGAAGACCAGATTTTGAAGAGTTACAAGTGTATAAATTATCAGAAAAATTAGCAAATGAAAGTTGGAAAGTAGTTATGGGATGGGATAATTTTAGTAAAGATACAATTGGTAAGCAGATTGTGCGTTCAGCAGATAGCATTGGGGCAAATATAGCAGAAGGTCGAGGACGTTATAACTTTCAAGATAATAAACGCTTTATTAAAATAGCTAGAGGTTCTCTAAATGAAACAATTCATTGGTTGCGGCTTGCTTATGCCCGTCATTTATTAACAGTTGAACAAGTAAATATTCTCAAACAGATAATTCATGAACTTCCCGCCAAGTTAAATGCTTATTTAAATTCGATTGGTAATGACTAATAGATTTTTCCAATTACCAATTACCAATTACCAATTACCAATTACCAATTACCAATTACCAATTACCAAAATCATGGAATCACCAATAGAACGTATTAAACTTTCCCAAACAGCCAAAGAACAACTACTCAAACTTAAACGCAGCACAAAAATCGAACAATGGAACATATTATGTCGGTGGGCGTTTTGTCGTTCCCTCGCAGAACCAGCAGCACCTTCCCCCGTACCTATCCCCCAAGATAGCAACGTCGAACTGACATGGCGGGTTTTTGGGGGAGAAATGTCCGATATTTTGCTTTTAGCCCTCAAACAACGCTGCTACAACGACGGCTTAGACACCGATAGAGAAACCCTAATTACGCAATTTCGCTTACATTTGCATCGCGGTATTGGTTACTTAGCCGGAGATCAGAATATTAAGAAAATTGAAGATCTAATTGAACTAGCCACAAAGAAAGTAAAATGCTGATTTTGCACTTCTTGTTCCAGCATGGCAAGATAATCTTATGAAAGAAATTCAAGCACTCAGACAGGCCTTCCAAAGCCAGAAAATGGGTGCTTTATTGTTACTAGGTTTTGCATCAGGTTTACCACTATTCCTCACCAGTAGAACCCTACAACTATGGATGCAAGATGCTAAAGTTGATATTGCCAAAATCACCTTATTTGGGTTATTAAGTTTACCTTATTCCTTAAAATTCCTGTGGTCGCCCCTATTAGATAGATTTACACCACCATTACTAGGTGGCAGAAGAGGGTGGTTAATTATTACTCAAATTGGGTTAGTATTAGCGATCGCTGCCCTTGCTATTCAACAACCAGCCCAAAGCGATCAAATATTACAAATCCTCGCCATCAACTGCCTGATTATTACCTTCCTCAGTGCCACCCAGGACATCGCAGGTGATGCCTACCGTACCGACATTTTAAACCCCCTAGAGGCGCAGCCAGGGGCATCTGTATGGGTATTAGGCTACCGGATCGCCCTATTTATTACCAGTTCTCTCGCCTTAGTCCTAGCAGATTACTTACCTTGGAATGTCGTATATTTACTCATGGCAGTAATTATGGCAGGAAGTATATTTACCACCTTGTGGTCGCCCGCAGAACACAAACTCCAAGACAAAACACAACTAGCGCCCATTTCCAGCCAAGACGTGATTTTTATAGTCCTGATCACCTTACTAGTAGCCGGGTTAATTGCCGGCGTTTTTGTCGGCTTCATTCCCCAACCCGTGTTTTATTGGTTATTAGCGGGATTATTAGTTGCTTGGATAACGACATCATTATTATTACCAAACTCTCTCCTCAATGAAATTACAGAAGATAGTCCTCCTCAAAACTTACAAACAGCTATTTTCCTACCCTTTAAAGAATTTTTTCACCGCTTTGGCATCAAACAAGCCAGTTTAACACTAGGTTTTATATTACTTTATAAACTAGGTGATTCCCTGGTTGGGATTACAGCCAACCTATTTTTACGAGAAATAGACTTTACCAAAACCGAAATCGGCGCAATCCAAGCAGGAATGGGATTTATTGCCACCACCGTCGGCGTATTAGCTGGGGGGGTAATCATGACCAAAATTAACTTAAATCGCAGTTTGTGGCTATTTGGGGCGCTGCAATTACTCAGTAACTTAGGTTATTATGCCCTGGCGATCGCTTATAAAAAAGATTATTCCCTACTAATCATCGCCGTAAACATCGAAAACTTCTCCGCTGGATTAGTCACAGTTGCTACAGTCGCCTTTTTAATGAGTCTCTGTAATCACCGATTCACAACCACCCAGTTTGCTTTATTCTCCAGCCTCATGGCCATTAGTCGAGACGTACTTTCCGCCCCCGCCGGCAGTTGGGCTACAGCCACAGGTTGGCCGACATTTTTCTTACTTTCTCTTGTAGCGGCGTTACCTGGTTTGCTACTATTACCTATTGTTGCCCCTTGGAATCCCAAGGTATTGGCAACCACCAGACCAGGACTACAAGAAGAAGATATATGGGAACACAAGTAGTTATTCTTGTCGGTACATTTGTTCTAATAGTGACAGGTCTATTACTGGGCTATGTCCTCTCACAATTAGTTCTCCAAAGTCTGCCTTTTAACCACGTCACACTTCTGGGAACTATCAGCCTGATCCTAATTTTTGGGACACTTTATTACGTCCTATTTTGGCAACTGCGACGCGAACCCCTGCAAGCACTCAATCCCAGCATCCCCAACCAACCAGACGAAGAAGTGACCGGCAACTACCTCAAAAATCGCCTCATCGCTAGATTATCTGGAGACGTAGCGGCGGCGGAAAGACTAATTGAACAAGCCAAACAAAATGTTCCGGGAATGCCCGAAAATTGGTACTGTGAAAAAGTCTTAAATGAGTTAGACCAAGATCAGCCTTAAGATTAGGGCAGAAATAGACAAATTCATTTTGCTTAGTGCAAGTTGGATTATTTATTTTTGGGAATTCGCTAGAATTAATACTGTTGCTATTTATTCATAAACAAAAACATGGCTATTTTTCGTCAATATATCGCGCCTTTCCTGGCCATCTTGATATTTACGCTGGCTTTAGTAGCCGTGAGCGCCCGCATCTTTTTACCCTCCGATATGGCAGCCCCCGCACCTATTGGCATGATCATTAAGTAATTGGGAAATAAGTCTATTGTGAATTTACTCCCCGGCTATTCTGTTCGCCAAGGTTCTACCCTCGATAAAGCCCTCTTGGTCAAGTTCATGCAGCGCACTTACCAAGAACAATTCCCTGATCAAAACTTTTCCCACCTAGCACATACAGTTGAACAATACTTCTGTCGTAATACCCCCCTATGGTGGGTAGATGCAGAGGTAAGGGAGCAGGGGGCAGGGGGCGGGGAGCAGGGAGCAGGAGGAAATAATTTTCCAATCACCAATCACCAATCACCCGTAGCTTGTTTATGGGTGGGGAATGCTATAGATCAGGTTAGTGGCGATCGCCATCCGCACATCTTTCTCCTCTACGTCATCCCAGAATATCGGCGCAGAGGACTTGGTAAAGCCTTGATGAATTATATAGAAAATTGGGCTAAACAAAACCGTAATGCCTCTGGTGAGCAAACCTATCACCAAATCGGACTACAAGTATTTCTCTCCAACACACCCGCATTAAATCTTTATCATCAACTTGGTTATCAAGAACAATCCCTCTGGATGATAAAATCACTCTAATTAGGGAACAGGGAACAGGGAACAGGGAACAGGTTACAGTTGAATAATTATGTACGACGAATACGAACTCAGCCTACTCGACAGCGAAGGGGAGCTTATTACCCCACTAGACCAAATAGAACCACTGACTGATGAATCAGAAGTGGAAAAGCCTGATGTGGAATTAATGCTGGTACTCCTAGCCCATCCCCAACCCCAACAACGGATGTTAGCAGCGCGTGCTTTTTGTGATATTCAAGATGAACGAGCAACACCTCATCTCATCCATCTTTTAACAGATAATTGTCCCCTAGTGCGAGTTAGCGCTGCTTATGGTATCGGACGTAACCCAGCCAAAGAAGCCGTAGAACCCTTAATTAGGCAACTCAACCGCGATTTTAATGGTTATGTTCGCAAAGGCATAGTCTGGGCTTTAGGTAATTGTCGCGATCGCCGTTCCTTAGCACCTCTCACAGATGCCCTGAGAACCGATATTCCCGCCGTCCGTCTCTGGGCAGCCAGCGCCCTAGCACAGATGACAGAAGTAGGTTATGAAGCCATCGTCGGCGCAATTCCCGCCCTAATTGAAGCCTTAGTTACAGACCCCATCGCCGCTGTACGAAGTAACTCCGCTTGGACAATTGGCCAGCTTTGTAAAGAACTACCATCTAACGTCGTCTATGCCACAGCTATAGACGCATTAATCCAAGCTTTTGCCGAAGATAAAGACTTAGGAGTGAGAGCAGACACCAAAGCCTCACTACTGGGCGTTGGCGATCCTCGGGGCTTACAATTAATCGAAACCCTAGAACAAGAAGGATGGTTTTAGCTTAAATACCATTCCTTTGACGCATATTTAATCTTCTTTCGCCAAAACAGATGAGTCGTTCAATTGATTTTTCTATTCCCTGTTCCCTGTTCCCTGTTCCCTGTTCCCTGATATAAGAAAGACTTTTGTTAATTATCAGTCCGCTTGAAGACAAGTATTGATTAATTCCTCAACTCCCGCTACTGGGAAAATACTGACATTTAATTTTTGAGATACTTCTGCAACCGTCATATCATCTAGAAATACCAATTCCCCATGCTTCAGCATGACACTAGGTAATAAAATTCCCTCTCCTAAATCTTGCCCTTTTAAGTTTAAAAGTAAATCATGTCCGGTTAATAAACCAGTCACACTGATACTTTGTCCCCAATAATCGCTAGATAAAGCTCGCATCTTCACTTCTAAACCGGCGACAGTATTTAACTGTTCTACCAAGGGTTGAAATGCTGTTTCCACTGCATTACCTACCACCCAAGTTAATCTGCGTTGATTGATAATTTTTGGTGGTAATAACTCAGTTGCAGTTTGGGTAAACTGTTTAATAAATAAGCGAATTGAACCCACACCATTATCAATTTGCGGATATTCTTCATATTCAGCTTCAGTGGGTAATTCTTCTCCAGCAATTAAAAACCATTCATCAGCTAACCAGACGACACTAGAATCATATTTTTTCCGAAATTCCTGGGAGAGTAATTTAACTTGATAAATTACCTCTTGGGCTTTTTCCCGCGTTACAGGTACGAGTTCATCTTCCTGGGGACGAAACCGTGTCAAACCCACCGGAACAACTGCTACTGATGCTACGGTTGGTAATTCTCCAGTATGAAAAGATGTTAAATCCCGCAATGTCCTTTCTAAATGTTCACCATCATTTATCCCAGGACAGACAACAACTTGAGCATGAATTTGCAATCTTCGTTCTTGAAACCAGTGAAGCTGGGATAATATTTCCCCACCGCGATGATTTTTTAAAAGTCTAATTCTCACATCAGCTTCCGTAGAATGCACGGAAACATACAGAGGCGATAACCGCATTTGTTCAATTCTTTGCCATTCTTTCGCGCTTAAATTCGTTAAAGTTAGATAAGAACCATATAAAAAGCTTAACCGGTAATCATCATCTTTTAAATATAAACTAGTCCGTTTTCCTGGTGGTTGTTGATCAATAAAGCAAAAAGGACAGCGGTTATTACACTGAATTAAACCATCAAATAAAGCTGTGGCAAATTCTAGTCCTAAATCATCATCATAATCCTTTTCAATTTCGACATGATGGGTTTTCCCCGTCGCATCTAAAACTTCCAATTTGAGAATTTCATCAGCACACAAAAATTGATAATCAATTAAATCACGGGGTTTTGTGCCATTAATAGCCACAATCGCATCACCGGCTGTAAAGCCAATTTCCTCCGCAATTGAGTCAGGCAGCACCTTGGTAATTTTAGCAGGTTGAATGGTAGTCATGGGAACAGGGAACAGGGAACAGGGAATTGAAAACTTCTGCATTCTCCTGACTCCTGAATTATTACATAACAGAGTTATCCTTGCCAACCGGCAGCGATCGCTAATAAAATAGAAATGCCAAAAGCTAATCTATACCAAACAAAAACCAACGTATTTTTAGTTTGCAAGTATTTGATTAAAAAAGCAATTGATAAATAAGAGAAAATAAAGGTAGAAACAATGCCAACAACTAACAGAATTACAATATTATTTGGTAATTCTCCAGATTGAAACATTTTGAAGATCTTCAAACTTTTATATAAAGTCGCAATCGTCAAAGTGGGAAACCCCAACAAAAAAGAAAATTTCGCGGCTGCTTCTCTTTCTAGCCCCAAAAATAACCCAGTAGTTAAGGTTGAACCAGAACGAGAAACTCCCGGAACTAAAGCTAAAGTTTGTCCTAATCCTACCAGAATACCATCTCGAATTTCCAAAGCATTGAAACCTCGTTTACGAGTTCCAAATTTTTCCGCTAAACCTAGCAGCATCGCCATAATTACCGACATAATCGCAATAATCAAGGAACTTTCGGGAATTACATCTTTTAATAAAAATCCAATAGTTAAAGCCGGAATTGTCCCCACAGCAATCCCCACAACAATTTTCCCATCTTCACTTTCCCAGTCTTTAGTTTGAAAAGCTGTAATTGCACCTTTCACCAAACCAGAAATTACAGCCCAAAAATACCACAAAATGGCAATTACACTCCCAAATTGAATAGCATCAACAAAATCTTTAGAACCAAGTTCTTTCCAACCAAATACTTTAGTTACAATGATTAAATGTGCCGTGCTACTAATTGGTAAAAACTCGGTAATTCCTTGCACAATTCCTAAAATAAATGCCTGGATTACTCCTTGAACCAAATCAACTTGACTAGCTACTTCGCTAGGCGCTCCTACCTGTAACAGTTGTGATAATAGTAAATCTATACTATTTAACTCTAAAATTGTTGTCATTAACTAGACTCCCAAAATCAATGCGTAATTATAGCAAACTATCCAACTTTACTTGGTCGTAGTCAGTCTTTTTAGACAAAATCTTATTAAATAGGTTGGCGTTAAAAATTGTCGTTATGGCAAGGTAACAGGGAACAGGAAGAGAGTTTTGAGTGATTTTACTTTTCTTCACATACCTTTAAATTTTTCTGTTCACCTACTTATCCTGATTCTGACAATTAAATGGACAAATATTATTTTGTTATTTCTCTGTGTCTGGGAGCTATTTAGGAAATTATTATCTTGATGAATAAAAAATCTATCTATATATGAGCGCACACTTTCCCACTCATACCATCAACATACCAAAAACTCGGAACACTGTCAAGCCCCCTAGCTGAAATCACCAAAACTCGTTTGATTATTGATAAAATTCTCAATAATCATGAGAATAGACCCCCCATAATTGAGAAAGTCCTTTTTTACAAAAATCCTATACAAATAACTTATCATTCAATCACCATATTCCCAAATTATTTAATTAATCTGATGATTTATCAATACCAATTCGCCAACGTAATCATAATATGTCTGAAAACTTAGCCAAGGTCATGATCCTATGCCTTTCCTGCTTGAGTGCATACCTCTATAAATAAATTTCATGTATAATCAAGATGCCCCCCTGGGGGATTTTCAGTTATGATATTCTGAAGATAAGTAAAGTTTAGTAACAAATATTAGAAACTTTGATTAATCATACATTTTCTGCCTATACAGCTACTAACCCGACTGTAGATATCAATCACAGCCTGAAAAATTCTCATTTACCAAATTTCCTATCTTCCCGACAAAATTGGTTAATATTTTTAGCATCAGTATTTTTAGTATCAATACCAGTGTTCGTAGAAGCCCCATTGGTGCGATCCTTTCCTATTCTGAGCGTATTAATGACAGGCTTTTGGGTGTGGCTCAGTATTAAATTAATGTCACGTCCCCAAACCTATTTATGGGGAGATTTACTTTTTGGCTTTAGCTGGACTTGGTTAACAGGAGCGATTTATTGGGGTTGGTTAAGATATGAACCAATCTGGCATATACCGATAGAAGCACTAGGATTACCTTTTGCTGTGTGGTGTTTAGCGAAAAATTGGGGCAAGGTCGGCAATTGGTTTTACCTTGGTTCTTTACTAGGAACGGTTTTAACCGATATTTATTTTTATTTGGTGGATTTGATGCCTTATTGGCGACAAATTATGATCACAGATCCATCTGGTGCTTCACAAATCTTACAGAATGCCCTGGCGCAAGTCCAAACACCTTGGGGAGAAGGCTGGGCAGTCATTCTTGCCCTGATGCTGACGACAGTGGGAACAGGATCTTTACTTAATAAACAATGCCATTGGTATGCCTTTGGAGGCGCAGTTTTGAGTACAATTCTAGTAGACAGTCTCTTCTTATTAGCAGCAGTTCTGGCGTGACATTCCTATTAATTTAGGTAAACACCGAAAAATGGGCGCAGAGGTGCTATGAGGTCAGATTTTTGCCAAAAGTCAAATCAAACCAAATAGTCCTAAATATTATGGATATTGATACGCTGTATATTAGTTTTTGATGACTGTTGTGCAAGCTCTCAAGCTTAAACCATGAAGCTAAACCATGAAGGAGCTAGGATCAAGTTAGAAAAGAAACTACACTGACATCCTTAAACTTCCGGCTTATGCCCTAAAGTTCGTGGCTTTTGGCTGCAAAATTTTATTATTCCTTGAAAAAAAGAGGTAAAAATCGTGAAAGGATTGGTGCGTTTATTCACTGTATTTACATTGTTGCTAGGTTGCTGGGGAATACTGGGAACTACCCAGACAGCCCAAGCTGTTAGTTTCAATAGCTTTGTAGGAAATCAAGTTCCAGTTTTAGCGATCGCTCGTCAAAATAGAGCAGATCAGAAGCTAGGAACAGAGTTTGGTAAGAAAATTGATTTGAACAATACCAATATCGCTGCTTTCCAACAATATCCAGGACTGTATCCTACATTGGCGAAAAAGATCATCGCTAATGCTCCCTACGAAAAAGTAGAAGATGTATTAAATCTACCAGGATTGAGCGATCGCCAAAAAGAACGTTTGCAAGCTAACTTGGATAATTTCACCGTGACAGAATTGGAGCCTAACTTCAACGAAGGCGACGATCGCATTAACAACGGTATTTACAGATAACTAAGGGTTGGGGATTGGGGACTGGGGACTGGGGACTGGGAATTGAAAACATATTCCCAATTACCCATACCCTAAGTTGAGATTTTAAATTTTGGGCTGTAAATCCCAAAAATCATCCAAATCACAAAAATCATAGTTATACCTTGTTCCCTATTCCTGGCTGTAAATCCCAAAAATCATCCAAATCACAAAAATCATAGTTATACCTTGCCCGATATAAATATTCCTAACCAATTCGATGTTTTAGTAGTCGGTGCTGGTGCAGCAGGACTATATACAGCCCTATGTCTACCCACATCCTTACGAGTCGGCTTAATTACTAAAGAAACAGTCTCACTCTCTGCCAGTGATTGGGCGCAAGGTGGCATAGCCGCAGCCGTAGCCCCAGAAGATTCGCCAAAACTGCATATTGAAGACACATTAAAAGCAGGGGCTGGTTTATGCGACATCGCCGCTGTCAAATTCCTAGCCGAACAAGCCCCCAGTTGTATTCAATCCCTAGTTAACTTAGGCGTAGCTTTTGATCGTCATGACAGTAACTTAGCTTTAACCCTCGAAGCAGCCCATTCTCGTCCTCGCGTGCTTCATGCAGCCGATACCACAGGTAGGGAAGTTACCACCACCCTCACAGATCAAGTCCTGCGTCGTGAGAATATCAAAGTCATTCAGCAAGCCTTGGCTTTGAGTTTATGGATAGAACCCCAAACCGGTCAATGTTTGGGAACTAGCCTATTTTATCAAGGGAAAATTACTTGGATTAGAGCCGGGGCTGTCATTTTAGCTACTGGTGGCGGTGGTCAAGTATTTGCCCAAACCACTAACCCAGCAGTGAGTACAGGTGATGGTGTGGCGATCGCTTGGCGGGCGGGGGCAATTCTCCGGGATTTAGAATTTGTCCAGTTTCATCCCACAGCCTTGAGTAAACCGGGACGTTTTCTGATTAGTGAGGCTGTGCGTGGAGAAGGGGCGCATTTGGTGGATGACACCGGGCGACGTTTTGCCTTTGATTACCACCCAGCAGGAGAACTAGCACCCCGTGATGTGGTCAGTCGAGCTATTTTCAGTCATTTACAAAAAACGGCCGCTGACCCGGCTACAGCGAATGTCTGGTTAGATATGCGCCCCATTCCCCCTGACAAAATTCGCCACCGTTTCCCGAATATCATCGCTGTTTGTCAACATTGGGGCATTGATGTCTTTACTCAACCCATTCCTGTGTCACCTGCTGCCCATTATTGGATGGGTGGTATTCTCACAGATGTGATGAATTCCACGAATATTCCCGGTTTATATGCCATTGGAGAAACTGCCAGTACGGGAGTACATGGTGCTAATCGTTTAGCCAGTAATTCGTTGTTGGAATGTATTGTCTTTGGGGCGCAAATGGCTAATGTTGATTATGAAAAATTGCAACTGGGAAAACAGGAATCTGCTAATATTATTGAAACTGAAACTTTGGCAGTTAACCCATCTCTAATTGAGTGGGAAAATCAACAAAGACAATTAGCAGAAATTCGCAAAAATTTACCTCGTGTAGTTTGGCAAAGTGCGGGTATTTGTCGAGAACAATCAAGTTTAGAAAATGCTGTTTCTCAAGTTGCATCTTGGCAAGAAGACTTTGCGGCTTTACCTTTAAGTCAATTATTATTGAGTTTAAAACCGACACAATCAGTTAATTTTCAACAACCACAAATTGAAAAGGAATTGCGGCTGTGGGCTGAAACTCGTAATTTATTAGATATTGCCGAATTAATTCTGAAAAGTGCTGTTTTTAGAACCGAAAGCCGAGGTGGACATTACCGTTTAGATTACCCTAAAACTGATCCTAATTGGCAAGTGCATACTCTTGTCCAAAATCAGGAATGGGTAATGGGTAATATTATCTCCGGTGGTTCTACTCTTCCCTTTATGTAAAACAAAATTTATTGTAGGTTGGGTTGAGAAACGTTCACGAAGTAGGGTGTGTTAGCGACAGCGTAACACACCATTATCAAGGATTCTGTGCGTTACGGATTTCATCCTAACGCACCCTACAATACTGTAATCGTTAAGGAATGATACACTTTAAATTACCTAAATTAACCATTTGTTCCTGAGACTGGGGAATAGTTAGCTCAAAATTACAAATACCCCCTTCATAGTCCACATTAGCTGGATATTTTCCCAGAGCAACACTGTCTAAATAAAAATATCCTTCTTTACCAATAGGTGAGTTAATAATTTGATTATTCACAGTTATATTTAACTGACCATAGGAAGGAATCACAGTTTCTCCTGATGTTTCTACCGACAAAGTACCGACAAGACTCTGAATTAGTTGCACAGGAAAACGCACAACCGCCCCACCTCGAAAAGGTGGGGTAATTACTTTTTCATTAGCATCAATTTTGTAGTTTAAAGGAATATCCTCATCTTGGATTTTCAAATTATTCCCATTGTAGGGACGCAAATTTAATAACCTGCAATTCTGATTTAATGTGGAATGGTGCGTTACGCTGTCGCTAACACACCCTACTTTTTTACTTTTGCAGTTTATTTAATTCACATTCCTTAGTCTTAATCTCTAGCGGAAATATTTAAAGTTTTTCGGACCTGTATAACCAGTGATCTTTCCTAATTCCTCTAGAGTCTGGACTCCGCTATAGCTTTTACCATTAATAATCCAAGTGGGGAAACCTTCGATTTTTGCAGCTTTACATAATTCTGGTTTACCATTGGGACTATCGCCAGCGCACTCTACCTTAGAATTATCATTAATGATTTGATAAGCCTCTTTACCAAAAAGTAGCTTTTGTTCGTGACAATGGGGACACCAATAGGCTACATATTCCTTAGCACCAGATTTAACAAGATGTTGGGCTAAAGCTATTTCTGCTGCACCAGATTTAGTGGTAATTTCCCAGCCAAAGTCAGGATTTGGTTGTTCTTTAGGTGTGAAGGTAATTGCTGTGGGTTTTCCATCAGTTGATTCAGTAATGTTACCTGATGGATTTACTTGAGAATAAACTCCTAAAGTCCCAATTAGCGTCACCATTGCCACAATCACAGCCGTAAATAAAAGTTGTCCGATGTCTTCCCAATCTCTACCCATGACGGTTAACACTAACATAGTTAATGCAAACAAGGCAGAGGCAATACAGTAAGGACATAAGGCTTTGAGTTGAAATGCCAGGACATACATTAAGTATCCACTAAAAACTGACATAGCGATCGCTCCCACAAACAGCAACCACCAAGTTAAATTTTCTAGTTGTTTCTGACTTTTGTGATTTTCCCCTGCGTTCAATGCTAAGGGAGCTAAAGCCAATATCAACATCCCCATGTATGCCAATAAACCAAATACAGGTAATGGTTGACCTAAAACCGTAGCCCAAGGACTAGAAAGGACATCCACACAACCTTTAACATTTTCTGGGGTAGTACAAACCGGAGTGCTGCCGGTCAGCTTTTCATAGGTGAGATAACCTGTATTTAGGATACCAAAACCAGCAATAGTTGCGATCGCCGGACGCGACCATTTATGAATCCAAGGAGTAGAACGACGACGAATCATAATATTGGTGATTGGTAATTGGTAATTGGTAATTGGTAATTAGTTCAGAAATCTTCCAATCATCTAAATCAAGAAAATCAAAAGAATCATAGTTTAGACAATAGAGGTCTGCGGGCAGCTTCGACAAATTGGCTGACGCGAATTGGATCTATTGGTTGCTGAATTTGACCATGACGTTTCAGAGAACTAGAAACAATCACCCCATCTGCGGCTTGTAACAAAGTCCCCACATTTTCCCAACTTGCACCACTACCAATAAAAACAGGAGTACCAGCAGCCGCAACACTAGCCAGTTCCAAATCTTCCTGGTCAGGAGGACTACCAGTAGCCCAACCAGATAAAATTACCGCATCAGCCAAACCTCGTTCAATAGTATCCTTAACAGCAACCGTCAAATTAGGAGAACTCAAAGACCGGGCGTGTTTTACCAAAACATCAGCAAAAATTTTTACATCAGATCCTAATTCCCGACGATATCGTAATAATTGATGAGCTTCCCCTTCAATTAAACCTTGGTCTGTTGCCATCACACCCGTGAGAACATTAATTCTCACAAACTGGGCATTAACGCAACTAGCAATAGCGATCGCACTTCTACCATCATTGCGTAACACATTTAACCCCAAAGGCACAGTCACTAAATTCTGAATGCGTTGCACAACCACAGTCATCGCACTCACAACTGCGGGGTCAACTTGATTTTTCGTAAATGGGGCATCAAAAAAATTCTCAACGATAATCCCATCTACCCCTCCACTGGCAAGGGCTGTGGCTTCTTGTTCAGCGCGGTCAATCACTGCTTTGAGACTACCTCCCCAACGGGCTGAAGTCGGAAGAGGGAGCAGATGTACTACGCCAATAATTGGTGTTCGGGTTTTAAATAACTGATGAAAACAACGCAAGATTATAACCTATAGCCTATTACTTCATTAGCAATACTCACTGAATACTCAAAACAGCTTTATTTGCTATTTTAGCTATCTAGTATCAAGCTTTTAGCTAACTTGTTAACTAGATACTCAATACTCACAGAATACTCACTAAATATTTAGTTTACCAGTCACCTTATTGTACTAAATAGTAGTTTACTTAACTCCCTAACCTTACTGCCCTATTGTACGCTAGTCGGTCATACAGTCAGGGCAAGCTATCGTACTTCGTAACCTTGACTTCCTAGCCTTGCCTAGCTACCAAAGGTTATTCTAGCCAAACTAACCTTTGTTACCTAACAGTTCATTAATCATTTCTTGCTGCCGCTTCAGTTGTTCTTTAAGCAGTTCTAACTCTGATTTTTGGTTATCAACCTGTGATTGGTTAGCAGGTAATTCTGGATTGATTTGTG
>NZ_AP018316.1:3035873-3049692 GCF_002368115.1 Dolichospermum compactum NIES-806 | reverse complement strand
TCTATCAGAGACATCCTGGTAATGCTTCTCTGACACCTTCTCGTTGTGTCCACACCAAGCCGACACTATTTTCTCATCACGTCCTAAATCAAAAATTTGATGAGTAATGAATGTGTGTCGAGTGTTGTAAGGTGGCAGGTATTTTGTCAACTTACCCTGTTTTATCAAAGTAGGTATTATTCCTTTAAGTTTGCGCTGCTCATGCCCTCTCCAATGACAACCTGCTAATACTTCATTTAAAATCTTTAAATCACGTGATTTAAAGACTACATCATTTTCATTACCGTCCTGTTGTGGTAATGACTTTAATAATTGCCATAATTCACCATTTTCGGGTAATGGGAATATTCGTATTAACTATTTACCGCGCTTTAATTCGATTTGCAATTGTTCTATTATCTCAACTGCTTTTGCTCTATTGCTAGGGGTATCAGACAGTTGTAATCCTTTCCTAATCTGACTTATGCCTGGGAAGTATTGTCTAGGGAAGTTTACCTTGAGTCTGTTTTTTTCAGACATTAGACCGATAGAACCTTTGTCAGCTTTAGCTTTTGCCATAATACTCAAGTGATACTCAATTAGTGAAAATCAGTTATTCAATAACTATGTAATGAGTGTTATAGCATAACCATATCAGTTTAAACCAACTGATATAAGTCCGCGTCTTTAATTTACTTGTCACAGTCTGGAGTTCTTGCCTATCCCCACTCTCCAGACGAGGGGGTAACAAAATGGCATCAATAACTAGACAGGAAGAATCAAACAAAAAATGTAGATTCTCTAGGCATTACAGCCTTCCGCCTTTTATACTAATAATATAAGTTGCTTTAGGGAACAGAAAACAGGGAATAGATGATTGGTAATGGGTAATTAGTAATTTTTCCCATCTCCTTGCCCCTGACCCCACCTTTTTATGGTCAAATTATTGCCTCCTCCTGAAGATATAAATTAACTTTCAACCTTCCATAAGATATGTTAAGATAGAATCTGATGACAAGAGAAGTTTGCCACTCACAAGATGTAAGGCAGCTTCCCGGCATTTAATTGCAAATGTCCGAGTAGCATTACTGCTTGATAGGCGTAGTCGCCAATGCGATTTCCCCAGTTGGGTAGCGGCTTCTCACAACAGACCTCTTGGTCGGCTTCCCAACGGGTAAATTAACAACGCCCACGCTGCGGTAATGCAAAATACCATTAAGCGAATTGTTAAAAATATAATGAGTGTCGGACTTACCCAAAGACACTTAAAGATTACCCTGGGAAACAAATTAGTAGAAGTATCATAATATGACCCCTATCAACATGATAGCTGAAGGTCGTAATCTGGCTTTTACTAGTTAAAGTTGCTAGTTATATAGGTTAAATCTGGTAATTAGTAGCGGGTAGTTGGGTGGAAATTATAGCAGGAGTCAAAAGTCAGGAGTCAGGAGTCAGGAGTAAAACCCGCTTCATTTTCCTGGGATATTTTGGTGTTTGCATATTCCTAAGCCAACGCTTGAATGTTAATTAACAAGGAAAAACGGAAGATCTATTCAAAATATGGTTGAAAAGCCAACAATTGCCATTTCTCACCTGGGCTGTGAGAAAAATCGAATTGATACAGAACATATGCTAGGACTGCTAGTAAATGCAGGCTATGGCGTAGATAGTAACGAAGAAGTAGCAGATTACGTAATTGTCAATACCTGTAGTTTTATCGAAGCGGCTCGACAGGAATCAGTAAAAACCCTAGTAGAACTAGCGGAAGCCAATAAAAAAATCGTCATTACTGGCTGCATGGCACAACACTTTCAAGAACAATTATTGGAAGAATTGCCAGAAGCAGTAGCGGTAGTGGGGACAGGGGATTATCACAAAATTGTTGATATCATCGAGCGAGTAGAACAGGGAGAGAGAGTTAAAGAAATTACTGCCGAACCTACCTATATTGCCGATGAAACCACACCCCGTTATCGGACAACCACTGAAGGAGTAGCTTACCTGCGAGTGGCAGAAGGCTGTGATTATCGGTGTGCATTTTGTATTATTCCCCATTTGCGAGGAAACCAGCGATCGCGTACCATTGAATCAATAGTCGCCGAAGCCCAACAACTGGCAAGTCAAGGTGTCAAAGAAATAATACTCATTTCCCAAATCACCACCAATTACGGCTTAGATATTTACGGGAAACCCAAATTAGCCGAATTGCTGAGGGCATTAGGCAAAGTAGATATCCCTTGGATTAGGATGCACTACGCCTATCCCACCGGACTCACACCAGATGTAATTGCTGCCATCCAAGAAACCCCCAACTGTTTACCATATTTGGATTTGCCTCTCCAACATTCCCATCCAGAAATTCTCCGCGCCATGAATCGTCCTTGGCAAGGGCAAATTAATGATGGGATTATGGAACGGCTGAAAATTGCCCTACCATCAGCAGTGCTAAGAACCACATTTATAGTTGGTTTTCCTGGAGAGACGGAAGCACATTTTCAACATTTATTAGAGTTTACAAAACGACATAAATTTGATCATGTTGGTGTCTTCACCTTCTCACCAGAAGAAGGAACTCCCGCCTACAATCTACCCAATCAAATTCCAGCAGAAGTGATGACGGAACGCCGTAATCAACTAATGGAATTACAACAGCCAATTTCCTTCCAGAAAAATCAGCAGGAAGTCGGCAAAATAGTTGATGTCCTGATTGAGCAAGAAAATCCTGAAGGTGGAGAATTAATCGGTCGTTCCGGCAGATTTTCTCCCGAAGTTGATGGTCAAGTCTATGTTAAAGGAGAGGCTAGGCTAGGAACCATCGTCAAAGTAGCAATTGAAAGTGCCGATGCCTATGACCTCTATGGTCAAGTTATCAATAGTGATAGATTATCTTCCTATCTGCTATCTGCTGTTGTATAAGACTTAATTTACAAATAAGTATCGGTTCACAAGTTCAAAATTCACAATCAAATCTAGGAGCATTAATGAATTTATCATTTCAAGAATTAGGTATTTCCCAAGAACGGGCTGAACTGTTAGCAAACATGGGTTTTTCTGAACCTACAAATATTCAAACCCAAGCAATTCCTCAACTCTTAAATGGTCGGGATGTAGTTGGTCAATCCCAAACAGGAACAGGTAAAACCGCAGCTTTTTCTCTACCAATTTTAGAAAAACTAGATCCCAGCTTAAAAGCTGTACAAGCAATAGTTTTAACCCCAACTCGTGAGTTAGCAATTCAAGTTCACGCTGCTGTTTCCCAATTTATTGGTAACAGTTACTTGAAAGCAGCGGCTATTTACGGTGGTCAATCAATTGACCGCCAAATTATGCAACTCAGACGTGGGGCGCAAATCGTTGTTGGGACACCAGGACGGGTCATAGACTTACTAGATCGTGGTAACTTGAAATTAGATCAAGTCAGATGGTTTGTCTTAGATGAAGCTGATGAAATGTTAAGCATGGGCTTCATTGACGATGTAGAAAGAATTCTTTCTCAAGCCCCTGAAGAACGCCAAACAGCATTATTCTCAGCCACAATGCCACCATCAATTCGGATGTTGGTCAATAAATTTTTGAATTCACCGGTAACTGTCACCGTTGAACAACCCAAAGCCGCACCGAATAAAATCAATCAAGTGGCTTACATGATTCCCCGTCATTGGACAAAAGCTAAAGCCTTACAACCAATTCTGGAAATGGAAGATCCAGAAACAGCTTTAATCTTTGTTCGCACTCGACGCACAGCCGCAGAATTAACCAGTCAATTGCAATCTGCTGGTCATAGTGTGGATGAATATCATGGTGATTTATCCCAACAAGCCCGGGAACGCCTATTAATCCGTTTCCGTAACCGTCAAGTGCGTTGGGTGGTAGCCACTGATATTGCAGCTAGAGGTTTGGATGTTGATCAACTTTCTCATGTAATCAACTTTGATTTACCCGATAGCGTTGAGACTTATGTTCACCGGATTGGTCGGACTGGTCGGGCTGGAAAAGAAGGAACGGCAATTTCTTTAGTTCAGGCATTTGAACGCCGCAAACAACAGGCATTTGAACGCCATAACCGTCAAACTTGGCAGATTCTGTCTATTCCTACCAAGGCACAGATTGAAGCCCAACATATCCAGAAGTTAAGAGGACAAGTTGCTGAAGCTTTAACTGGGGAAAGGTTAGCTTCCTTCTTGCCCATTATCAGCGAAATGATTGAGGAATATGATGCTCATGCGATCGCCGCTGCTGCTTTACAAATCGCCTACGATCAAACCCGCCCCGCTTGGTTACTATCAGGAGTAGACCTACCTGTTGAGGAAAGCCCAACTCCCAAACCCAGAATCAACAAACGTGGTGATAGTGGCGAACGTGAACGCAGTTCCGGTGGTGGTCGCAGTGGTCGTTCCTCTTGGTCAAAAGAAGGTAGAGGCAACGACGACAGACGCAGCAGCGGTGGCGGTAGTCCTAAACCCAAGTTGAAAATCACTCACCATGAGTCTTCTCCTAGTCCTAGCAATCATAAGTTAGGTTTACCAACAGGTAGAGAATAGATGGGTTGTCAGTGCATCGCCATAACAACCTGTTAATAAGCTGATTTTTAAAGCCACTTTCACCTACAGATTCAAACCTGCGGGCTTGAAGGTGGCTTTAATGATTAAATGACATCAATTTTTGTTGGTGCAAGATGTCAGGTAGGAAGTTGGGAGCAATAAAGCTTATTACCAGAGATAGTAATAGGGGGTTGTGTTTAGAGATATCATAAGACCTTGTGGTAAGTGGGAAACTCAGTCACTTTAGTGCTGAGAGGAAAACGACTCGTGCGGTTAAAACCGCTTTTTAAACCCTGGCGATCGCTTTATTTCGTTTCATATCTTTCTAGGGAGCAAGTTATGTAGTGAAAGCCATGCACCATCCTTTACTGCTGATTTTCGCTAAAATCACGATTTTTTCTCTAATGTTAGCCATAGGCAGCAATCTCTGTTTTGAAGAAATGCTCTCCCTGTGGCGAAAACCGGCTTTACTATTCCGGGCGCTTTTAGCCGTTGTGGTGCTGGTTCCTTTAGTGGTTATTGTCCTGCTAAAATTGTTTAACTTACCCCCAGAAGTAATCACAGGATTAGCCTTGTTAGCGGCTTCTCCAGGTGCGCCTCTGACCACAAAAAGAGCGCAAAAGGCTGGAGGTAGATTCTGTTACGCAGCCAGTCTTCAGCTAACCCTGGCCATACTTGCAGTCTGCGTTACTCCCATCACCTTGGGGATTTTTTTCAGCCTATTTCAGCATCTTGTAGAAAAAGTGACAATTTTAGAAGTCGCTAGACAGGTGATCATGGTACAGTTGTTGCCTGTCAGTATCGGTCTGTTGCTGCAAAAGTTTATTCCTAAATTTGCCGAAAATATCGCCCAACCTTTAAATTTTATTGCTGATATTCTTTTATTACTGCTGGTTATTTTGGCTGGTATTTTAGGGATTCCCCTATTTTTTAAAGTTTGGGGATTACCAATGGTTGTGATTACAATCATGATAATTGTTTCTCTAGCAATAGGACACAGTTTAGGAGATCATAATGATGATACACAACCAATTTTAGCAATTTCCTGTATTGCTCGTAATGTGGGATTAGCCTTGTTTACCGCTATTTTGAATGACGTACAACAACAGGTAATTCCCACACTCATAGCTTATGTAATTTTGGGAGCAGTTCTAGGTAGTTTTTACTCAATTTGGAATAAACGCAAATTAGAGAAACAACCTACTTAATAAATGCAATTTTTCAATTCCTCTCTGCGCCTCTGCGCCTCTGCGTGAGAAAAAAGCTAAATTATGGCATTATTTGAACAGCTAGAGAGCGGGTTAGCATTTTTTGTGACTTTGCTCAAATTCTTACTAGAGTTAATTTCTGTTTTTTGTATTTTATTGGGTGTATTAAAAACCGGAAAAATAGCAATTTCTCTGAACCATAATCATAGTCAAAACCGATTTCTGCAAATCCGGCTCAACTTTGGAATTTGGCTAGTGCTGGCATTAGAATTTCAATTAGGAGCAGATATTCTGTCTACAACCTACCATTCAACCTTTGAGTCTCTGGGAAAATTAGGAATTGTTGCCTTAATTAGAACTTTCCTCAATTATTTTCTGACTCAAGAACTCAATAAGCAACAATAAAAGTAATTATTCAGAGGTAATTTACAGGCACATCTTACCACAATGAGTCAGCCACCCATAAACCCAGAAACACCTGAACAACTTTCTACCAACGATTTAGCAGCAGATAGAACAGAACTAGCTAAATACCGCAGTCGAGCGGCAGCAGACCGCACATTAATGGCGTGGATACGCACCTGTCTTTCCTTAATTGGTTTTGGCTTTGGTATTCCCACTATCGTTAGGGCGATTGAAAATACTCGTCTGAGTCATCACCTAAACCCAGTCAGATTTTCAGTGATTGTGGGGTTGTCTTTTATTGTTACGGGAATGTTGGGAATGGTTTTAGGGTTAAGAGAACACCGTCAGTTACTTAAACAAATTCAAAATAACCGCTATACCTACGAAACCTCTCACAGTGCGGAAATTATCGGCGTGGCTTTACTGGTAATTGGCTTCATGAGTTTTATTGGTGTGATAATTCGGGGAATGAATTTTTAAAGATTTAAGGTGCAATTAGCTGTAAGTTAGGAAAATAGGTAGGACTTACGCAACTGGCACAAGCGATGGTGCGGCTACGCTGCACCGAGCGCCTAAAGACTAAACCATTGACATAGCAATATCTGGACGTTTTAGTTGTCCTATTAAATAATTAGAAAGCAAATTATGCTTAATTTGATAAATAGTTTGACCTGTGTTGTAAGCTAAGTTTTTTAGTCTTAGCCAAACCAACATAGCACAAGCTATATGATTTCTTTGAAGACGACCTTTGCGACACTGACATGATTCAATGCCAGTTAATTGTTTTATCTCCCTGTGAAACTCTTCTATTTTCCAACGGATTTTACACACCTGTTGTGTAACATCCATAGAACTCATTTTTTAAATAATAATTAATTTTATCGTGACTAATATTGTCTAAATGTTCTGCTAGATTAGTCATTGTGTAGTTGATTTGACTGCTAAGTAAATACTGGCAGTAATTAAGTTTAGTAAATTTCATCGTTAATTAATTTCTTAATGCACCCTATCATCATTCTCTCATAAAATTAATACCCGTCATTTATTTAATCTATTACTATTAACAATTCTCAATCAGTCTGATTCAATAACATCTTCATTATTGCAGTACACATATACTAATAATTAGCGATCGCTGTGCCAGTTGCGTAAGTCCTGGTTTAATCAAAATTAATCCTGGTAATCAAATTGCAATTAAAGAACTTACTAATCTGCTATATAATAGCAAAGATATATGGTTAAGGATGTCTACAGCTACGAGTTTATATCAAAATGCTGTTTATACAAGAAATATAGTTTTAGAAATTTTACAACTTATATTGGAAAAAGAAACTACTCTCCCCAGCTTATCATCATTCAGATATTCTGGTTTTACTCCTACACCAATTAAGTGTTCACAAGCGATTAATTCAAAGAATGTTGGGAACATATATAAAGGCTGTGACATCATGCTTAAGCCATTTAAAATCATCGCCTTTACTACTTGACCCGCACTGACTTTTTCTTCTGGTTCTGACCCTAGTAAATTATTAATTATTTCTACTATCCCAATTGAATCTACTATTCCTGCTACTATCCCCAAATGGTCAATCTTCTTCAATTCAATGTCTTTTACATTAAACATAACAACAGAAACTCCACGAAAGCATCTGTTTTGTATTTTCTCATTTTTGGAGTGAATCAGGACATCTTTTGAGGTTTTTCATCGTAATTGAGTACAAACCTTTCAATGATTTTGAACTACGTTTTCTATCAAAATAACCTTAGAACCAATAATTTTATACTTAGTCGTGAATATTTAACTGTACTTGTACCTTAATAAGAATAATTTCTATTTGGCTTCAAAAAATTCTCTCGGCAATTAGTTCTTATGTACTAAATACATCCCTTTCCTTGGGGCGTGACAGTTGTGGGTGCGGAATGTGGGTTAAAAAAGAGTTTTATTCCTAACATAAACCTATTGAATTATACCATATTTTTCTAAAATTGCTGCAACCCGTAAAATTAAAGCTTCATTATACGGTGCTGCTATCAATTGTACTCCTAAAGGTAAAGAATTTTCCTGTTGAATAGGAACAGATAAAACAGGTAAACCAATAAAAGATAATGGTTGAGTGAATAAACCTAAATGAGGACGAATCAGAATTTCTTCACCATTTAATATCATGGTTCTTTGTCCAATTAAGGGCGCAGTAATGGGTGTAGTTGGGGCAATAATTATATCTACATTTGCAAATATTTCTCTAACTTGATTTCCATACCATTTTCTAAACCGCTGCGCTTGTAAATACCAACTACTAGGAATTAATGCACCTGCTAAAAAACGATCTCGCGTCGCAAAATCAAAGTCTTGGGGACGGCTTTTTAATTTATCTAAATGTAAATTCGCTCCTTCACAAGCGGTAATTATAAAAGCCGCAGATCGGGCAATTTTTGCTTCGGGAATAGTTACATATTCACTGACATTTAAAGCATTAGCAACCTGTTGAACGGCTTTTAAAGCATCTATTTCGGCATTTTGGGTAAAATAATCATCGGCGATCGCAATTCTCAAATTAGAGATATCATGATTTATTTGTGGTAAAGATTTAGAAATCGGACGTTTTGTACAAACTGGATCTTTTTCATCTTCACCTTGTAAAACATCAAAAATTGTGGCAATATCTCGGACTGAATTGGCAAAATGACCGATATGATCTAAACTGCTAGAAAATAATTTTACACCTGCACGGGATAACCTGCCATAAGTAGGTTTAAACCCAAAAACACCACATAAAGCCGCAGGAACACGAATAGAACCGTTAGTATCTGAACCCAAAGTAAAAGGAACTAAACCCCCAGCAACCGCAGCAGCAGAACCACCAGAAGAACCTCCCGCAACACGGTTTAAATCATGGGGGTTATGAGTTGTGCCATAATGGGCATTTTCTGTGACAAATCCATAAGCATATTCATCCATATTTAACGTCCCAAGTAACACCGCACCGGCTTTTTTTAATCTCTTAATTGCGGTTGCATCTTGGGTAGCGGGGGGATTTTCAGCATTGATTTTTGCCCCTGCTAATGTTGTTAAACCTGCAATATCAAATAGGTTTTTCACTGCAAAAGGTACACCAGCTAAAACACCGGGATTTTTTCCTCCTGCAATTTCTTGATCAATATTTGCTGCATCTTGTAAAGCTGTTTCTGTGGTAATAGTTGTAAAGCAATTTAATTGATTATTTCTATCAGCAATTCTAGTTAATGCAGATTGGGTAATATCCACTGCGCTAACTTTACGTGATAACACATTTTCGGCGATAGATACAGCATCTTTCATGGTTCATTTATGGTTCAAAAATAGGTGCAATTTCCATTGATTCTGGCAAAGGGAAGTTATTGACGATTTCAGCGATATCTTTGATTTTCTCAAAATTGGCAATTACTCCATCTTTAGATTCTTCATTTATTGGTAAATCCAATAATAAAGACATTTGATGAACATATTCTTGAATCCAAAAATTATTATTTTCCATTTTTGTAAAGTAAGCATTGCTTACTAAAAAAATATATAATTATCCAAGATAAGTAATTGGACAAAAATATTTACAGTCATTGCGAGGGAAGGGAAGCAATCACAACCCTTGGAATTGCTTCATTTCACTTCGTTCCATATAGCTAACGCCACGCTTCGCTTACGCAATGACATTGTGTAATTAATTCTGTCTCAATACTTATATATTTGATTATAAATGGCTCATTTTATAATGAAGGCTCTATAATAAAATAGTTTGATTTGTAACCCCTTTTTTGAATATGACAACTAGCGATATTATAACCAAGGTGGACTATCTCCGCATCAGTTTAATTGATCGCTGCAATTTTCGTTGTCAATATTGTATGCCATCAGATGCAGAACTTGATTATATTGTCAAACAACAATTGTTAACTGATGAAGAACTGCTTACTCTCATTCAAGAAGTATTTATCCCTGTCGGTTTTACCCGTTTTCGCTTAACGGGTGGTGAACCTTTACTCCGTCCCCATATAGTTGATTTAGTTGAAAAAATTGCTCATCTTCCCCAAACCGAAGATATAGGAATGACTACAAATGGGTTTTTACTCGCTCCTATTGCTAAAAGCCTTTATGATGCAGGTTTAACAAGAATTAATATTAGTTTAGATTCTTTAGATCCACATATATTTGAAGAAATTATCGGTAGTCATGGACGTGGGCGGTGGCAACAAGTATGGCAAGGAATCCAGACTGCTTATAATGTGGGATTTGACCCATTAAAATTAAATGTAGTCGTAATTCCTGGCGTTAATGACCATGAGATTTTAGATTTAGCTGCTTTAACTATTGATAAACAATGGCACGTCCGATTTATTGAATTTATGCCTATTGGTAATGAAGGCTTATTTGTCGATCGCGGTTGGGTATCTTCAGCGGATTTACGTCAATCAATCAGTGAGCGTTGGGGCTTGACAGAATCCCAAGTTAGTGGTAACGGACCGGCTGATGTATTTCAGATTCCTGGAGCTAAAGGTACAATAGGATTTATTAGCCAAATGTCAGAATGTTTTTGCGATCGCTGTAATCGGATGCGTTTAAGTGCCGATGGTTGGTTACGTCCCTGCTTATTAAACGAAACAGGTCAAACTGACTTAAAAACCGCTTTGCGTGCTGGTATTAGCACCACTGACCTCCAAATACAAGTTAGACAAATTTTAAACATCAAATCAGAAATAAACTTTAAGCAACGCGACCCTGGTACTGTCGGCACATACACCCGTACCATGTCGCAAATTGGCGGCTAGTCAATTAAACAAATTTTAGATTTTAGATTTTGGATTGTAGATTCAAGGAAAAACAATTCCAATCCAAAATCGTAAATCCAAAATCCAAAATTGTCTTACGCTTGACGTGAGTAGTATTCCACCACGAGTAGTTCATTAACTTGTAATGCTACCCATTCCCGTTCAATTACACCATTGACCTTACCAGCCAACTTAGTTTTATCAAACTCTAAATGACTAGGAAGGTTAGCCAAACCGGGATATTGCAAGTTAGCTTCCACCAACTTCTTAGAAGCTTCTCTGTTTCTCACAGCGACTTCTTCACCAGGACGACATTGATAGCTGGCAATATTTACTGGTTTGCCATTAACAGTTACATGACCGTGATTTACCAATTGACGGGCGGCGGGGATTGTCGGAGCCATACCCATGCGGAAAACGGTATTATCCAGGCGCATTTCTAACAATTGTAGCAGCACCTGTCCGGTAGAACCAGATACTCGTCTAGCTTTACGGACATAACGCAGCATTTGTTTTTCAGTTAAACCGTAGTTCATGCGGAGTTTTTGCTTTTCCTCTAAACGGATAGCATACTCAGAGCGCTTTTTACGGTTTTGACCATGTTGTCCAGGGGGATAAGCACGTCTAGCACTCTTCCGAGTTAAGCCTGGTAATTCGCCTAAACGACGGACAATTCTGAGGCGGGGTCCTCTATATCGGGACATGAGTTTCCTTAATTTAATCCTTCTAAAATTTTATTCAGACCTACCATTATGGCATATTTCCCAAAAGCATAGACATTTTATAGCTAAATTGTCTTTTATTTACCGCTAATATTCAAAGAAATCAATCCGTCGAATTCACCACTTTTCGGTTGATTTTTGGTGATTACACCGACATTCTTTGATGGTAGAAAATTGGGACTAGATTCTACGGTAGCATAACCTTGGTGGAACCGAAAACGGTTATGTTAAAAAGCGAAAAAAAATGAGTAACTTTGGGAACAAAAAAAACAATTATTCCTTCAGAGGATTTACAGCATCATTTATGACTATAGGTGGATTACTAATCGGTAGTTTACCTACTCTAGCTGTTACCGATTCCTACGAGAATGACTATCGGGTTTGTGCTGCTCAACTATTGAGTGTGGGAATCACAGCTACATCAGCATCTCAAGATTGTGCTTCGACAATTCGCCCAAGAGAGTTATCTTCATGTGTAGCAAAAATTCATAAGCTTACACAAATCACACCTGTGGATGCCCTTTCTTCCTGTCGTCAGGCTCGCAATCCACAGGATTTAGCAACCTGTGTAGTTAGCATTAGTAAAAGTTATCAGGGTTCAGAAAATGCAGCTACCTTAACATCCTGTGGTCGCAGTTTGTTACCAGTAACCTTTGCTGAGTGTGTAGTTGGTTTACGTCGGGAAATTGATTTGAGTCCTGCTCAAGCATTAAATACTTGTATTAGTGCCAGTGAAGGATCTAGCGGTTTTGGCTCTGTGTCTACAAAGCCATTGGGTTTTAATCCCAAGCCATAGACTTTCGCCTTAACCCTCAACTCCCATGAGTAAATAGATTTACAATGTAGGGTTGGTAAATATGCCACCCTACCCAACATAAAAATTTTGTTTTCTATTCATCTTTATTACCAACAACCATCTGTAAGATCATCGGGACTCCGCCTTCTTTGTGATATTTATCACCCCAAGACCGGATAATTTCATCTAGTTCCTCCATTGCTGGCTCAATCCAATCAGGTGGAATATCCAATTCTTCCACAGCCCGCATTGTGTTTGGTTTCCGCTCTGCCCAATATTTCATCATCCGGAAATACCGAGCCGTGTCCTCGACCATTGTGTATGTACGTTCTTGATCATCGGCTGGAGCATAGAACGGACGGGTGAGAGCATAAAAGGGCATTCCCCAGGGACAATCAATGCGTGTTACCGTTCCTGAATACAGTAGACGACGCTTAATATGTTCGGCTAATGCTTCACTCAAGGGCATCTGATGGCTAGGGGGTAGCTCTTCCTGCGATCGCTTATGAAGAAAGTCAATTAACTCCATAAATTCAAATGAGGTAACTAACTTGGCATCAGGAAGATTATCTGGGAGCTTTTGCTCAATTTGTTTTTTCTCGTCACTGGTCAAACTCGTACCGGGAACGCGGGATCTTCCTGGTATCCAAGGATACTTTTCCATCCAGGCATAGGGAAGTTGAATCAGATAGCGCGGTTCTTGTGAACCCAGCATTTTGAGAAGTTTGCCTTCAGTTAAAGCAAGTCTGACTTCTTCAACAATGATTTTCACTCGTTTTGGCTCAAGGTGGTGCAAATGCCCAGTCATTCGCAGGTTTTGTCCTTGCTCTAAATAGGTCATGTAAATTGCACACTTGGCTGCTGTTGCGGCTGCATCTAAAAATGCTCCATGCCTATGGCCACTTGTACGCATCGCACTGAAGGCCAGATAAAGCATGATCTGATCCATCGCACTAGGTCCAAGACGCTTGATCAGATCGATGTCGTTGGTCATATTCTACAGACGGATAAATGGCTTGTTTACAAGTGTGATCTTGAAATCAAACTAAGAATTATACACCCAGTTGGATACAAATATTTTAAATCTAAACCTAAAATTACTGTTTGACTCGGGAATTTTTAGGCGGTAAATACTGAGGGTGTAAATTGATGGTTTCTCGTATCGGACTAACTAGCCCCTTTCCCTGGTAAACTCAAAGACTTTAGATACTCAGGGTGTTGGGATGCAGGGGTATAGGGTAAGACGGAGGAACTTTAGATTGATTTACATTTTGTATCTAACAAATTATTATAACTATTATAACTGCCTATTCCTGAAATATCTACATATTTTCCAAGAATTTTTCGGTAATGGGTAATTTTAATTCC
>NZ_AP018316.1:3011456-3035614 GCF_002368115.1 Dolichospermum compactum NIES-806 | reverse complement strand
CTGACTCCTGACTCCTGACTCCTGACTCCTGACTCCTGACTCCTGACTCCTGACTCCTATTTAGATGCTTGTACCTGATTAGGTGTTTTTTTCCAGCTAATACTTGCTGCACCAAGGGTCACTAAGATAACTCCGATAACTTGGACAATATCTAGAGATTCTTGCAGCATGATCCCGGCGAAAATTACGGTTAAAATCGGGACTGTTGCTCCAATTAAAGAGGAAAATGGAGAACCTAGTTTACGAATGCCAAAATTATTGAATAAGTAACCGCACAAAGTTAAGACACCTAATATAAACGCACTTAATACCAATTCAAGGACGTTAGATGAGCTAATTGCTAAACCTAAATTACCGGGTAATGGAATTATTAAGCAGATAAAACTTAATAACAACATGGTCGTAAAGTTAATTAAAGTCAAAGATACGGGATGTAACTTGAGTTTAGTGGCACATATCCTGGTGAGAATGACGTAAATTGCAAATGCGATCCCGGATAGAATGGCTGTGGTGCTGCCTAATGAGGTGTTATTCACCCCTACCGACTGACTACCTAAAACTAATAATTCACCACAAAAAATTGCTGCCATTGCTCCAGTAACTAGTAGATTAGGACGTTCCTGAAATAGAAACCAGGACAGAAACACGCTCATGACTGGATAGATAAAGAAGAGGGCGATCGCCATTCCTGTTCTTACTTCACCAATAGCAATGTAAATAAATACCTGGGATAAAAATAATAAACAACCGCTAACTACTGACAAAAATAGAGCCTGTTTAGTTTTCTTCTGAGTAGGCGTTGCGTTTGCTCTCAATGAAGCAAATAAATTCTCTAATTCTTGCCAAATAGGAGGATGTAATATAGGTGATAAAAGTAACATTAATGGCACAACCACTAATAGACGCAGCATCAAAATCAAGAAAATATTCCCCAATGTCGGAAAGATTAACTGTTGTGTTGGTAATCCTCCCAAGGGATTAGAAGCCGTAAAGAAAATCGCTTTAATTGCTACGTTGTAAAGAGACGAAACCACTGTAGATAAAGCAATAAACAGAAACCCTATCTGCAACTGTGACCAATTAGGAGATGTCTGGGATCTTTGTTGTCTGGGAGCTATTTGTTGTTTGGGTGTAATTGGTTCTTCAGGCTTTGTTGGTTGTCTAGGAGTTGTTTCCCGTCTTAATTTTGGTGTTGGCGGTCTTCCTGTGGGTAAATTAGGAGTTAAAACAGAAAGTGGTTCAGGTTTGGTATCTCCCAGGGAGGGCGCTGTTAATACCTTAGAAGTCAAAATAGCACCAAGTTCAGAATTTGGATCTGCTGATGGTGTATCTGGATTTCCGAAAGAACTACTTTCAGGCACTTTATCTGCGGCCGATGGATCTAGACTTACAAAAGAACTAGATTCAGGTGTTTTATTGTCTGGTATGACTGTTGGTAAATCTGAATTTACGAAAGAACTGGATTCAGGTGTTTTATTGTCTGGTATGACTGTTGGTAAATCTGAATTTACGAAAGAACTGGATTCAGGTGTTTTATTGTCTGGTATGACTGTTGGTAAATCTGGATTTACGAAAGAACTGGGTTTAGGAGTGTTATCTAGTGGTGAAGATAATATCACCGCATTCGCTGCTGATGTAGAATCACCGTGTCCTTCATGAGGAATCAAAGCAACTGGTTCAACAATAATTCTTTGTGAGGATTTTTCCGAAGAACCATTTTGATGAGTTATAGCTTCGCCACGCAGATTATCAGATAGTTGTAGAACTGTAGGTGCGCCACCTGTGGTTGTTTTAACAGAGTTAGCATCTCGATTTTTTTCTACTTCACTTCGCAACCGATTCACAAATTCTGCTAGTATTGCTTCCCCTTGATGTTGTTGGCTATACATCCGTGACAACTGTTGGGAAAGATCACCTTGATAATTTTTGAGTTCTTGTAATAGTGAATTAAAAGCAATAGTTACCCTATCATCCAGACTGTCTAACATATTAGTGACATTCTGTCCGAGTTCATTAATAGCATTATTGTTTAGTTGAGCATTTTGCAGCGCAGATAAATCAGAAGAGTCATGCTCTACGGCTTGAGTAGCTAAAGTTTTCAGTGAGGATTGTAATTGGGAAGATATATGTTTGGCTAAAACTTCTGCTAATTGACGGATTAATACTTGCTGTTCAGTGATTTGCCGGGATTGTTGTAGATTTTCTTTTTCCTCAATTAACCGTTGAATATCGCCAGATAAGCGATTTTTTTCAGTTTCTAGCCGTTTTACATCTTCCTGCAACGACCTCAGCAGATTTTGTTGAAGATTTTCTAGATCTTCAACTACATCCCATAGAGCATTTTCTGCCGCTCTGGATAGCTCACCTCTAATGCGTGGGTTTTCTGGTCGCTTCTCAAATCGCCCCATCGGTTTCTAGCCTCTAACACCTTGATGATTAAGTTACTCGGCACTTTTGCGCGAACAACACCTGTATTAAGTTTCCTTGAGAAAAGACAGGAAACTGAACAATTTCACTGAACTTATAAATTTAATTAACTTATAAAAGCCTTACAAATGAATACCTAACTACCAGCATCAAATCCGTACGGAATATCTATTGCTTGATAGTTGCCATCATGATGGTAGACTATTAATTTATAGAAAGGAACAGGGAATAGGTTTTGGAAGATTCTACTGCTTGTTAGATAACATATTTTGTTTTTTTCTGTCCACCTATCTAGTACAGCACGGCGTAAATAAATCAACCATTCTTAATCGCCAAAAAGCTTGGCCAATATTGCTTTTGACTTTTGACTTTTGACTTTTGACTTTTGACGAACGCCTTGCGGTACTAGTGCCAGTTTAATGCTTTGAAAATTACCATAATAGTAGTAAAAATAGTGGCACTGAGGGCGACGCTGATGGGAATGGTAATTAACCAAGCGGCGGCGATATTTTGGATAGTGGCAAATTTGATTGATTTAATGTTTTGTACCAGTCCAATGCCCACAACTCCACCGACAAGGGCATGGGAGGTAGAGACTGGTAAACCTAAGCGGGAAGCTAATAAGATGGTGATGGCTGTGGCTAGTTCGGCGCAAAATCCGCTACTAGGTTCTAAGGAAATAATATTTTCGCCTATTGTAGCAATAACTTTTTTGCCCCAAACGGCTAAACCTGCCACAATGCCGATCGCACCGAGAACGAGAATCCACAAGGTAATGGGGAGTTTATCACTGGGAACTTTACCTTGGTGGTTAATGTAGGAAATTACTGCTAGAGGAGCGATCGCATTCCCAACATCATTAGAACCGTGAGCAAAAGCCACAAAGCAAGCACTCAGCACTTGAAATCTGGCAAATAATCCTTGGATTTTATTGTCAATTTGACTATTTACCAATTGTCGCCAACTGATCAAGGTCAAGCTAATTACGGCGATTCCACCAATGAATAGGGTAATGTCGTGAGCGGGAACATTAAATTTTCCCTCTGTGAGTAAGAACTGGCTCAAGGGTTGAGTGATTGTCGGCAGAACGATAATGCCAAATACACTCAATAGCAATGTACTTAACCAGGGAATCCATTCTTGTAGCTGGGAGAGAGGTTGGGGTTGGTTAAAAATCCATTGTTGAATCAGACTATACAAACTACTGGCGATCGCTCCACTAATTATCGGTGTTAAAATCCAGCCTATGGTAATTAAACCAATGGATGACCAATCTATTGCCTCTACTCCCAATGCTACCCAACTAAAGCCAGCGATCGCCCCCACAATCCCATGAGACGAAGAAACCGGTAAACCCCTAGCTGTGGCAATTTGTAGCCAAATCCCAGCCGTTAGCAGTACCGAAATCATCCCCATCACTAAAGTTTGTGGTATCGTCGCAAATAAAACCGGATTCGCAATTTTCGTACCCAGAGTAGACGTTACCTCTTGTCCAAACAAGACAGCGCCAAGAAACTCTAACACCCCAGCAATAATAATTGCCTGTTTCAGGGTAATCGCCCCAGAACCCACAGAAGTCCCCATCGCATTAGCAACATCATTTGCACCCAAATTCCAGGCGACATAGAAGACTAAAAGAGCGACTATCGCAGTTTGCAGTTCCATAAAATAAACCATTCACACCTGTTAACAGGTAAAAATTGTTATGAATCATTTACATTTTCCATGTGTTTGGCTATAAAAATTTGGGCGAGCGATGAAACTCAACACAATCAACAAAACCTAATTTTATCTATGTTTGATATTTTCCCAAAATTAAGCTATCAAGCCCTGCAATCAGGAAAGAATTACTTTGCTTTTACTCACAAAACCGTAAGTTCACAGATCAAAAACCTAATTTATCCATCACTTCAGCCGAATATCAGTCCTTTATCCCCGAAATTGCTCACACAACTCCAAGACAGCATGAACCAGTTATTGGCAAGAGACTGGGAAGATAGTCAAGCAGGTGTGTATCCACAAAATTTATTATTTGATGATTCTTGGGAAGACTTCTTCCGCTACTATCCATTAATATGCTTAGACTTACCAAATATCTGGGAACGCATTAAAAACCGGAGATATCAAGAATTTTCCCAGGAAATAGCCACAGATAACTATCCCAGCTACTATTTACAGAACTTCCATTACCAAACAGATGGCTATTTGAGTGAACTTTCAGCCAATTTATATGACTTACAGGTGGAAATTCTGTTTGGTGGCTCAACTGATGCAATGAGAAGACGCATCCTCTGTCCTCTCAAATCTCAACTGACAGCATTTGACCATATTCCCCAAGAACAACTCCGAGTCATAGATGTTGCTTGTGGTACTGGACGAACATTGAAGTTAATCAGATCAGCACTACCCGACGTATCTTTATTTGGTATAGATTTATCCTCAGCCTATTTGCGGAAAGCCAACGAACTATTATGTCAAATTCCTGGAGAATTACCGCAACTCGTACAAGGAAATGTCGAAGAGTTGCCTTATCGAGATAATTATTTTCATGGCACGACTTGTGTTTTTCTGTTTCATGAGTTACCAGCGGCAGTTCGTCAAACTGTAATTGAAGAATGTTTTCGGGTTACAAAACCAGGAGGCGTTTTCATCATCTGTGATTCCATTCAAGAAAATGATCTACCGGAGATGGAATTAGTGATCAAAAACTTCCCAGAGACTTTTCATGAACCTTATTACAAGCATTACATTACAGATAACCTAGTAGAGCGTTTAGAAAAAGCGGGATTTGAGCAAATAGAAACCCAAGTTCACTTCGTAAGTAAATATTGGATTGCTCACAAGCCAAGTTACTAAAAATTCAGCATTCACGATGACAGTTGATAACTAAGAAAAGTTTTCTGTTCCCTCACTTCTGGTAATTATTCCCACCTACTAACGCCCAATGTGTACTGGACGCGATTACCACAGGTGAGATCGGTGCGTGTATTAGTGAGTTGGTCACCAATACACGCCAAGGTTTGAGCAATTACCAGATGTTTTGATGAAATATTGAACAATTTTCGAGCGATGAAGTGCTGTAACTGTCTATGTTTTTAGCAGAGAAACTGCAATACTATTAGCTTGCGTGATGACGCAGAAGCCATGCAACTGATCAAAGATATAGGGCTTGTAACTATCTATCTATATCTGGTGTCAGTAAAAGGGAACTTTTGAACGATACAATCAAATAAGTGTAGTGCTGTAACTGTCTATACCGTTTCAGTTCAAGAAGTGGTATGTAGGATGTAAAAGATCCAATAATCCGGTAATATCATTTCTGGGTTGGCACGTATTGCGCTCCAACGATTAAATCACAGAACTGAAATTGCCAACTTATCCATCTAATCCTCTACGACCACTACCTCGATGAGGATTGGGCTTTTCGGGTTGATTGGGGCTAGGTTTGGAGTTATCAGCCAGGTTGAAACTCTGGTTTAACACCAAAGGTGAAAGCTGGTAATGGGACTTAGCCATTGACAGAGCGGAAAAACGAGTCTGTACTGCTTCGCAGTTAAAAGCTAAGGAGCCAAATACCAGACTCGATACTAAAAGTGAAATGGCAGCACGCATAGTAGATGTCTATTTTAGAACTCTCTACTTCACTAATACTTAACTTTTATATGTCTATCCGGAAAATTTGCGAAAAAGTATTGTATTTTACTGAATAAATGTTCATTTTATACTTCTTCAATATATTCAACAAGTAACCAATTCCCAGACAAATTTGGCCGCCCCCAAATCTTGAGTATTTTTTCTGGGGGTAAAGCTTGTAGTTGCTGATCTATATCAGGTATCAACGCCACAAGCTGCCAATTTGTTGTAGTAAAATCGGTTTCATTTGTAATATTAAATTGGTAATTTTGCTCACCTAGTCGTTGGAATTTGCCTGTAAAGCAGTTGAGGTTTAATTTATTATCTGGTTTCACCACAATACAGGGACAGTTACCATCAGCAGGATAAGCTTCTGGATGGTCTAAATAATAAGTTTGCCAGTACAACCAATCGGGATGATTAGTTAATAAGTTAAACAAGGGAACAATTACGCTAGGTGCATCGTCGTCTGTCAATAATGCAGCCTGCAAACTCTTCACTGGTAAATCCCTGGGCTGACATTCTAGCACAATACAAAGAGAAGCTGCCATACCTGCTGCTTGTCCAATTGCCATGACTACTGGTTGAAGTCTAGTAGCACCGTTAGCGATGTGAGAAACGGAAATGTTTTTTTCACAAACTAGCAAACCATCTGTGGTGGCAGGGACGATAGCGCGATAAGGGATAGTGAAGGGTGTTCCTGTCCATCTTCCACCCCAACGGATAGATTTAGGTTGCAGTGGGAACTCTACACCGGGATAATGGTGATCGTTGGCATAGTTACCGACGGCGATGGCATCATGAAAGGGTAATGCGGTTTTGCTGTTGGCTAAGGGCAAGATATCCCGTTCAGAAACAGTTGTCAAGCCCACTAGGCGGCGACTTTCCCGATAATAGGGATGGAGGGCAAAGGCGGAGTTAGGATGGGGAAATAGGTTTTCTACTAATCCGTAACGTCTACCAAGCTGAGTTTGAATGTGATGGGCGAAATTCTGACTATGCCAATAACATTCTTGCATAAATTCGCGCTTTTTCTCCCCTGCATCTAGCAACCGATTGGCATTTTGGCAGTAATCGTTGCCCGCAATAGGCCAGTTAATCATAAATTGATCTGCTGGTAAGCGTCCATAGTTCAAAAATTTTTCTGGACCATAGTTATCCCAAGCTCCTGTAAACTGAGATGGATCATAGTTAGGGGCAGGGAGAATTTCTGGAGCAGTATTTTCTCCAAAGTCTTGCATCACTACTACCCAGGTTGGTGCTTGGATTGGATAGGTTTGGGTTAGGGAGTTAAAATTTTTTGGTGCGCTGGGTTCTTGCCATTCTGATTGTAATTCCCAACCCCAACGATGAGGGATGTCTCCTAACGCTAATAAGTCTCCTAATTCTGTGCCGTCGAGAATGATTTTGGCGTTGATGGTAAAGTCTGTAAAACGTATACCTGTGATACAGTCGTGAGTTCGTAATACTGCTATGGGAACTTGTCCAGAAATCCATTGCAGGTTAGGTAGTTCTCGTACCCAGTCGGCAAATATTTCTGCACCTATCCGCGGATCATAAGTAAAAAAACTGACCCAACTATTATCTAATCCGCCTGGTTGTCTGCGTTGTAATTCTTGTAAGAAAGCTCCCCATAATCCTGTTTGCCATGCTTGTAGTTCGTTTCCATCTGGTGCAGATACACTGGCACAGGTGAGCATTCCTCCTAACCAGGGAAATTCACTGACGAGGATTGTGTTTACACCTCGTCGCGCTGCTTGGATAGCCGCAGCAGTTCCACCGGTGCCTCCGCCAACGACTAGGACATCGGTTGTATAGATTTGATTCATAATATTTTATAGGATTAAGTATGGTTTGCTGATAGCGTAGCGTGGCGTTA
This sequence comes from Dolichospermum compactum NIES-806, assembly GCF_002368115.1. NCBI lineage: Bacteria > Bacillati > Cyanobacteriota > Cyanophyceae > Nostocales > Aphanizomenonaceae > Dolichospermum > Dolichospermum compactum. Next base: position 3,027,675 of record NZ_AP018316.1, on the reverse strand, counting down.
GCCATATAAACCTAGAACTGAGATATATCAAGAGTTTGAAGGTAAAAAAGGTGAAACAAGTGCAAGGAATAAGCGTTGAAACTACCAAAACCCTATCACTTGACCAAATTCAAGACTATTCTTCTCTTCTTCTCATTCTTCCTCCTGACTCCTGACTCCTGACTCCTAGCCCATGACTTACGTCACGCTGCGCTATCACAGATAACTTTTTCAGCAAACCCTAAGTATGGTTTTATAGTTTATCAAAGAGCGATCGCTACTTGGTTAACTAAACATAATCAATGGGATCTTCTAAACCTAATGCGGCAAAGGCTGCTAACCGCAATTGACAGGAATCACAGACACCGCAGGCTGAATCACCACCGGCATAGCATGACCAGGTGATTTCCCAAGGTACTCCTAATTGATTACCTAGTTGGATGATTTCTGTCTTTTTCAAATCAATTAATGGGGTGATAATTTCAATAGGTTGTCCTTCCCGTCCTTGTTTTGTTCCTAACTGGAAAACTTGCTGCATAGCTTCGATATAGTCAGGACGACAATCCGGGTAGCCTGAATAATCTAAGGCATTAACGCCAATATATACTCTTTGGGCGGCGATCGCTTCGGCATAGCCCAAAGCAAAACTTAAAAAGATGGTATTCCGGGCAGGAACATAGGTGACAGGAATATTATCTGCCATTTCGTCGAGCGATCGCCCTGCCGGTAAATCAATCTTGTTGTCCGTTAGTGCCGAACCACCCCATTGTCGTAAATCAAAATTGACCACCTGATGTTGAACTACTCCAGCCGCCTTAGCAACCATAAAAGCAGAATGCAACTCTTTACTATGACGCTGTTGATAATTAAAAGAAATAGCGTAACATTCACAGCCATCAGCCTTTGCTTGGTAAAGAACAGTAGAAGAATCTAAACCACCAGACAACAAAATTACAGCTTTCATATTCAGAATAGGAAATGGGAGATGAAGAAATAGCAGGAGGAGAGGGAAATTTGCACAATTACCAATTCCTTCATAAATTGCATCCAAAAGATGGGAAAATTAACAAAATACAACCAACAAAAATTAAATATGTACAAAAATACTCTCAGGAATGAGAACATTAATTGTATAAATCGCCTAAAACATTATACTCTGAGTATTAACTATGTAATGACTTGTAATTTTACTTATAGAAAGGGTGATTAATTTACCGCTGTAAAAACCAAGTATGTACTGAATTTAGTTAATTTTCTAAATACATACCTGAACATACCTGACAACTCCTGCTAAGGGTTACAAAAGTTACAAAGTTAAAGAAAAAACACATTATTTTTCTAATAGATGAATAAAAACAGGATAATTACAGCAAATTGTCATCAAACCTGGAACAAGAACCCCACCCCCAACCCCCTCATCGCAAGCGATGAGGGGGCTAGGATGTACCTTATATGATTGGAAATCGCTGTAACAACTGTTAGCGGAAAAGATCACCAGATGGCGGGAACTGAACCCAAACTTTGAAATTCTTCATAAAGATAATCACTATGTTACCATCTGGATGGTTTAAGACAAATCAAACCTGGCGTTTAAGTATAAAGGCCAACGACCGTAGCGTCTCTAAATTTGGTGGTTGAGGAGAGAACAATAGTGCAAGATAGCATATCAGTGTCAGAGCCAAATCTTTATTCACAGCGCAGCCAGCCGCACCATATTCGCATAGGCGTAATTGGGGTTGGTAACATGGGACAACATCATACCCGCGTGCTGAGTTCCATGAAAGATGTGGAATTAGTCGGCGTTTCCGATATTAATGTCGAACGTGGTCTAGAAACTGCCAGCAAATACAAAGTCCGGTTTTTTGAAGATTACTGTGACTTACTACCCCATGTGGATGCCATATGTGTTGCTGTACCTACACGGTTACACTATGCAGTGGGTATAAACTGTTTGTTGGCAGGAATCCATGTTTTAATTGAAAAACCGATAGCGGCTAGTATTTCCGAGGCAGAATCTCTAGTTAATGCCGCCGCCGAATCCCAGTGTATTTTGCAAGTTGGTCACATTGAGCGATTCAATCCCGCTTTTAGGGAACTTAGTCAAGTTCTCAAAACCGAGGAAGTTTTGGCTTTGGAATCTCACCGGATGAGTCCTTATTCAGCGCGGGCGAATGATGTTTCCGTAGTGCTGGATTTAATGATCCATGACATTGATTTACTGCTAGAATTAGCCGCCTCACCAGTGGTGAAACTGACTGCTAGTGGGACTCGTTCTTTAGACTCAGGTTATTTAGATTATGTAACGGCTACCTTGGGTTTTGCTAATGGGATTGTTGCTACTCTCACAGCCAGCAAAGTTACCCATCGGAAAATTCGCCGTTTAGTTGCCCATTGTAAAAATTCATTTACAGAAGCAGATTTTCTCAATAATGAGATTTTGGTACATCGGCAAACCCCTGTCAATCCTCTGATTGACCATCAAAAAGTCTTATATAGACAAGATGGTTTAATTGAAAAGGTTTATACCACGAATGTTCAGCCTCTCAGTGCAGAGTTAGAGCATTTTGTCAACTGTGTTCGCGGTGGCAATCAGCCTTCTGTCGGTGGTGAACAAGCTCTCAAAGCTTTACGCCTGGCTAGTCTAATTGAGCAAATGGCTTTAGAAGAGAGAGTTTGGAACCCATTAGAGTGGTCTTCGGAATCCAGAGTCCAATCTTTAACATCAACCATTTAGCAAAATTTAGCTAAAACTGGTAGTGGGGGAAAATTAATGATTTTTCTCCCACCAATATGAGGGGTTAGGAGTAGGGGCAACGTCACAAGGGTAGGTTTTTAATATTGTCTGTGAAGGCAAGACTGGGAAGACTTGGAGGGAACGTAGACAAGGAAGAGTTTATACGCACAATAGTCTTTTAACGGTGTGTTATTGTTGCCAAAAAACATCATCCTGTAGGGTTTTCCTCCCTTGCCACCTTGTCGCCCAAGTCTTGCCCTCACCAGAATGTAAACAACCTACACCTGTCAGAGGGGGGCAACCCCCAGTGGTTGCCCTGTGGTTGGATGTCAAGAGGAGGAAGAAAAAAGAAAAGCTTGACATTTGCCAAAACTGACATCAGAAATACTAAATCATAAAAAATTGACGATCGCCTGTTATGAATTTTGACGTATTTCTAGTTACACTTAACCCAATCTAAAATTTTTTGTAGCTCACCTTTTTGTAAGATGGGCATGATAACTTTTTACAGAGGAGATTTCATGACAGATCAACCGCCCGTAGCTAATCCCATGAATGCTGCTGCTATTCCTATGAACCGGACTCCAGCAGTATCAGCAGCCACACCGATAAATTCTGGAAATTCCGGCAAGCCAACCAACATTACGGGTAAAACTATTCTGAGTGTGGATTTAGGTAGAACCTCCACAAAGACTTGTGTGAGCCGTGAACCTGCTAACGTGGCTTTCATTCCTGCCAATGTCAAGCAAACATCAATTGAGCAAATTCGCGGTGGTGTGTTTGAAGCTAAGGCTACTGACCCCCTGATGGATTTGTGGCTGGAATATCAAGGTAGTGGCTATGCTGTAGGGCAAATAGCCGCCGATTTTGGGGCTAATCTTGGCGTTGGCCAATCTAAGGTAGAAGATGCTCTAGTCAAAGTTTTATCATCTGCGGGTTACTTTAAGCTCAGGGATGAAATTTATGTAGTTCTGGGACTGCCTTTCTTATCTTTGGAACAATTTGAAAGAGAAAAGGCACAGTTAACTAGCTTGGTAACTGGACCTCATGTAGTAAATTTCCGAGGTGAATCCATAAATTTGAACATTGCCAAAGTCTGGGTAATGCCAGAAGGATATGGTAGTTTGCTATGGTCAGAAACTCAACCTAATAAAGCCACAGCAGTTCCTGACTTTACGAAAATATCTGTGGGGATTGTTGATATTGGTCATCAAACCATTGATATGATTATGGTAGATAATTTCCGCTTTGCTAGGGCTGCTTCTAAGAGTGAAGACTTTGGGATGAGTAAGTTTTATGACCTGGTAGCTAAGGAAATAGATGGTGCTGTTGATAGTCAATCACTGGCACTGATTTCTGCGGTTAATAAGCCTAAAGGCGATCGCTTTTACCGTCCCAAAGGTGCTAGTAAGCCCACCAATTTAGATGATTTTCTGCCTAACTTAATAGAGCAGTTTTCACGGGAAATTTGCTCGCGTGTGTTAGCGTGGTTGCCAGAGCGGGTAACTGATGTGATTATTACAGGTGGTGGTGGTGAGTTTTTCTGGGAAGATGTTCAACGTCTACTTAAGGAAGCTAAAATCAACGCTTACTTAGCTGCACCTTCTCGGCAAGCTAATGCTTTGGGGCAGTATATTTATGGAGAAGCGCAATTATCTGCTGCTGTTCGCGCTAGGTCATAAAACTGATGTTCCAATGGTCAAAAAAGGTAGTTAAATCCGTTACGTTCAATCCAGAAATTGCTGATGAGAGTTTATTAGCGCAGGTGGAAAACTCCTTAGAGACACAGCCAGATAAAACTTTCAGTGACCTGTGTAAGGAGGCTCTCTGGAAATTTTTGTGTGTCCCAGAAACTGTACAACCAGTTGCTAGGATGACAAATATAACTACGGTTGAAAAAAAAATCGGTGAGATGCAAAATCAAATAGCTGGTTTTGAGGAACGTTTTTTGGCGAGGGAGTCTCATCGTTTGGAGGCGATAGAAAGTCAAATGTTGCAACTTACTCAACAAGTGGCAAATTTGGCAATTATCCTGAATCAACAACCACTTACTTATATTCCTCCTGATAGCGTTAGCGTGGCGCAAGCCATACCTGAATATGAACCTCAAGAAGTAGACCCCTTAATTAATCGGATTGGTCAGTTTCTTGATGATTTCTAAGAAGAAACTAGGTTTTTCCTGGTTTTGACTTTGAGAAAAACTCTTCATCAAACTACCCCAAGTCCCACCAAATAATGCTGAAATGGCTTATAGGTGGGATATTTTGTTTCGGGAGTCAGGAGTCAGGAGTCAGGAGTCAGGAGTCAGGAGTCAGGAGTCAGGAGTCAGGAGTCAGGAGTCAGGAGTCAGGAGTCAGGAGTCAGAAAGAAAGAAGGAAGAAGGAAGAAGGAAGAAGGAAAGGAGTAAAACCTTGTTATGGACAGATGTTCATTATCTTCATTATCAATTAATGTCCTAAGCACCTTGGCAGTTGCTATAAAAATTAAAAATTAAAAAAATCCCTACCCCTGAAGTCTAAAGTTTTTGGATTTTCCATAAATAGCTAGATAGCCAATTTGTCACCATATGAGCAACTATTGGTAATAACAAATTGCCACTTAATAGGGTGCTACAACCTAAAATAATACCGACAATAGTTGCCCAAATTACATAAGGCCATTGTTGGGGACCGCTAAGGTGTAGGACTCCAAAACAAAGACTGGATACGATTACAGCCGTATAATCTGCACCTAAAGCGGGTAACATTACACCTCGAAATAATAATTCTTCACTTAAACCTGGAAGTAGTCCTAACCAAATTAAGTCCGGTAAAGCTAGTGGTTTTAGAACCATTTCTAGATAATAATCGGCACTTTTGCGATAGGGAGGGGAAAGACGATAAGCTAAACCACTTAATATGGTAATAATTACACCTAAACTAATTCCTAATAATAAATCTTGTTCGTGCCAGTGCCACTTAAAAAGCACAATGTTACCCCAGCGCAACCATAATTTAGCAACTATCCAGAGAATAATTGCGGTTACACCCATTGCTACTAAGACTTGGGTGCGTGTTAAATAGGGTATTTCTGGTTCTTGATTTTGTTGTTCAATCACAGGATTTTAAAAAATAATTGGTAATTGGTGATTGTTAATTGTTAATGAGGAAGGATTGATACCTGCTTTATGAGCGACTAATACACCTACTGCTTCTAAATATGAGTTTACCTGTAAGGTGGGAATTCTTAACATGGATCCACGAACTTGCATCAAAGTTTTATTTTCCGCAACTGTAATTATTTGACATTGTTTCTGACTTAAACTCAATAAAGCACTACTTCCACAAGCTGTGGCAGAAATGATTAAAGCATCAACTTGATCTGCCCAGATATCAGTGGATAAAGAATTGTAATTTTCTGTATTAATGATAAATTGCGGGGCGTTACTCAACCCAACTAAAACACAAGGTAAAAATGTGTAGCCCAATTCTTCCGCCGCTGCACGGGGGGATAAATTTGGGTCTGGTGGGGTGCTGGCAAGGGCAGGAGCATGGGCGCAGGGAATTTTAAAGGTACGAACTAATAAATGACTAATGACGGCTTCTACACCGGCTAGAGGATCTACTCCTTGACCTTGGTGATAGTTTTTAATTGCGGTTTCGTTCATATCGTCGGGGAAACGGGCAACAACTGCGATCGCTTCGGCTTTTTCTTCTATAATTAATTTCTCAGCAGCCCGTAACAAACTATCAGGATTGCCAATTGTTCCCCAACTTGCACCTGACGGAGAAGTTCGTAATTCTACGTTTAGCGGTGCATCAGTAATAACATGATTTGTAATATTTAATCCTAAAGTAGCTCTAGCTGCGTCGGCTACCTGCAAGTGTCGCAGCATTAATTCCGGTTCGATACCCTGGTCTAAAAGTAACCCGACTCTATTACTGCGAACCGGACGTAAACCCCATTCTCCAGCCGCAAATTTATCTAAACCATATCCTTCGACATAGAAGCCATTGGGAATATTCCAGTATAGACTTGCGCCGTTCATAACATTGGGGTGAGTAATCAAGCGATCGCATACCTGTGATATAACTCTAGCTACTGGCAATGCATCACCAGCATAACCGCCAATCGCCGCCCCAATGCCGGTAGGTATAATTAAAATTACGGTGTATGGTTTTTGAATGGGTATCACAGGTTTTTTCGCGCAATCCCTCTTAGGGATATCGTAGAGTAGATGCAAAGAAGAAATTTAAGCGGTAACTACGGCTTCTACTGTTACGGTTTGTGCTTCTTGATTAACAGCGGTAATAGCCCAACGGAGGGGTTCACCTTGTTTTTGCAATTCCGCTGTAATGGCTTTTTCTAATTCTGTGGGAGTTTCTTCTAATTCGATTTCAGCGGAAATAAAGTGAGTTGTCATAATCCTAAATCCTTTGCCTTGATGATTTTGAGAATATAGAAACTTTTTGGTGATTGGTGATTATTATCAACCTTTCCCAAATTGCGCTTTATAAACAATCTCTTCTTTTTCTGTTTCGATTTTTAAATCAGAAAGAGGTTTAGCAACACAAAGCAGCGCATAGCCTTGTTTTTGCAAATCTAGACCTACACCCATACCATCCTCTTGATTTACAGTTCCCTCTGTAATCAAAGCCGCACAAGTTGTACAAACACCAGCACCGCAAGAAGTCGGTAAGTCTAAACCATTAGCTGAGGCCGCGTCAAGAATATTTTCATCTTCAGAAACTTGCAGGGTATGTTTTGTACCTTGGTGGTTAATTTCTACGGTGTAAATTTTGGACATATATAGCAGCAGTGTTCGACAACAGACAAATATTCTATTCTACTTGTTGACATTATTAGGACATTCTACCATATTTATTCTTAAATTTGACTTAATCCTCAAGGCTTTTGGCTGTTGTTGAATTTGGTTCGTTTATATTTATGGGGATACATCCAACTGTGCTGTCATTAACCATCTGCAAGATGTCAGTTATAGCAGGAGTCAGAAGAAAAACCCTCTGGTAGCAAGAGTTTGACCTGGCATTAGTTATTTTCACAACTTTGATTTAATCATATTACAAAATTCTATGAAAGTTTGAAAGGTAGGTAAATGCTCAGTTTCATTTTGAACCCTGGCTATTAATTGTTCTAAATATTCTTCTTTTATGACTTCATTAGTAATTTTATAATGTTTAAGATTGTTGATCTTAAACAATTCTTTTAAATAATCCTTATGAAATTGAGCATGAGTATTAAAATTTTGTTTACCCATAATTTCTGGACAATTAACTGAAACATCGTAATAATTTGTATAATCTAACAATGGACTAATTTCTGGCTGTAAAGGGTAAATTCCTTTATTTCCTAAGCACCAGGTGTCAAAGCACCGATTTTGAACAATGATATGAAATTGGATATTTCCTAAATCAATATTCTGAGACTTTAAACATTTATAAATTTCTTTTTTTTTATAATCAATAGTAACTTCTTCTGCATCTAAACAAATGACAAGATAATTATATTTACTATACCCTTGAATATTTGCAATAGCATCAGGTAAATGTCTATAAATTATTCCCGGTTGACCTTTTGTATTCAAAAGATAATAGTTATTATGATCAACTTGATGGGGTAGTCCAATTCGTGTTAATTCTGGTAGAAGATACTTAAGCCAAGCTTTATAAACTTTTTCTTCAGTATCTCCCTCGACAAGAAAATAGATATTCATTATGCTGATATTCCTTCATTATATTCATCGAGATTAATCAATTGCATAAATGCTTCATGTCTGGATTTACCTAGTCCAAAATCTTTTGCATCTTTAGCAGTTACTACACCACCCTTACGAGTTACTATTTTCCAGTGTTCCATTCCAACTTTATTGATTATATAAGGATGATGACTGGTGATTATAAATTGTAAATTTCTGCTTTCAGCTAATAAATCACTTAAAACATTAATGCAATTCACTCCTAAACTATTTTCAAACTCATCAATTAACATCATAGATCCTTCAGGAGCAAAATAACATTCGCTGATTTGCATTAGGGTTTTATACATACCAGATGATATATATTTTTGACTAATCCAATGATTTACTCCTCTTTCTTTTATTTTAATTGTTAGAGGAGCTTTTTTTTGAATAGAAATAACCAAATTATTCTCTTCACTTTCATCTTCATCTTGTTCTATTTTTATATCTTCTACTTGTTCAAATATATTTATAAATATTTCTTTAATCCCTTGAAATATTGGATCTTTTTCGTAATATGCAAGTAATAATTTAAGCTGAACTGGCAAGTTAGATTCATAATACTTTTGAATAATCATCCTTCTTTTATCTAAAGAAACATCATTAAATATTGTATCTGCAAGAATATTATAAATAAGATTTATACTAGTCGAATAAGAATTTCCCCATTCTTCAGTCGAAATAATTTTCTTGAATCCATGCTGAACTGCGGCTATATCCGGTTCTCCACTTAATGTTTCAACTACACTTTGAATTGCTGAAAGCTTGATTGGTAGCTTATTATTCTTAAACTTGATTTCGCTTTCATTTCTATCTATTATTAACTCTCCATTTTTAGATAAAGACTCCTTCTTCATATTGACATTACTATTATTAGAAAATTTATCTTCTAGATCTTCCAAGATTAAACCATCTGAAATATTGCACTCAAACTCACCACTCCAATGATATTGATTATTTTCATAAGTAAAGTATACATCCCATTCAATACCATTGAGTGATTTACCCTCAGATATTTTTTGTAAATCAAGTATTGCTTGTAAAATTCTAGTTTTACCAACACCAGAAACACCCACTAAAAGATTTAATTCAGAAAACCGGATTGGCTCAAGCCGCCATTCTCTTTTATGGTCATAATAGCTTAGTTGATTGATTTTCATGTTTTTACATCTAAATGATATTTTCAAAAATAAACCTGACACAGTGTATTTTAACTTAATCTTTTTAGCTTAAATAAAAATTCATAACCATAAATTGATTAATTGTAAATATCCGGTAAATTTTCTTACCCATTACTACAGTTCAACCCTCAATAAACCTTATATCTGCTACAACTAAACAATAATTCTCTCGTTACTACTTCTGTAACTAAGCTAGTAAAAACTGAAATCGCCCCTAAATATAGGCTAAAATACTGAATGTAACTAGCTTTTTAAACTTTTAATTTTTAATTCTTAATTGGTTATGACCATGCACAATTCCGCTGAATTCCGAGACGCTTATGATGTGATTGTCGTCGGTGCAGGTCACGCCGGTTGCGAAGCAGCGCTTGCCACTGCCCGCCTCGGTTGTCGGACTCTGCTATTGACCCTAAATTTAGATAAAATCGCTTGGCAACCCTGTAACCCCGCAGTGGGTGGTCCTGCTAAGTCCCAATTAACCCATGAAATAGATGCTTTGGGTGGGGAAATTGGCAAAATGGCAGACCGGACATACCTACAAAAACGCATCCTCAACTCTTCACGGGGTCCAGCGGTATGGGCATTACGGGCGCAAACTGATAAGCGGGAATATGCAGCGATAATGAAGGGAATTGTCGAAAATCAGGAGAATTTGACAATTCGGGAAGGCATGGTGACGGATTTAATCTTAAATGATAGTAATGAAGTTATTGGTTTAGAAACCTATTTTGGCGTATCTTTTCACTGTAAAGCGGTAATTCTCACCACTGGCACATTTTTGGGCGGTAAAATTTGGGTGGGGAATAAATCCATGGCCGCAGGACGCGCGGGAGAGTTTGCAGCGGAAGGATTAACACAAACTTTGAATCGTTTAGGATTTGAAACCGGCAGACTGAAAACTGGGACACCAGCACGGGTTGATAAGCGTTCCGTTGATTACAGTAAAATGGAAATTCAACCGGGAGACGAAGCTGTGCGATGGTTCAGTTTTGACCCCGAAGTGTGGGTAGAACGGGAACAAATGCCTTGTCACATGACCCGGACAACCCCAGAAACTCATCGGTTAATTCGGGAAAATTTGCATCTGTCGCCGGTGTATGGTGGTTGGGTGGAAGCAAAAGGACCTCGCTATTGTCCGAGTATTGAAGATAAGATTGTCCGCTTTGCCGATAAGGAAAGTCACCAAATCTTTATTGAACCGGAAGGAAGAGATATTCCTGAATTGTATATTCAAGGTTTTTCCACTGGTTTACCCGAAACTTTGCAAATTTTGATGTTGCGGAGTCTGACTGGTTTGGAAAATTGTGTGATGTTGCGTCCGGCTTATGCTGTAGAGTATGATTATTTGCCCGCAACTCAGTGTTTTCCTACCTTGATGACCAAGAAAATCCCAGGGTTATTTTGTGCCGGGCAGGTAAATGGGACGACTGGTTATGAAGAAGCTGCTGCCCAAGGTATAGTAGCAGGAATCAATGCAGTGCGGTTTGTCCGGGGTGAGGAAATGATTATTTTCCCCCGTGAACAAAGTTATATTGGCACGTTAATTGATGACTTGTGTACGAAGGATTTACGCGAACCTTATCGAATGCTCACCAGTCGGTCAGAGTATCGTTTATTACTGCGTTCTGATAATGCTGATATCCGCATGACACCGTTAGGACGGGAAATAGGTTTAATTGATGACCGACGTTGGGATTTGTATAGTCAAAAACAAGAACAAATTACAGGGGAGAAAAAACGCCTGCATGGTACTAGAATAAAAGAGCATGAGGCAGTGGGACAAGCGATCGCTCACGATACTCAAGAAGTAATTAGAGGTTCTATTACCCTGGCTGATTTACTGCGTCGTTCAGGTATCCATTACATTGATTTAGAACGTCACGGACTTGATAACCCCAGTCTTAAACAAGCTGAAAAAGAAGGGGCAGAAATTGACATCAAATACGCTGGTTATTTAGCCAGACAGCAAAACCAAATTGACCAAGTTGCCCGTCAAGCAAATCGCCAACTATCTAGTGATTTGGACTACTCAGCCATTGAGACTTTATCTAAAGAGTCCAGAGAAAAACTCAACAAAGTTAAACCCCTCACAATTGGACAAGCAGCAAGAATTGGCGGAGTTAACCCAGCCGATATCAACGCTCTTTTGATATATTTAGAAGTAGCTAAAAACAAGACGGTAACAGGTAATAGGTAATGGGTAATAGGGAGGACAAATATTCTAGTATGGAAAATTTTTTTCTTCCTTATTCCTTCTCTTGGACAACGGACACCGGACAACTCCTATAAATTTTCCTAACTAATTTCACCAAAATTTCCATAACAGAGTACAATTTAATACCATTAGCTAATCAAATCCTGGACTCTGGCAAGAAAAATCAGCTGTTCAATTAAAAAAGTAGTTGATTTCCAGGAAGTAGCAAATTTGTCCTCTCATTATCTTCAGCTACAACCGAAAAGCCTATGTTACCCAAATCCAGCGCTGATTTACTTGTTTCAGAAGCGTCCGATAGCGCCAGTATGTCCTTAGGCATAGATTTCGTTAATAACGAGCCTTGGACAATAGAAAGCTATGCTGAAAGCTTAATGGATGAACTTTTTCATGATATTGACAACATTCTTGATGGTCGAAGCAAGCGAAATCATCATAGAGAGAGAACCGAATCTGTCCCCGTGCAAACCATGACATTTCAAATGCCAGATGTGGTTTTGCCATCAAAACTTAATCGTCCATTACAATCTACTGCACCTATTAAAAACGTCCAAACCACTACACTAGTGGTTAATCATCCATCTATCAGAGCAATTACAACTACTGAACAACAACAAACCAGTGGTTTAAGTAAACTTATATTTATGGGATTAAGCCTAACCATCGGGACGCTGGGTATGGTCTACTTAACCGAGTCTGGTTTATTAAATACAATAAATGCCCAATTAACTTCCCAAAGTTTGCCAAATCACCGGATACCATCACCTGCGTCTGTAACCACAGATCCTCAGTTAGACTTAGTAAATTATATGTTGGAAGCCTTAACTGTCATAGAACAGCAAGGCAGAACCAATGATAAAACAATTGCCAAACCAGGATTTCCCACTGTTAATCTCAATCAAACTACTGCTTTACCTTTACCAAATACCCAACCAACAGAAACCCTACCACTACCTGTAGCAGCAAACAATATGCTACCTGCTAATAATCGTTTAACGACCCCTAATGTGGTTGAGCGCATATATATTCCAGTGTATCAGTCTCCCGCACCCAAATATCAAATACCAACTGTTCCCATAGTCCCAGTACCACCTACCATACCTTCATCTTTAACAGTTAATAATCCTCCTACCATTAATACTATACAACCAGCAATTAAGTCCGTAACTAAAACACCACAGGTTAATCTCAAACCAGCAGCGGTTAGTCCTCAACCGCTGAAGGTCGCACCACCGAAATTACCAACGATAGTTCCTCCTGCGCCTGTAAAAGAACCCAATAATATACCACAACAGGTTTTAGCACCTAGCTATTCTGCACAATTAGAGGGACTATTAGAGTTGGGTAATAAATCTGTGGCTTTGTTTAAGGTAGATGGTATTAGTCGCCGAATTAATCTGGGTGAAAATATTGGTACTACAGGTTGGACACTAGTAGAAGTCAGTAACGGAGAAGTTATTGTTCGTCGTAACGGTGAAGTTCGCTCTATCTACACAGGACAAAAGCTTTAATACAACTGCATGAGTCAAACAAAAATTAAATATCTCCTGAAGAGCCTGTGTAATCAGGTTCTTGAGTTTTTAGTACCGTACTACGGTACTAATTTCTACACTTCTATTTATGAAGCTAAGATAAATAAATATGCGGAAATTTAAAGATTTCAATAATGTTATGGAATTATTAAGTAGGTGAACAGAAAAATTTAAAGGTATGTGAAGAAAAGTAAAATCACTCAAAACTCTCTTCCTGTTCCCTGTTAAGAGTTCCCTGTTCCCTTGCCCCAACGACAATTTTTAACGCCCACCTACTTATCGATATTAAGATCATTAATCATGGATGTATTCTATTTTGTCTATTGCATCTATAGGATTTGCTGATTCAGAAATGGGGTGTCTGAGTGTGGGATAAAAACCGTAAAATCAGATAGAATCTCCTAATTTGAAGGGCAATATTAAAGATGTTCACAGAGAAAAGCTGGAAGAATTTTAAGGTATTTGCAGGAGCATTTTGTGTTGTCGCGCTGACACCATTTTTTGGAGTTAATTCTTCTGTACACGCAGCAGATACGGTTGTGATTCGTTATGGACAACTGGAGGAATCTGCGTCCTTGGAAGAGTTAAAAAAATCTACGGAAACTGGCAAATTACCAGATAGTTTAGGAACTTATACCAAGAGAATGACTGAAGAACAACGTCGTTTTTTGTTAGAGGGACTAAAAATCCGAATTCCCATCAATGTTGCTACTTTAGATAGATTAATCAATACCCAAATTGGGACTACAATTCTCAGTGATATCTCGACCGCTATTACCCGTCGAGATCAGGCGGGACTACAAGCGATGAAAGGGGGATTGGTTTTAGCTGCTAATTCTCCACAGGGTTTATCTATACTAAGTTTTATTGCTGCCTATCCCAGCAAACGCCTAGAAATTAATTTACCCCAGGCTTTAACTGTAGCGGGGAGTTTAAATGGTGCATTTGTCCGCACTCAGCGGTTTATGTTTGGTCTTTCTCCCCAAGTTAACCCTAAAGATATCAAAGTTGCCTATTCTCTAGATCCTACTCAAGCAGGAAGCGCACAGGTACAGACACTCAAGTTAAATTTCAATGACCAAAAGCGTCAACGACAAATTCCCCTGGATGTTTATTTCTCTACCGCTGCTAGTGTAAATAAACCTTTAATTGTCTTTTCTCATGGTTGGGGTTCGGTGCGGACTGACTTGCGTTATTTAGCCGAACATTTGGCTTCTCATGGTTATGTTGTTGCGGCTTTGGAACATCCTGGTAGTAATGAAACTACTTTTAAAGCAGTCAGCAAAGGTAGAAAACAACTTGTTGCACCCCAAGAATTTTTAGACCGTCCCAAAGATGTCAGTTTTATTGTTGATGAACTGGAAAAACTTAACCAAACTGCGAACAATCCCCTACAGGGAAAACTGGCAACGAATAACGTTATGGTTGTAGGTTATTCCTTTGGTGGGGGAACGGCTTTAGCATTAGCTGGGGGTGAATTACAAATCGAAAACCTCAAACAACGCTGTCAGCCAAACTTAGCTAAGGACAATTTAGGTGAAACTCTTCAATGTGTGGCTCAAGCATTACCAGGAAAAACCTATCAATTGCGAGATGGGAGAATTAAACAGGCGATCGCTCTTAATCCTACCACCTCTTTAATGTTTGGGGAAACTGGGTTAACAAAAGTACAAATTCCCACATTAATCCTCTCTAGTTCCGCAGATAAAATTACCCCTGCATTAACTGAACAAGTTACGGGGTTTGCGAAAATTCCCTCCCCAAAATGGTTGGTGGGTGTGGTTGGTGCTTCTCATTTAAGCATCATAGATCCTAGTCTGACTCCATATCAAATGGGGAAACCAAATACACCTATCTTGAACAAAGAAGTAGTTGGAGAACAAGCTAAAGATGTGCGGAAATTTCTCAAAGGTATCACCCTAGCAATGGCAGCACAGTTAACCCCTGAAGCTAGTCAATATGCTCCTTTTTTGACTTCCGACTATGCTCAAATTTCCTCAACTCGTCTATTTCCCTTTCGCACAGTGCGAGAACTTTCTCCTGAGATGATACAAGAAGCACAAGGTCCAGGTATGACAGCCGATAAATAATAGGTTGAAGGACGAGCAAAAAAAATAAAAAGGCTTGGAGGGTAAACCAAGCCCAACTTCACTCAGGGTAAAATATATGATCCATCCTATAGATTATTTATATTTTCAGAATCCTTCTCAAGAGAGAAGTTTGAAAATCTCAACCTCTGCACCTGAAGCACCAAAATTATTGGGTGAGTATACTAGAGACTGTGACACGCTTATTAAATATTTAATATATTGATATTCATTTAATAAATAACAGGATTAATAAATTGAAATTTAATTGACTCTCTATTACGGATAGCAACATAATTCAGCTACCAATGTGAAAGTTAATGTACAATAATATAATAATCTGTAAATTAACAAAGTGGTGATAATTATGTTAGAACAAGTGTTGTTAGTGGCTTTTGCTCAAGCTCAAGCAATTTTAGAAATTGAACAACAAAAAAAACAGCATCAAAATACTGTAGAATCATTGTTAGATTTCCTGAAAACATCCCCAGAATGGGCAGGAGACGATTTTGAAGAATGTTTAGAATATGTCAATCAAGTGAGAAGAGAGTGAGGTTGGGGTGTATCTGCTAGACACAAATCATTGTAGTTTTATTATTATTCAAAAAGACTTAACCTGCATACAGAAGTTTATTGTATTTGGCGTAAATATTGATTTCGATGAAAGTAAAATATTATGAATATTCAAACCAGATTTTGTGCTTTAAAATTTTTGTATAAGTGTTTTAAAGATCTAGGACTTACGCAAGTGTCACAC